>CANDYP010000031.1 GCA_947425005.1 Rickettsiales bacterium | reverse complement strand
CTGATAAGGGGGGTAGGGGGGTTTCTCGTCACGAACTCAATCAAATAACGTCATGAACATCTCAGAAGCTTACTTCCTTCTTTTCTGCGACAGCTTTTTCTCCGCCTTAATTCTCCCACCACGCAGCGAAATGGTGGCGCAGGCAATGGTGGCGCTGCACCACTACAACACCAATTTGATTTTTATTTTAGGATTAAGTGCCAGCCTGCTCGGATCGCTTACGAATTACTGGATCGGCAAATATTTTTTGTTTTTGCGCCGCACAGAATTTTTTAGAAAAAAAGAAAAAGAAATTTTAGCGGCGGAAAAAAAATGGCAGAAATTTTTAGTGTGGATCCTTTTGTTTTCCTGGCTGGACGTGATTGGCAATCCCTTCGCCGTAATGGCGGGATTCTTCAAAACTGATGTGAAGCAATTTTTGCTTTTGGTGCTGGCGGGGAAATTCTTCTACTACTATTTGTTGGTTTTTTGCGATCTCGATTTGAAGACTATTCTAGGCTAAACTAGCTGACAGCTATCCCCCATTTGCGACTGAGATATTTCTCCACCGACTTCCTCTCTTCATTTTTCAAGGCGCGACCAAAAATAATCAGCTCACCGATGTAGCCATTTAATCCGTCTGCATGAGAATTGCAGCCGCCGATGCAATTATTGCCAGAGGTGCTGGTTCTGTTGGTATTAGACAATGTAGCGCTTGAAGTGCCGTCAATGTAAATTGTTCTGCCAACTGAGTTATTGTAGAGGAAGGAAAAAACATGCAAATTTACTGTTGAGACGGTCGCTGATAAATTGTTACTACTCCATATATCTGATACGCCTGTGTCAGTGTAATAAAACGAATTAAATGAGTTAGCGCCAGAATCGCCTGAAAATAATATTACGCACAAGCTACCGCAGGCGGTCGTTCTGCTTACCAAAAATACTGTGTAATTGCTGTTATTGTAAGGCACGGTTCCATTCGGCATTGTAAAATAACGATAGGCGGTAGTGTCGAATTTTAGCATCGGCAAGCTGTTGGAAACGTTGGTGCTGTAAAGAGGTCTGTAAGAAGAGGTAGATTGGGTGGCGTTAACAGCAGCTAATGATTGCGAATTGAGATCATACCAAGTGCTAACTGTAGCGCCATCAACAGCTTCAGAGGCGTCAAAACTTCTTGTTGCAGTTGTTTCGTACCAAACCACCAAATTAGGAATGTCGTTGACGGGAGATTGTGCGGTTTGCATTTGAGCGGCACGCAGTTTCGCTTGCATCACCATGCCGCGCCCCTGGGCTATTCCCGCCACTAGAAGACCAATGACTAGAATGACCAGAGAGAGTTCGACCAAAGAAAATGCGGCGCGTTTTTTCATTTTGCTTTTGATTGGAATTATTTGCGAAGCCTTCTGAATCCGGCTTCCAAATCGTCTTGCAGATCTGCCACATCTTCCAAACCAACGTTAATTCGCAGACAGGTTTTGTTAGCGTAAGGCCATTTGGTGGCGCTACGCACACCGCTTGGATCAATTGGCAGAATCAATGATTCGTAGCCGCCCCAGGAATAGCCCATGCCGTAATAATGTAGCTTGTCGACCATGCGGGCGAGGGATTCGTTGGAATATTTGCGATCCAAAACAATGGTGAACAAGCCGGCCGCGCCAGTAAAATCACGCTTCCACAATTTGTGGCCGGCGTCGGATTCAAGGGCGGGGTAGAAAACTTTTTCGACTTCTGGTCTGCCTTCAAGCCAAGTTGCAAGCTCGAGCGCTGACTTGAAGCAGTGATCCATCCGGAGTTTGGAAGTGCGCAATCCGCGCTGAACCAAGTAAGAAGAAAACGGCGCAGCGGTGACGGCCATGTAGCGGAAGGCTTCGTACATCACGCGGAAATGTTTTTCTTGTACGGTAATCGCGCCCATCATCACGTCGGAATGGCCGTTAATGTATTTGGTGAGAGCGGTCACGACGACGTCGGCGCCGTGCTCCAGCGGTTTAAAATAAATGCCGCTGGCCCAAGAATTATCGACGATGGTGACGACGCCGTGCTTCTTCGCCACTTTGCAAATCGCGGCAACGTCTTGTACTTCAAAGCTTAGAGATCCAGGGCTTTCCAAGAAAATTACTTTGGTGTTTTTCTTGATTAATTTTTTGATGTCTTCGCCGATCAACGGATCGTAGTAAGTGGTTTCGATGCCGAGTTTTTTCAAAAATTTGTCGGCGAAACTGCGAGTTGGCGAGTAAACATTGTCGACCAAAAGCATGTGGTCACCTTGCTTCAGGAAGGCCACGAGAGCGGTGTTAATTGCGGCGGCGCCGGAAGAGGTGACGAAGGAATTGTAGCCGCCGTCAATCTCGGCAATTGCTTTTTCGAGAGCAAAATTGGTTTGGGTGCCGTAGCGGCCGTATTTGAGTTCGTAAGGTTCGACGAGATCGTTGTTGGAGTAGCCGCGCTCTGCGTAAATCAAATCTTTGAGCGTCGGGAAAACAATCGTCGAAGTTTGATAAATTGGAGGATTAACCATCCAGCCTTGTTCTTTGGGATCGCGCCCAGCGTGAACTACGCGAGTTGCTTCGTGAATTTTTTTGTCCATTTTTGCCTCAAGAATTTATTAGATGAAAGTGGTCAAGACCGCTGGTTGCTACACCAAAAGCGGCCCTAATTTTTTACCAGCCAAGATGTGTACGTGAAAGTGCGGCACAGTTTGGTGAGCATTGGAGCCGATATTTGAAATGAGGCGAAAGCCTGATTTGTCTGCCTCTAGGAGCTGCGCAATTTCGTTAACTTTTTTGAAGAAGTGTGAGATTTCCGGCGCGGCAGCGTGAGAAGTGAAGTCAACAAAGTCAACATATTCGCCTTTGGGAATTACTAAAACATGAGTTGGCGCTGCGTGCGAAATATCGTGAAAAGCCAAAACTTTTTCGTCTTCGTAAACTTTATTCGCCGGAATTTCGCCGCGAATAATTTTAGCAAAAATATTGTTTTTGTCGTAAGTCATTTTGAGCAGGCATTTGAGCGAATAAAATTTTCGAGCGGCGGAATTAATCGAGAAAAATCAATCTCTTCGTCAAGCCATTTGGCAATTTCAGGGTTGATCCAAGAGATGGTTTCAATCAGTTGCAAATAATAAGTCGTTAATTTTTGACCCAGAACCGGTTCGCAATGCGAGATTCTATTCCGTAATCTGTTAAAATTTTTTAACCGCTCTCGAATAAGTCCTCTAGATGGTTTTTTGTGTTGGGCAGAAAAAATATTAGATAAAATATTTCTCCACAAAATCTTGTCGTAATCGGAGTTAAACAGATTGACCCAAAAACCAAAAGTTAAACTGGCTGTAATGTTGCACGAATTAATTTCTTTGTTTTTTTCTTTAAGTTGAATTTGGGATTTTAGTAGCGATGCGGTATTGTGCTCAGTAAAAAATAAATTCTTATTCAAGAACCAAGTGGATCCGTAGCTTTCAATTAGCTGCACATTAATCGCGTTGCGTAAGATTATTTCAAACTGACTAAGGGCCGTGTAAAGCTTTGCGCTGCACTGCATATTTAACAAATAGATCTCCAAGCAATCTTGAAAACTACTGCTGCCGGACATCGAAGAGAATTTTGCTAATCTGGATTTGGATAAAAATTTTTCTAGCGTATCCCGTGTGATGTGGTGCATTTGAGGTGATTTGTTTGTGGTGTTAATTTTAGATTGACAAAAAAAAACTGACTCAAAGAATGGCGGCGTGTACCCAAGGAAATCCTCTGGCCAGCTCGACTGACCATGACCCTTGGGTTTCTTTTTGTCTAAAATTTCCTCTTATTTTTTCTCTGCATCAGCGGCAACGCGCACTTTGATCATCGCATCCGGGTCGTTTACTTTGCCATCTCTTCCGCCACCTTTTTTGATCTTGTCGACGAATTCCATTCCTTTAGTAACGCGGCCCCAGACCGTGTATTGTGTGTCTAAAAATCTAGAATCTTTGGTGACGATGAAGAACTGACTGTTGCCGCTGTTTGGATCGGAAGCGCGGGCCATTGAAAGGGCGCCACGGATGTGAGGCTCGTCAGAAAATTCAGCTTTTAAATCTGGTAATTTGCTGCCGCCCATTCCGGTGCCAGTCGGGTCGCCTGTTTGCGCCATGAAGCCATCAATGACGCGGTGAAACACGATGCCGTCGTAAAATCCTTTGCGGGTTAAAGTTTTGATTCTTTCGACATGTTTTGGCGCAACTTGGGGCAACATTTCAATTACAACGCGACCGTATTTTAGGTCGATGTAAAGTGTGTTTTCCAAGTCATTTTTTGCCGAAGCAGATTTTGTTGGTTGTGCAGATGCGAGATTCATTGAAGAAAAAATTAAAGTTAGACAAGCAAGAAAAAGCGGAAGTTTTTTCATAAATTAGGCGAAGGTATTTGGCTGATTTTGCAGGAGTTGCGACGCGCGTTTTATGGACGAGGTAATAATTTTGCAACAGCCTATTTAAAGGCAATTTCAGAAAATTTTCCCCTCAAAAAGATTAACCGAAATTAACTAAAATTAATTAGAAATCTGAGACAAATTTCTTGTGTATTGTTAAGGCGGTTTATAAATTTTTGCTCGCTTTGGCTTGGGGCCCATTTTTAAAAATCACTTTCAAAAGTGGTAAAATCCAAGCTTATTTTTTTTCAAATATTTTCAAATTTTTTTAAAGGTGCAGATATGTCGATTAACAAGGTGATTCTAGTTGGTAACGTGGGACAAGATCCTGATGTAAGATCCACACAAGATGGTCGTGAAATTGCAAATTTCTCTCTCGCAACTTCAGACAGTTGGAAAGATAAAACTACTGGCGAGAAAAAAGAAAAAACCGAGTGGCATCGTGTGGTAATTTTTTCACCTGGCTTGGTCGGTGTCGTAAAAAATTACGTTAAAAAAGGTTCAAAACTTTACATCGAAGGCTCGCTGCAAACCAGAAAATGGACGGACAGCAATGGTGTCGAAAAATTCACAACCGAAATTGTTCTGCAAAATTTTAATTCTGTTTTACAAATTTTAGATTCAAGAAATGTAGGTGGCGGCGGATCAGACTCTCAACCTTCCAGTTCATCCAGCTACAAATCTCGCAGTAACGATGTTTCTGTTGAAGAAAACGACGACGAAATTCCGTTCTAGATTTGAAAAATTTTTAGTTTAAAAAACTTTGGCGCGTCTGGCGCAAGTCAGATGCGCTAATTTTTTGCCCCCGCTTTGCTCTCATCCGAAGTTTTATTTTCTCCCCATGCTTACAGTCACAATCAACGGTAAAAGCACTTCAGTTCCCGAAGGAATCACAATCATCCAAGCCTGCGAAGTGGCTGAAGTAGAGGTTCCAAGATTTTGCTACCACGAGAGATTGGCGATCGCCGGTAACTGCCGCATGTGTTTGGTGGAAGTTGAGGGAATGCCGCCAAAGCCTGTGGCATCTTGCGCCATGCCGGTCACTGAGGGGATGAGAATCCACACCGATACCCCGATGGTGAAGAAAGCTCGCGAGGGCGTGATGGAATTCCTGCTGGCCAATCACCCGCTTGATTGCCCGATCTGTGACCAAGGCGGCGAGTGCGATTTACAAGATCAGGCCTACCAATACGGCTCCGGCAAAAGCGAATTTCACGAGCATAAAAGAGCGGTAAAAGACAAAGATTTGGGGCCGCTAGTCAAAACTCAAATGACGCGCTGCATCCACTGCACACGCTGCGTGCGCTTCCTTGAAGACGTGGCGGGAACGGCCGAAATGGGTGCCGTAAATCGTGGCGAAGGAATGGAAATCACCACTTATCTCGAACAGAATTTGAAGTCAGAATTGTCGGGCAACATCATTGACCTTTGTCCGGTGGGAGCGCTTACCTCTAAGCCTTACGCTTTCAAATCCAGAAGTTGGGAATTGAAAAAAACCGAAAGCATCGACGTAATGGATGCGGTGGGAAGCAACATCCGCATTGATTCGCGCGGTTTGGAAGTAATGCGAATCCTGCCGCGTTTGAACGAAGAAATTAACGAAGAATGGATTTCCGACAAAACCCGTTTCTGCTACGACGGCTTGAAATATCAGCGTCTAGACAAGTCTTACGTCAAAAAAGAGGGTAGGCTAGTCGCGGCAAATTTTGGCGAAGCAATTGCCGAAGTAGTGGCCAAAATCAAAACTCTGCAAGGTTCTGAAATCGCCGCTTTAACCGGCCCGCTTTCCGCCGCCGAAGAAATTTTCGCGCTCAAAAATTTAATGGCTCAGCTCGGTTCGAACAACATTGACTGCCGTTTGAATGGCGAAAAAATTAGCGCTAAGGACCGCGCCTCTTACCTTTGCAACACTGCAATTGCCGGCATCGACGAGGCGGACGCTTGTTTGTTAATTGGCGTTAACCCCAGAAAAGACGCGCCTTTATTCAACGCCCGCATCAAAAAAAGATCACTTTCCAAGAAAATCAAAATCGCCGCGATCGGCTGTAACACTGATCTAACCTACGCTTACGACAATCTTGGCGACAGCATTTTGGCCTTACAAAATGTGCTCGACGGTGAATCAAGATTCAGCGCGATTTTAGAAAAAGCCGAAAAGCCGATGTTGGTCTTGGGCGTTGATCTGACTAGCCGAAAAGACGGCGCGCTAATCCTAAATTACGCCAAAAAAATCGCCGAAAAATACGGTCTAATCCAAGACGAATGGAATGGCTTTAACCTGCTGGCGAAATCAACCGGATTGCTCAACGGCTTAGAAGTGGAGTTTGTTTCAAGCGGCGCCAACATTGACACCAAAGCCATTTTAGACAAAGCCGAATCGGAAGAAATCAAGCTAATTTTCCTGCACGCAGTTGACGATCAAATTGATTTTTCCAAGCTAAAAAATTCTTTTGTGGTCTACCTCGGATCCCACGGCGACTCCGGTGCCAAACATGCGGACGTGATCTTGCCAGCAAGCGCTTACAGCGAAAAAGAGGCGACTTACGTTAATCTTGAAGGTCGGGCGCAGCTAAGCACCAGAGCAGTGTTCGCGCCAGGTGAAGCCTTGGACGACTGGCAAATTATTTTGCAATTAGCACAAAATTTAAATCTTGATTTGGGCTTTAAAAACCTGGCCGAGCTTAGAAATTCCTTGTCTGCAGCTCACGCAACTTTTGCCAATTTGGACAAAGTGACCAAAGCCCACTGGGTTAAATCGGACAACATTTCCGGCGAGTTGGATGCGGAAAAAATTGCGGCTAAAGATTACAATTTTTACCTAACCAACCCAATCGCTCGAGCTTCGCGCACCTTGAACAAATGCGGCAATTAATCGCTTGCAAAAAAATCTTCGCTAAATAAATTGCGCCGCTCCTCGAAAACCGTTGATCCAGAGCCAACCCAATTATCTTAACGGGCGGCGCTCTTTTAAAAAATTAATACAATTCAAAATGTTAAAAATCCGTCTTTCTAGAGGGGGCAGAAAAAATTTGCCTTTCTACCGCATTCTTGTCACCAACAGCACTTCCCCAAGAGATTCTAAATTCCTTGAAAAGGTGGGCACTTACAACCCATTACTTGACGACAGCAAAGAAAACCGCATCACAATCGACAAAGAAAGAATTGAACACTGGCTTTCTGTTGGCGCTCAACCTTCAGAAAGAGTCGCTGGTTTCTTGAACGCTCTTGGCGTTCAAGGCGCTGAAAAATACAAACCTGATTTTGCTCCAAAAGCAAAAGGCAGCAATTTGAAGAAAAAAGCTTTGGACAAAGTTAAAAAAGAAAACGAAGCCAAAGAAGCTGCAATTGCTGAAGCCGCTAAAGCAGAAGAAGCAAAAGTTGCCGCTGCTGCTGCAGAAAAAGCTGCCGCCGCTGAAGCAAAAGCTGCTGCAGAAGCTGCCGCAGAAGCTCCTGCGGAAGTTGTCGCTGAAGCCGCTCCAGAAAAAGACGCTGAGTAGTTTAAATTTATTTAAAAAAGCCACGTTTCGCATTCAATTGCGGGGCGTGGCTTTTTAATTTGTGGATTCCAAAAGATGACTTTCCAACTCCCCGCTGAAATTCTGATCGCCACCAACAATCGTGGTAAATTTACCGAAATCGCAGAGCTGCTTCAATCAATCAACATCAAAGCAATTCCAACTTTTGATTTAAACATTCCGGAGCCAGAAGAAACCGGTGCAACCTTCGCAGAAAATTCGCTTCTCAAAGCCCAGTATTACGCCCGCAAAACCAATCTTTTTTCGCTGGCGGATGATTCGGGCTTGTGCGTTGAAGCCTTAAGCGGCGCGCCCGGAATCCATTCGGCACGTTTCGCCAAAAACTCGGCAGGAAAAAATGATTTCAACTTTGCTTTCGAAAAAATTTTTACTGAATTGAAAAAACTCGGAATCGATTCCGCGCGCAACCCGCGCGCTCACTTCATTTGCAACCTCACGCTGTTTGATCCCAAAACCAATTTCACAATTTCTTTCGAAGGTCGAGTTGACGGCAAGTTGGCCTTTCCAGCTCGCGGCACTCAAGGTTTCGGCTACGATCCAATTTTCATCAAAGACGAAATGGAAAAAACTTTTGGTGAAATTGACCCACAATTAAAAGACCAAATTTCGCACCGTTTTGATGCTTTTAATCAGCTGGTTTTTTGGTTAAAAAAAGCTGCGTAAAAAGTACAAATTGTACGTACGTACAATTTTTTCAAAAACTTTCAAAGTCCTTCAGCTTCAAGGGCGCGAGGCATGTACGAAATTTGCTCAATTTTTTACAAAACTCGCTTGTAAAAACTGACCTCGTAACTAGGTTTTTAGCAACAAATTTCCCCCCAAAAACTTTCCAAAAAAATGAGCAAAAGAGACTACTACGAAATTCTTGGCGTTGCCAAAAATGCGTCGCCGGATGAGATCAAAAAAGCTTACCGCAAGCTGGCGATGCAGTACCATCCTGATCGCAACCCCAACGACAAAACAGCGGAAACTAAATTCAAAGAAGCTACAGAAGCCTACGAAGTTCTAAAAGATGACCAGAAAAAAGCCGGCTACGACCAATTCGGTCACGATGCTTTTGGAAATGGTGGTGGGCGCGGCGGCCAAGGCGGCCACGGTGGCGGTCAAGGGTTCGAAGGTTTCGACTTCAACGACATCTTCAGTAATTTTTCCGACATTTTTGGCGAGTCCGGCGGGGGCAGGCAGACTAAAAAAAGAAGCGCCGCGCAACGCGGATCCGACATCCGCTACAATTTAGAAATCTCGCTCGAAGAAGCTTTTCGCGGTACTACTAAAAATATTTCCTTTGCAATTCCGTCAACTTGCGGCTCTTGCGCGGGCAGCGGCGCGGCAGCAGGCGAAAGGCCGGTGGAATGTTCCAATTGTAAAGGTTCGGGAAAAATCAGGGCGCAGCAAGGCTTCTTCATCGTGGAGCGCACCTGCGGCGCTTGTGCCGGCGTCGGTCAGGTCATTAAAAATCCGTGCAAAACCTGTCGCGGCGAAGGGCGCGTCAACAAAGACAAAACTTTGGCCGTAAAAATTCCGGCCGGCGTAGAAGAGGGTAGCAGAATCAGGTTGACTGGCGAGGGCGAGGCCGGCGCGCGAGGCGGCCCGGCAGGCGATCTCTACGTCTTCATGACGATCAAAAAACATCAATTTTTCGCCCGCAAAAATGACGACATTCATTTTGCGGTGCCGATTAAATTCACGACAGCGGCGCTGGGCGGCAACGTCGAAATCCCAACGATTGACGGCGAGAAGGCCAATTTAAAAATTCCCGAAGGCACGCAAAACGGCGACCAATTCCGTTTGAAATCGAAAGGGATGTCGGTCTTAAACGCCGGCGGCAGAAGGGGTGACATGTTCGTGAAGATTGAAATCGAAACCCCGGTGAAGCTTTCGAGTGAGGAACGTGACCTCTTGCAGAAGCTGGATAAATTGATGCAGAACAAAACGAGCAATCCGAAGTCGGAGAGTTTTTTTAAGAAGGTGGGGGATTTGTTTAATTAGGTAGATTGAGTTCGCGACGAGAAACCCCCCTACCCCCCTGGTCAGGGGGGCTTTGACCGAGCTCGGGTTAAGCCCCCCCCTGACAAGGGGGGTAGGGGGTTTCTCGTCGCGAACTCATTTTACTTCAACCGCGACGCCTTACTCAACCTCTCCGACTCCGACTTTAACTGCCCGCAAGCCGCCATCACATCATCTCCGCGCGTTTTTCTTACCGGCGCCACCAAGCCCGCATCTTTCAAAATTCTTTGAAAGCTAGAAATCTTCTCCAGTTCAGAATTCTTGTACTCGCAGCCATCCCAAGGGTTAAACGGGATCAGATTTATTTTAGCGCTTAAGTTAAATTTCTTGATCAAAGCAATCAGCTCGCGCGCGTGCTCGTCTTTGTCGTTGACGCCGCGCAGCATCACGTATTCGAAAGTAATTTTCTGATTCGGATTAAGTTTGTTGTAGGTCTGGCACGCGGCGAGCAAATCCTTCAGCGGATATTTTTTGTTGATCGCCATGATGTCGGTGCGCAGGGCGTCGTTAGTGGCGTGAAGCGAGATCGCCAAATTGGTTTTTAACTCGGCAGCGCAGCGCAAAATTTCCGGAACTAAGCCAGAAGTTGAGATCGTGGTCTTGCGGGCCGAGAGATCGAGCCCTTCAATGTCGTTTAAAATCTTCACCGCCTTGGCGACGTTTTCGTAATTGAAAAAAGGCTCGCCCATGCCCATGAACACGATGTTGGTGAGTTTGCGATTATTTTTGT
The DNA here is from genome assembly GCA_947425005.1 of Rickettsiales bacterium. Lineage (GTDB taxonomy): Bacteria > Pseudomonadota > Alphaproteobacteria > Rickettsiales > UBA1997 > UBA2645. The sequence continues at coordinate 1,956 of CANDYP010000031.1, read as the reverse complement.
CCCAGTCCGAAATTAAATTTTTTGCGATTAAAACCTGGGCCACAATTTCGTGAAATTCCAAATTGCGCACTAAGGTTTGAGTGCCGGTGTGACAGAATTTGCACGCTAAAGTGCAACCGACTTGCGACGAGATGCAGAGCGTGCCTCGCGTCTCTTCTGGAATAAAAACCGCCTCAACTTCACGACCGTCGTGGAATTTGACGAGATATTTTCGCGTGCCGTCAAACGAGATTAAATCTTTCGAAATTTGCGGTAGTTCAATTACAAAATTCGTCTTCAAAACTTCGCGAGTTTCCTTGGAAATGTTGGTCATTTCGTCAAAAGATTTGACGCCGCGCGCGTAAACCCAATTCCAAATCTGCTTAGCCCGAAACGGCTTCTCGCCAAGCTTGGCCAGCTCTTCCAACAATTCTTCTTTGGTAAAATGTGTGAGATTTTTTTTGTGAATTTCAGTCACGACTAAGAAATTTATTTACTATTAAGACTTAATAAGGGCTACTAAGTTTGGTTAAAAACTAATTTTTAAAAATATGCAAAATCAAGTTGTTACAATTTCTGCGCAAATTCCAAGTAGTTTGGACAAAGACCTGACCGAGATTTGCGAGCTCGAAGAAAGATCAAAAAGCTTCTACATCAAAAAAGCTTTGGAAAAATATTTAGCAGAAAAAAGGCAAGATCTGGCTGATTACCACGAAGCTAAAAAACTTTACGCAGAGTTTAAGAAGTCTGGCGAGAAGGCGATTCCTTATTCAAAAATTAAAAAGAAGTACAAACTCTAACCCAATTAAATCACCACATGTGGCAAGTTGAATTCAGCAAGAGAGCGGACAAAGATTTTGAGAAGTTTTCTCCAGAAATCAGAAAAAGAATTGACAAGGCAATTGAGGAAAAACTCAAAACCAATCCCGACCGATATTTAATCGGATTGCTTGGAGAGTTGTCCGATCTTTACAAATTTCGTGTTGGAGATTACCGACTTTTGTGCAGCAAAGATGGCGAGAAATTAATCATTCACGTAATTAAGGTTGCGCACCGCAAAGAGGTTTACCACTAGCTCTGAATCGCGTTTTTCTGAATTTCGAAAATTTCTTTTGCGGCTTTTTTGGCTAGTTCGAACATTTGAGCAATTTGCTCGAAGCTCATCGAGCCTTGCTCTGCCGTGCCTTGAATCTCGATCAGGTTGAAGTCTTTGTTGATGATGAAGTTGCTGTCCACCTCGCATTTGCTGTCTTCCAGGTAATCCAAATCGGCCACAACTTGGCCTTCAAAAATTCCGCAAGAAATGCCGCAAACCGCGCCGATTAAGGGATTGTCGCGCACTACTCTCTGGTTTACTAATTTATTTACAGCGATTGCTAGAGCGACGTAACCGCCGGTGATGGCTGCGCAGCGGGTGCCACCGTCGGCTTGGATCACGTCGCAATCAATTGTGATTTGACGTTCGCCTAATTTTTTGACGTCAATCGCAGCACGCAAAGAGCGGCCGATTAGGCGTTGAATTTCAATGGCGCGACCGTTGGGTTTGAGTGGATCTTTGTACATGCGGCTGTGGGTGGAGCGGGCGAGCATGCTGTATTCGGCGCTGACCCAGCCTGTCCCTTTGTTTCTTAAAAATGGCGGAACTTTTTCTTCGACCGAGGCGGTGCAAATCACGTGAGTGTTGCCGAATTTGACGAGGCAAGAGCCTTCCGCGTAGGCGTTGACGTGGGGAGTGATTGTAACTTCACGGATTTGGTCGGGGTTTCTTTTGGAGGGGCGCATAATTTGGGGTAGGGTAGTGGAACGGTGAGCTCGGTCAAAGCCCCCCTGACAAGGGGGGTAGGGGGGTTTCTTGTCGCGAATTCGGTCTGAGTTTGCGTTAACAAACCCCCCTACCCCCCTTGTCAGGGGGGCTTTGACCGAGGATGTCTTTGTCGGGGACTGACTCAGACAAAGAATTTATTCTTCTTGAACAAA
>CANDYP010000030.1 GCA_947425005.1 Rickettsiales bacterium | reverse complement strand
CCGACAATGTAAAAAATGTCGGGAATCTGTTGCGCGAAGTGCGCCCAACCTTGATGACGACAGTCCCGCGCGTGTTAGAAAAAGTTTTCTCCCGCATCAAAGACGGCATTGATTCTGCTGGTTTTGTCAAAAAATTTTTAGGACAGAAAGCTTTCAAACGTGCTCTAAATCTGGACGCAGGTCGCTCCAAAAATTTCTGCGATAAAATTTTTGACGCACTGGTTTACAAAAAAATGCGTGCCAGTTTGGGCGGAAATTTAAACATGATTATTTGCGGCGGAGCGTCGCTATCACCAGACATGGAGCGCTTCTACAAAAATATCGGCATCAATTTATTTTGCGGTTACGGCCTGACCGAAGCTTCTCCCGTTTTGGCGGTTAACAGCCCACTTACTCATAAAATCGGCACGATTGGCAAAGCATTTCCTAGTGTAGAGCTTAAAATAGCTGAAGATGGCGAGCTACTCGGGCGCGGTTCCAACGTCATGCGCGGCTACCACAATCAGCCGGAAAAAACTTCTGAAGTAATTGAAAATGGCTGGCTCAAAACCGGCGATCTTGCTGCAATTGATGAAGAGGGATTTGTAAAAATTATTGGCCGCAAAAAAGAACTCTTCAAAACTTCCAACGGCAAATACGTAAGCCCAGTGCCGCTGGAGCAGAAATTAATGCAGAATTTAGAATTTCTAATTGGCGCGCTTGTAATTGCGGAAGGCCGAAATTTTACCTCAGCTTTGCTTTTCCCTGACTTCGAAATCTTAAAAAAATTCCAAGAAAAATTTAAATTTTCGGGTTCCGAGGAAGAATTTCTGAAGTCAGAAATCTTACAAAATTTCGTGCAAAAAAATATTAATCAGCTCAATAAAAACCACGATCACTGGGAACAAATCCAAAAATTCCACATCGCCACAACGCCAATCTCCATCGAGTCCGGCGACATCACCCCTTCAATGAAATTAAAAAGAAACGCAATCGAAGAAAAATTCAAAAACGTGATTGAGGGCTTTTATCGCGAGTAGTTTTGTTGGCGTACCCACTTCTAACTTTTCAAATTATTCAAAATGAAACCACTTCCCGCATCATCAACTGCAGCAAAATCTTCGTCACAATTAACAGGCGGAGCATCATCTAGCAAAGCCGGCGAAGACAGGCTTGAAGACCTAAACTCACTCGCAGCAATCAACAATCTAATCGAGCAGTTTTTATCCACGCGTCCCGGAAATATTGAAATTCTTCGCCAAATTGGCAGCATCGCGCAGCAAATAAAATTTAAAGATTCCGACCCGACTTGCGTCAGAAATAAATATGGCTTGGTCGACAGAAGTCGTGGTGCGGCAAGAAGAGAGGGCGGGTTGGAATTGAATCACCTCGAGGCTTTGGCGAAAATTTTTGGTGACGAGTCACATGCAGCCTCTTCCTCTTCCTCAGTATCTTCTTCCGCAGCCTCTTTGGCCACTGGAATTGAGGCTTGGCAAGGAGATCTCTTTGTCATCAGGCAAAAAATCTCACTAATTCTTGAGGCGGAAAAAGAGCTCACGGCCAAAAATTACGATCAAGTTTTAGCGAGATTTTCGACTCTTCCAAAAACAATTAATTTCCAAAGAGAAGTTGGTCAGCGTTACGTCGCAAAAATCCGCGCCAAGATTTTAGAAATTGCGCACGACTCAATTCTGCCGAGTCTTAATTTTGCAAGCAGAGAAGACCGTTATTATTTCGGTAACGTCTTGCTTAAAGTTGGCGAGCTCTCAAAAGAATTGATCGATTTTTCTGATGTTAAACAGGACGGAAATTTGCTTAGTTTTTTTAAACAAATCAGAAATCTAATGCTGCACCTGCCGCAAGCCATGATTGATGGATTTGACGCTACTTCGCAAAATTATTTGCAGCTTGCGAAGGACGAATTACTGCCAAAACTTGTCGAAAAAATTGGCACTTTAAATTTAGAAACCGGCGCAGAATTGGTTCCGCAAATAATTCCTGAAGCGGAAAAAGAATTACAAAAAGCGATCAAATCAATTTTTAAAAAAACCAAATCTGGCGCTAAAAAAGATGAAGCTGTGGAAGAGGGCGAGAGAGAAGATGTTTCTGTCAAAAACAAAGAAGAGATTAATGCGGGATTGTTAATTGCCTTGTCGGAGCTTGAGTATCTAAGGCTAGTTCAAAATAGTGCCTCAATTAATCCAGAAAAGAAAAGTTACATTTTGCAATTCTGTGCGGCGAAAATTGCACTTTGTTTGAATGATGTCGGAAAATTTGCTGACACGCCGCTGCAAACTCACACTCAAAATGCGCCGATTTTTAGAGATTCTATGGCTCGCACAGTTGCAGCGCGAAACCATGGCATTGCTCACGATATCTTTGGTTTTGACGAAAATAATTTTCTAAAAAATATTGAAAGCAACGCTCTAACCATCAGGCAAGATTTAGAATCTTTGCTCGAAATTTCTTACTTTGATCGCAGTGGATTGGACGGCGCAAATGCTAAAAATATTTTTGATTTAAAATCACGATCTCTGGCGCGAGACATTGCCCATCAACATCTAAGGCTAGGTAATTACGCTGAGGCGAAAAGTATTTTGGAACAAACTTTTGCATCTCTTGCCAACGAAGAAGCTGCTCAAACGGTCGCGGCTGGTGTGCTGGGCGGCAAAAGATTTAGCTCTTCGCACGAGGCATTTTCTTTTTACGAAAAATATTTGCAGCTGAAGCACGACACCTTGAGAAGCTTGGGTCACACTAACCTGGTAATGGAAAAAAACGCTGAGGCTTTGGACGCTTACAATAAAGCCGGCGAAATCGAAAGAACGACAAATGGCGAAGTTTCAAATCAAACTTTGCTCAGCCAGGGATTGCTGCTTGGTAAATTAAAGAGAGCTGCAGAATCGCGTCAAAAATTTAATGAAGTGATTGCAAGGCCAAACGGCGGCAGGGACGTGATCCAGGCTTTATTGCATCAGGCCGGCACTTTGCAAGAAGGTGGTTTTGTTGCGGAGGCGAGGGCAAATTTTCAAAAGTTGGAATTGAATTTGGGATCTAACCTAATTGGTCCTGCTGAAAAAATTACCATTCTAACCGACATTGCCGTCTTTGAGATTCAGAATGGTGGAAGTAAGCAGAAAGCGCTCTCGCTCTTAAAATCAGCGCAAGAACTTTTTGAAAAAAACCAAGGCCATTTGAAGGATCATTACGGAAATGATTTTGTTGAAGTGGAGAAAAAGATTTTGGGGGCGGAGATGATTATTTTGATGCAGCCTTACAAAGTTACAAACCCGGCTCAGATGTACGCAGTGGCTAATGCAGTGACCGCGGAGGATGTTGGTAGTTTGAATAGATTGTGCGACAAGGTGGAAAAATTCCGTCGCGCTTACAACATCATTCAGGCTGAAATTCCTAAATCTTTGGTGGAAGGATTGGCGATGACTTTTTTCAATATTGCCTCGAATGCAGAAGGCGGAACTAGTCCGCTGAGGGATCCGGAGCTGGTGTTAAAATTTAACCAAAATGCCCTTTCTTTGCTGCAAGCTTACGACATTCCGGAACACAAATCGATGGTTTTGATGGGGGTGGGCGCGTCTTATTTGCGCGTCGCACAAAGCGGTAAAAATCCGCAGGAAAATTTTGGCAGAGCGGAAGAATATTTGCGCGCAGCTGTTGAGGATAAAAATTTAAATGTGCAGTCGCAAACTGTAGCGCACAGAAGCTTGGGAATTATTTGCTACAAAAAACAAGACTTCAGATCGGCGATTAATCACTTCAAATTTTGTTGTGATCAATTGCCTGATCGTACCTCGGTTGAGCGGCAAATGGTCGACGACGACATGGTTGCTTGTTTTAATGGGCTGCGAATAAAAACCGCGAAGTTCAAAGCGGCGGAAGAATTGTTGGTGAAGGCCTACGGTAAAGTTAAAAATGACCCTTCCAAAACAGATTTAATTTTGTCTAGCGCTGCGATTGTAAAAGATGATCTGCAACAATATTTGCGCGAAGAGTTAAAGCACGAAGCTCCGGTGCAAAATAGTGCGAGTGGTTTGAGAATTATTTTAACGACAGAATTGAGAGCGGGGCTGGAAGAAAAATTGACGAAGGCGAGTCAGTCAGCGCAAAAAAGGTAAGGTGCAGAATCTGTAATTGTGCTACTGATGGTTGAGCTTAAGGGGAGCGAGCACGGGATTGTGCCGAAAATAAAAACGCAATATACTCGGGCTGGCCGGTTTTTATTAGTCTGAAGTCACTTGCAAAACCGCATCCGTAATTTTTTTCAGATCAGATTTTGAGATGTTTAGTGCGGGCATGATGTAGATGCAGTTGGCGAAGGGGCGGAGGAAAATTCCGGAGGCGATGAATTTTTTTCTTAAGTCCAACATTTTTTTAAAGTCACCTTCAATCTCTACGACGCCAAGAGCGCCAAGTATGCGCACATCTTTCACATTTTTGAAATTACGACATTTTTCTAATTCTTTTTTTAAGAATTTTTCGATTCCAAAAACTTTTTTCTCGTAATTAATTTTTTCGAATAGGTCGAGCGAGGCATTGGCAGCAGCGCATGCCAAGGGGTTGCCCATAAAAGTTGGGCCGTGCATTAATGCGGTGTCGAGTGAATCGCTTAAGAATTTTTTAAAGATTTTTTTGCTGACCAAGGTTGCGGCAAGTGTCATGGTGCCGCCAGTTAAGGCCTTTCCCAGCACTAGAATGTCGGGAGTGATTTCGGCTTGGCTGCAGGCGAATTTTTTTCCTAAGCGGTAAAATCCAACGGCACATTCATCGGCGACGAAAAGAATTTCGTATTTTTTGGCGACGTTAAAAATTCCGCGCAAAATTTCGGCGTCGTGAAAAACCATGCCACCAGCGCATTGCACGAGTGGCTCCATAAAAATTCCGGCTAAAATATTTTTATTCTTTTTGATGAACTCTTCGAATTTTTTTAAATCATTTTTATTTCGGGGCAGATCCAGCGAAAAATTTTCGAGTAAAATTTTTTGGAATTTTTGGTGCATTCCGGAATTAAGATCGGCGAGAGACATTGCGCCAGTAGTGTCGCCGTGGTAAGAATTTTTGAAGGAAATGAATTTAGTTTTACCGTGCGCGCCGGAATTAATGTGAAACTGCCAGCAGATTTTCATTGCCACTTCAACGGCAGTGGAGCCGGAGTCTGAAAAAAATACGTGATCCATTTCAGAAAATTTACAAAGGCGATGCGCCAACCTGTACGTTGGCTCTGCAGCAAATCCCGCCAACATGATGTGAGGCAGAATTTTGGCTTGTTTGGTAATTTCTTTGACGAGGTGAGGGTGGTTGTAACCGTGCGCCGTCGACCACCAAGACGAGATGCCGTCAATCAAAACCCCGCCATCTTTCAGAAAAATTTTACTGCCCTTGGCGGTTTTAATTTCAAGTTGGGGCAGGTGATTTTGCATTTGGGTGTAAGGCAGCCAAATGTGCTTACTTCCAGGTTCCAAGTGACTTCTCATTGAAATAAATAGGGGTCAATTTTTTTAGTTAGAGCCAACCATTTATTTTCCGGAAATGACGACTGTAATTGTTGGTAAGCTCCGAGCGCTTCCTCTTTCAAGCCGATTTTGCAGTAAATTTCAGCCAATCTGAAATAGGCTTCCGGCACTTGATTAGTAAGGCGGTAGCGTTTTGTTACTTCGGTAAAATTGTTAATTGCTCCAACGAAATTTCTGGTTTTGATTTGGTAGCGACCAACCGACATTTTGGCGCCGGCGAGATGTTCATCAACGGAAAGCAATTTTTCTTTTACGTCTTTGGTGTAGGTGGAATCAGAGAAGCGGGCGATTAATTCGCGGAATGTGGAGGATGCTTGCTGAGCATTATCTTGGGCGCGATCAATTTCTGGAATGCGATTGTAGTAAGACAGGCCCTTCATGTACATCATGTAGGGCACGTTTTCGTTGGCGGGGTTGAGGCGGATGAAGTCGTCAACTATTTGCACCAACTTGGTGTAATCTTCTTCTTTGTAGTAGGCGTAAACGGCCATGGCTTGTGCCCTCAGGGCCCATTTTGAAAAAGGATATTCGTCTTCAATTTTTGCGAAAGCTTCTCCGGCGGCGGCGTAGCCTTTGTCTTTCAGAAGTTTGGCGGCTTTGGTGTAAGCGATTTCGGCGTTAGTTTTTTCTTCTTTTTTGGAGCAGGAAAATAGCGGAGTTGCGAATAAAAAAATCAGCAGTGCGAATCGTAAAATTTTTTTCATCTTCTAATTTTAATACTGAGTTGGTGAGCATCCAAACCTTCACAGGCGGCGAGAGTTGCGGTGGCTTTTTCAAGTTTGGCGAAAGATTTTTTGTCGCAGGAAATCAGCGAAATTCTTTTTAAGAAATCGTAGACCGAAAGCCCGCTGGAAAATTTTGCGGAAGCGCTTGTGGGCAAGGTGTGGCTTGGGCCAGCCATGTAATCACCAATTGCTTCTGGAGTATATTTGCCCAGAAAAATTGCGCCGGCATTGTTGGTTTTAGCGACGAATTTTTGCGGATTTTTAGTGGCGATTTCCAAATGTTCCGGCGCGATAAAATTGGCCAGATGAACGGCTTCATCCAAATTTTTAATCACAAAAATTGCAGAATTTTCTAAGCTTTTTTCAATGATTTTTTGACGGGATAAATTTTGCGAAAGCACGTGAATTGCGGTGGAAATTTTTACGGCAAAATTTTCGTCGTCGACAATGACGAAGGCTTTGGAATCAGCGCCGTGCTCAAGTTGCGAAAGCGCATCGGCGGCGATCCAATCGGCATTATTATTTTTGTCGGCAATGATTGTGACGTCAGTTGGACCGGCAATCATGTCGATTCCAACTTCGCCGAAAAGAATTTTTTTGGCGCCGGCAACATAAGAATTTCCGGGCCCAACAATTTTATTAACTTTGGAAATTGTTTTGGTGCCATAAGCCAGAGCAGTGACTGCCTGAGCTCCGCCCACTTTGTAAATTTTTTTAATGCCACATATTTTGGCGGCAACCAGCACGGCCGGATTAATTTTTCCAGCTGAAGTGGGCACGCACATGCTGAGATTTTTGACGCCGGCAACCAGTGCCGGAACAGCTGACATCAAGACCGAGCTCGGGTAAGAAGCACTGCCGCCCGGCGTGTAAATTCCAACCGATTCAATGGCGCGCCATAAATTTCCAAGTTGAACTCCTTCGGAATCTGTGAAGCGAAAATCTTTTGGTAATTGTTTCTGATGGTAAGATTTGATGCGCTTGAAAGCCTTTGTTAAAGCGGCTTTGACATCTTTAGCGACTAACTTTTCTGCGTCTTTAATTTCATTTTCAGTGACGGTGAAATCTGCAGGTTTTTTAAAATTGGTTTTGTCGAACTGGTTGGAGAGGCTGATTAAAGCGGCGTCGCCCGATTTTTTAGTTTGGGAAATAATCTTTTCAATTTTGTCGGTGACGGAGGAATCGTCTTTTTGGGATTTTGCGATGAAGCTGTAGAAGGCTGATTTTTCAAGGCCGGACAGGTTTTGGGAAATTTTATCTGCGATTACAAAGATTTTCATTTTACTTAAAAACCTTAACTTTTTGGCCGATTTCAATGCCTAATTTTTCGCTTAAGCCGCCGTTGATCTCAAAAACTTTTGTTACTGGCGTTCCGGAAGAAATGATGTCGAGAGACTTGGGAGCGGCTTTGGATTTAATGCTTACAATGGTGTCGGAATCATCGACAAAAATCATGTCGAGATAAATTAGAGTGTCCTTCATCCACATCGTGACAACTTGGCTTTTATCGAAGGTAAAAAGCATGCCAAAATTTTCTGGAAGATTTTCTTTATTCATCAGTCCGTACATTTTTTTGTACTCATCATCAGCTACAGCGACTATAAATTCTGTGACGACCTTGTCGCCGGGATTTAGAATTTGCAACTTAACATTGTAGTTCTTAACATCGCGGTTAAATTGCGCCAGCTCTTCTGCGTCAAGGCTTTTGGGGATACTAAAAATTATCAAAGTTAGAACCAAACCAGCCACAATAAAAAAAACAAAACGTCCGAAATTAAATTTCATGCCAAGGTTTTTCATAATTTTTACAAATTTTTTGTTTTTGTTTTTTGTTCTGTTTTTTTCTGATCAAGCTTACGCAAACGATGCGACCACTGTCAAAAAAGCATCTAGCAAGCCAACCAAGGGCAATCCAACCAAAGAAGTGCCGACAAAAATAAGATCGGATGTAATCGACATCAAGAGAAAATCTCAGACAGTTAATTTTATCGGAAATGTTGTGATTGAAAAAGCGGACAGCAATTTATTTTCTCAGAAAATGACTGTTCTTTACGAAGAAAAAAAAGATCAAAAAAGTGGCGAAAGCCAAGCTTCTCAAGCCTCGCAAGAATCATCGATTAAAAAAATTTACACTGACGAAAAGGTAAAAATCTTTGGGGATGATTTTGTCGCGACTGGCGACAGCGGATATTACGATCCTAAGCAAGATGTCTTCGTTTTAGAAAAAAATGTAATGGTTAACAATGGTATTTCAGTCGCGAGGGGCGATAAATTTATTTACAACATTACTAGCAAAAAAAGTAACTTCGTTAGTCGTGAAGAAAAGTCTGCAGAGGAAGATGATAAGCGGGTTGTAGTTGTGATTGGTGATGACGTAAAAGACTCAAAAAAATCAAAAGAAAAACGACATGATTAAAACTTTAAGTGCGCAAAATCTAAGTAAAAAATACGGCAAAAAAACTGTTATTCGCGACATTAGTTTTGAAATCAAACAAGGTGAAGTGGTTGGTTTACTTGGTCCAAACGGTGCTGGCAAAACCACCTGTTTCTACATGATTGTTGGGTTGGTTGATGTTGGGCAGGGCAATATTTTTATTGACGGAATCGACATTACCAGCATGCCGATGTATCAAAGAGCGCGCCTGGGTGTTGGCTATTTGCCGCAAGAAGCTTCAATTTTTCGCGACATGAATGTTGAGGATAATATCTACTCAATTCTCGAAATTACTGAGAAAAATGAGTCGGTGCGCAAGGCAAGACTGGAAGAGTTACTGCACGAATTCTCGATTACTCACATTAGAAAATCGCATGCTTTGGCATTATCTGGTGGTGAGCGCAGAAGAGTTGAGATCGCTAGGGCTCTTGCTTCCAACCCTTCATTCATCCTGCTTGACGAGCCTTTCGCCGGGATTGATCCAATCGCTGTAAATGATATCAGGCAAATGGTGTCGCATTTAACCAGTAAAAATATTGGTGTTTTAATCACTGATCACAATGTTCGAGAAACCCTGTCAATCGTAGATCGCGCCTACATCGTTTACGATGGCATGATTTTAACTTCTGGATCAAAAGACGAAATCGTCAACAACATGGAAGTTAAAAAAGTTTATCTTGGCGAAGATTTTAAAATCTAAAAACTCGATCAAATTCTCGATCAAATTATTTTGTTTTTTACGCGGCGAGAAGCGGAACTTTTTTTCTAAAGTTTTTTTTATTAAGGATTATTTTAACCTTCTTTTCGACAAAAGAGATCTGCTCAATTTTGTTTATATTTTAGTAGAAAAACAAAAACTCCCACTCTCTGAACTATTGATAAATAAGGCTGCACAAGTTTCAAATATTGCGTTGTAATAATTTTTGGACTACAAATTTTTTAAAGAAAAAGTTGCTGCCTGTACAAAAATAATACAGGTTGAAACATCCGCCGAGATAATTCTTGACGGTATAAAAATAGGAATTCTAATCCGCCGGATTCTATCCATTTCCACTTCCTGTGGAAGTCGCGTCACCTTCGTCCCAACAAAAACAGCAAACAAAAACTATGAAAAATAAATCTAGCGCCTTTTCATTGATTGAGCTTTCAATCGTAATCTTAATCATTGGCGTGTTGATCGCTGGTGTTACTCAGGCAAGTAGAGTGGTTAGACAATCTAAACTAACTACCGCTAAAACTTTAACTCAAAGTGCTCCGGTTAATAGCATCAGAGGCTTAATCCTTTGGTTAGAACCTACTCTAGAAGCCAGTCTTGTTGATTCAGAAGAAGTAGATTTAGCTTCAGTTACAAAATGGTACAATGTTAACCCTCAAGATCAAATTACTCGCAGATTTGACACAACAACTGCCAGCACCTCTACTGTTACTTACAGAGCCAACGGCACTAACAGCCTTCCAGCTCTTCTATTTAGCGGAACTTCTGGTGCTAACATGAAAGGAACTAACTCTGACTTCCTTAAAACTCCGGACAACACCTACACATTTTTCGTTGTAGCTAAGTCAACCAACCTGACCGTTGCCAATACTGCTTTTTATAATGGCGTTACAGGATCAACTGGTTTTGGAGTTTCTAAAACAGCCTCTGGATATCAAAGCATTACTGGAAACTTTAGTGCCATTACTTCTGAATCATTGCTAACATTAGCTAATACTGCTGAAATTATTAGTGGCACTATTTCTCCAAGCACTGTTTTAGGCGCCGCTGCTACGCAATACGCCAGCACTTGGAAAAACGGAGCAGCCACCAGTATCGCCAGCGCCGCTCTTAGTACAGCAATGGCAATTCCAACTTCCAACTTCTTCATTGGTGATAACAACGGAAGCACTACTGCAGGCACTCCTTTCATTGGAGAAATCTCAGAAATCATTATTTTTGACACCGTGTTAAGAGATTCTGATCGTAAAGAAATCGAAAAATACCTAAGCAAAAAATACGCAATCGCAGTTTCTAGTTAATTCAGTTAGCTCGGTTTTAAATAAAAAAGCCGAGTCAATTCTCTCAGAGTTGGCTCGGCTATTTTTATGTTTTAATAAAAAGTTCCACTTTTCTTCCTAATAAAAACAGCAAACAAAAACTATGAAAAATAAAACTAGCGCCTTCTCATTGATTGAGCTTTCAATCGTAATTTTAATCATTGGCGTGTTGATCGCTGGTGTTACTCAGGCAAGTAGAATTCTCAGACAGTCAAAATTAACAACTGCCAGAACTTTAACTCAAAGTTCTCCGGTTAATGGCATCAGAGGTTTGATGCTTTGGTTAGAGCCAACTATGGATAAAAGTTTTACTGATTCTCAAGAAGTAGATACGACCGCTCTAACTACGTGGAATGACGTCAACCCACAACTTACCACTACAAATGCATTTACGGCCAGTTCTGCTGCTATTACCTATAAAGCATCTAGTATAAATTCTTTGCCAGCAGTTGCTTTCGGAGCTGACAACACTGCCTTTTCTGGTACTGTTTTGAATTCTCCAAATAATGCTCTTACAATTTTTTACGTAGCTAGAGTCACTACTCTTGCTGCAGAGCAAGCAGTATTTTACAATGGTTTAAAATCAACCAATGGTTGGGGCGCCAGCTACAGTTCTAGTACTGCTGGTGTTACAAAATTTTGGTACGGAGCTTCCTCGACCAATAGCGGTACCTCAGTTTCTCAAGTGAACCAAGCTGACATCATCTGCATCACAGCGGCTCCTAACAGCGTTCTTGGTGCTGCCGTAGCATCTCCCGCGGTTATCAGTTATAAAAATGGTACTGTTGATTTGAGCTCCACAACCACATCTGATAACTGGGTGACTCCTACTGCTAATATGTTTATCGGTAATTCAACCGCTAGCAGTACTGCCACTGATTTTAATGGCGATATTTCGGAAATAATTATTTTTGACAACGTATTGTCATCTTCTGATCGTAAAGAAGTTGAAAAATACCTAAGCAAAAAATATGCAATCGCTGTAGCTAACTAGTTAGTTAACTAGAGGTTTAAACAAAAAGCCGAGTCAGTTCATTTAGAACTGGCTCGGCTTTTTTGTTGGGATTTTAAAATGTCGTTGTCGTGAGTCAAAATTTCTTATTCTATTTTTTTACCTAGTCCTCCCTCTATTGGTCACCCCGTCGCATGACGGGGTCCATCTCGTCATGATCCTTTAGCGCAAAAATAATTTCAGAAATTGTAACACGATGGACCCCGTCATGCGACGTGGTGATAATAGTGGGGAAGGCGAGGTAACAATAGAGGGAAGGTGGCGTGACAACAGGAGGAAGATGTTCGGGTAAGGGAGGGTATTTTTGATGTAAGATGATAAGGAAAGAGGAGGTGACGGTGGAGTATCCTAAGAATTAACCTTCTCAATAATCTCATCTGCAATCCTTTCGATCTGCGCTTTAGATTGCCCTTCAACCATCACGCGGATTAAATTTTCCGTGCCGGATTTGCGCACCAGAATTCGGCCGCTTTCCGCCAATTCCGACTCTTTTTCTTTAATAAAATCCTGCACTGATTTTTCTTCGAGCGGATTTTTTTTGCCCTGATCAAATTTTGTATTTTTTAAAATCTGCGGAAATAATTCGAACAAATTTAAAATCTCACTCGCCGGTTTTTTTGAATCGCACAAAACCGACAAAACCTGCAAAGCTGCGATTAGCCCATCTCCAGTCGAAGAATAATCCGACAGCACAATGTGCCCAGATTGTTCACCGCCGAAATTGTAACCATTTTTGCGCATCTCTTCCAAAACGTAACGATCGCCAACTTGGGCTCGCACTGTAGAAACTCCGATGTAGCTCAAATAATTTTCTAACGCCAAATTCGACATTTGCGTGATCACGACAGTGTCCTTTTTTAGATTGCCGTCATTGTGCAATTTCTCGGCGATCAACGCGATCAGCTTGTCACCGTCAATGGCGTTACCTTTTTCGTCAACGACTAGCAAGCGATCAGCATCACCATCCAAGGCAATTCCGATGTGAGCTTTTTCTTCGACAACTTTTTTGCGCAAAGCTTCGGGATGGGTCGATCCGCATTTTTCGTTGATGTTGAAGCCGTCGGGCTCGATGCCAATCGCCACTACTTCAGCACCAAGTTCCCAGAAAATTTTTGGCGCAATGTTGTAAGAAGCGCCATTAGCGCAATCGACGACGATCTTCAGGCCAGTTAGAGTTTTGTCTTTGGGGAAAGAATTTTTGACGTATTCAATGTAGCGATTGGAGGCGTCGTCTAATCTTTTGACGCGTCCAAAATTTTCTGATTTAGCCAAATGCGGCGTGATATCGCCTTCGATTAAAGCTTCGATTTCCTTCTCAAGCTGGTCGCTGAGCTTGTGGCCGTCGCGGGTAAAAATTTTAATGCCATTGTCACAATAAGGATTGTGGGACGCGGAGATCATGATGCCAATGTCGGCGCGGATCGAGCGGGTTAACATTGAAACTGCTGGAGTTGGAACTGGTCCAACTAAAAAGACATCCATGCCGACAGAGGCGAGGCCGGCGGTGAGGGCGGGCTCAATTACGTAGCCGGAAAGGCGAGTGTCTTTGCCAATCGCCACGCGGTGACGATGGTCACCATTGGTAAATTTTGCGCCCACCGCCATCCCAACTTTAAGCGCGATTTCTGCGGTCATTGGAA
>CANDYP010000029.1 GCA_947425005.1 Rickettsiales bacterium | reverse complement strand
TGATTTTTCTAGCAATGATTTGCGCCTTTATTTTCAAGGCTTCGGAGATTTTTGCTGGGTAACGGCTTTCGTCCAAAATGCCGTTTTTGTGAATGTTGGTTAGTGGCTCGTAAGCGATAATTTCGCCATTTTTTGAACGCGCCACCAAAACCGAAATTTCGGAATTAAAGGGGCAGAATTTTTCTAAAATTAATTTGCGATCTTGAGCTTGTAACCAGGCAGCTTCGGCCTCGGCGACATCTTTTAAAACAAACTGACCTTTGCCGTCGTAACCCATCGTGGCAGTTTTTAAAACAGCTTTGCCGAAAATTTTTAGATTTTTTTGCAAGTCATCCAAGCTTGAAATCTCTGCGTAATCAGCCGTTTTTACGCCAATTGCGTTGAGGAAATTTTTCTCTAAAATGCGATGCTGGGTAATTTTTAAAACTTGCGGACTGGGACAAACCTCAACCTGTTCGCTCAAGAAATGAGCGGTCTCGAAGGGAATATTCTCAAATTCAAAAGTGGCGACATCAACCAGAGCAGCGAATTTTTTCAGCGCCGCAAAATCATCGTAAGCGGCAACGATAGTTTGATTGGTGACAAAACTGGCCGGCGAATTTTCCTGATCGGTAAAAACGACGGTGCGGAAGCCCATCTTGTGTGCGTAGAAGCAGGTCATGCGGCCAAGTTGCCCGCCGCCAATAATGCCAATTGTCGAGATTTTTTTCACAGGAGTCCGCTTCGGTCTTTGATTTAAAAAAGGAAGCGCGGCAAACTATTTTTAACGAAAATCTTTTCAAGAAATTATGTCACAAAAAATATCTCAGGAACTGTTGGAAATTCTGGTCTGCCCTCTGTGCAAAGGTGACTTATTTTTTGACGAAAAAAACAGCGAGCTGATTTGCGACGAATCAAAATTGGCTTACAAAATCAAAGACGGAATTCCGGTAATGCTGGTGGATGAGGCGAGAAAAATATAACAACTCTCAAGGCAAGCATGAGATCTAAAAGATTCAGGCATTTCTTTACGTTTTAAATATCACTCTTACATTTTAATTCTTAGCAGAAGTTAGGAAACGACTCCACAGCCTACAAAAATGGCCTTATTCGGCTTTTGGACAAAGCTAAAATACACCACATTTACCACACCTTATGAATATCGCAAAACCACCTCACCCCGGAAAAACACTTTTAAAAGAATTTCTAAATCCTCTCGCAATCAGCCAAAATCAACTGGCTAGAACAATTTTTGTTCCACCAAGAAGAATTAATGAAATCGTGCTCGGCAAAAGGGCTGTTACACCAGACACCTCAATCCGACTCGGAAAATATTTTGGGTTGTCTAGTAAATTTTTTATCGATCTTCAGACAATCCACGACATCAATAAGAAGGAAGAAGAACTAGAGGAAATAATCAAAAAAATTACTCCCTTCAAAGACAAAAATAATCTCACTTAAAAAGTTTCGTGCCCCAAAAATCTCAAAGACTGAAGAAAGCTAAACGCTTGAAAAAATCTTCGCAAAAATGGATTTTGCGACAAATTAATGATCCGTTCGTCGAGCGCGCCAAGCTTGAAGGTTGGCGCTCGCGTGCCGCTTTTAAAATTATTGAAATCGACGAGAAGTTTAAAATTTTTAAGAAGGGGAAGATTGTTGTCGATTTGGGCGCGGCCCCTGGAGGATGGTCACAATATGCAGTGACAAAAGTTGGTGACGACCGAGTTGTGGCGATTGATTTATTGCCGATTGACTCTCTTCCTGGAGTCAATTTTTTTGTCGGCGATTTTTTAGAGCCGGAAGCGCCGGAAAAAATTATTTCGCTGCTCAAAACTATTCCCCACAATAAAAGTGGTCGATGCGACGCGGTCTTGTCCGACATGGCCGCAAACACTACCGGCGATCACACAACAGACCACACACGCATCATTGCGCTTTTAGAAGACGCTCTGGTTTTAGCCGAAAAAATTCTGTCAAAAAATGGCTGCTTCGTAGGAAAAATTTTTCAGGGCGGCAGTTCGGATGAGATCTTGAAAAAACTGCGAAAAAACTTCTCAACCGTAAAATATTTTAAACCTGATTCATCGCGCAAAGACTCTTCGGAAACTTACGTGGTGGCGTTGGGGTTTAAGAATCAGTCACAAGAACCTGCGCCAGCACCAGAAACCCGCTTAAGTTAGTAAACAGATAAAATTACCTTGGTCGCTAAAATTATTTTCGTGAACTAGCTTGATTCTGATTGTTGATCGAGGCACTTGCTGCAGCAACGGCAGTATCTGGGCGGTCTTCTTCAAAAACAAACATCTCATCCTCTGATCGATCACCTTCTGCATCATCACGTTCCGATTCCTCACTAGAATCATCCGCCGCATTAGATTTTTGAGCCGACTCTTCCTTGCGGTCCCACTCTGCCTTCTCCCTCTTTTGATCCTCTTTCATCCTTTCGGCAAGAGGACTGGACTTCAGCACACTTATTCCTCCGCTCAACGTTCTACCATCTAATTTTCTACTCATGCGACACACCAAATATTTAATTAGACGACATTGCCGCCAGAAATTATGACCAAGATTTTTTGATTTCTGGCTTGTGGATTTTTTTGTAAAAACTGCACAGCGCCGGCAATAGCAAGAGCTGAAGTCGGCTCAATTTTTTGCTCTAAAATTTCTGACAATTTTTTTTGCCAGAAAATTATTTCCTCTTCGGTGATTTCAAAAAACCCCGCCAGCTTTTGTAAATAACTAAATGACTGCGGCAGAACCGCTAGAGTTCTGGCTCCGTCAGCAATCGTATTGGGCGTATCTTCGTAACCAACAATTTTTCCTGCACGAACCGAACGCGCTGCATCGTTGGCATTCAAGGGCTCGCAGGCAAATGTTTGGGCATTGGGCGCCAGGCCCAAAGTTGCTAAATAAGATCCCGAAGCAAGCCCGCCACCGCCGCAAGCTGCAAAAACTGCGTCAACTTCGCCAATTTCTGAAAGCGCTTCAAAGGCCGCCGTTGCCTGCCCCAAGATCACATCGTCGCCATCATTTGGATGAACAAAAACGTAACCTTCTTTTTGTTTTTCTTCAGCACTGCGATTAACATCCGATCTTTTTTCCAACAAAACTACTTCAGCTCCAAACGCTCTGGTTGCAGCAATCTTAACCTCTGAAGCCTTGGTAATCATGTAAATCAAAGCCGGAATATTAAATTCTTGGCAGGCGCAAGCAATTGCTTGAGCGTGATTTCCCGAGCTCTGCGCCACAATTTTTTCCGGCAATTTTCCGTGTTTTTCTTGGTAAGCCAGAATCGAATTAAATGCGCCACGCGCCTTGAAAGACTTGGTCTTTTGCTGATTTTCCATTTTGAAAAAAATCTGCGCGCCGAGCTCGGAGTTTAATTTTTGACTAGAAATGACCGGCGTATTTTTGACGTGATTCTTGATGCGATTGGCCGCAATTTTAACTTGCTCAAAAGTTAGTTCATTCATTTGGCAAATAATTGGGAGATGTCTTTGAAGGCTTTGAACTCTAAGGCATTGCCGCTTGGATCGAAGAAGAACATTGTGGCTTGCTCGCCAGTTTTGCCGCGGAATCGAACGTAAGGTTCAATGACGAATTCCACGCCACCGGCTTTTAATTTTTCAGCAAAATCGTGCCATTGTTGCCATTCTAAAACCACGCCAAAATGCGGGACGGGTACGCTGTGCCCATCCACCGGATTTTCTATTTTCTTCGCGATTTCTTCGCGCGGTTTTAAGTGAGTCACAAATTGGTGACCAAAAAAATTCCAATCAATCCAACTCTCATTCGAGCGCCCCTCTTCTAATCCCAAGAACTCGCCGTAAAACTGACGGGCTTTTTTTAGATCATCAACTGGAACCGCTAAATGAAAGGGCCGAAGAGTCATAAAATTATTTTATTTCAAAAATTGCGTCGACTTCGACGGAAACTCCGAAGGGCAGAGAGCCAGATCCCACGGCAGCGCGCGCGTGCTTCCCAGCATCACCCAGCACTTCAACCATCAAGTCAGAAGCGCCATTAGCAACTGCCGGATGATCTTTAAAATTAGCATCGCCGTTAACGAAAATTCCGAGTTTAACGCAACGAACCACGCGCTCTAGATCGCCTTCGCAAGCAACTTTTAATTGAGCTAAAAGACCGATGGCACAAAGGCGTGCAGCTTTTTTAGCATCTTCAGCAGAAATTTCAGAACCAACTTTTCCAATGAATTGCAACTTGCCAGCCTCAAGTGGAAGCTGTCCGGAAACAAAAACACAATTTCCTGATTTTACAAATCCAACATAGTTCGCAACCGGCGCTGCTGGAGTTGGTAGAGTGATTCCAAGTGATGTTAATTTTGCTTCGATGTTTGACATTTTTTCCTCGTTTTGATTTTTAAAAAATTATTTTCCGACGATCCCAAGTTTTTTGAACAGGTTCTGATCCCGCTCCATTTCTGGGTTGGAAGTGGTAAGAAGTTTTTCTCCGTAAAAAATGGAATTGGCTCCAGCCAGGAAACACAAGGCCTGAGTTTGTTCATTCATATTTTCGCGACCCGCCGACAAGCGCACGACGGACTTCGGCATCATAATGCGCGCCACGGCAATCGTACGAATAAATTCGAATTGATCGAGCTCTTCGATCTTATCCATCGGCGTACCGGCAACTTTGACTAGCATGTTGATCGGCACTGATTGCGGGTGCTGCGGCAAATTCGCCAACACGATTAACATTTTGGCGCGATCAATGCGAGCCTCTCCCATTCCAACAATGCCGCCGGAACACACGTTTAGCCCGGCTTCGCGCACATTTTTCAAAGTGTTCAAGCGATCTTCAAAACTTCTGGTCGTGATAATTTCCGAATAAAATTCCGGCGAAGTGTCGATATTGTGATTGTAGTAATCGAGGCCGGCCTCCTTGAGTTTCTTACTTTGCGAGTCGGTCAACATGCCGAGCGTCATGCAGGTTTCGAGTCCGGTTTTTTTGACTTCGTCAACAATCGTGCAGATTTTTTCGACGTCGCGATCGTGAAGATTTCTCCAGGCTGCGCCCATGCAAAACCTTGAAGCGCCCGCTTCTTTCGCCGCATTCGCCGCTTCCAGAATTTTATCCAAAGCCATTAAAGATTCTTTTTCGAGGCCGGTATTGTAGTGCGCAGACTGTGGGCAATATTTGCAATTTTCCGGACAGCTTCCGGTTTTGATGCTGAGAAGCGTGCTGATTTGCACTTTATTTTGCTCGTGAAATTGGCGGTGAATTTCGGCGGCTTTGAAGATGAGATCGTTAAAAGGCAAAGCAAAAATCTGCAGAATTTCTTCCACTTCAAAATCGTGACGCAGCAAATTGTAAGATGCTTCGAGCAATTGCTCGGATTTAGTTTTGTTAATTTCTTTCATGATTATTGGGCCAGACGATGAGACATTTGAAGAGGTCGCCCATTTGATTTGAATCAATCAAACGGTCAATAGCGGAGTTTATTTCGGATTTTTTTTGCGGATTTTTTAGCAATAAAATTTTGCGGCGCTCTTCAATTTCCAGGCCGGTTAAAAATTCTTTTTGTGAAATTAGTGACGAATTTAAATCGTGATTTTCGGCAATTTTTTGCAAAGAGATGAAGTCAACTAAAGATGTAATATCGGCCTCTCCCGGCGCTTCTAAAATGTCACATTTTTGGTGATTTTTTACCGCCTGCAATGTGTTAGCGAATTCATTTTTGATGTAACCGTAATCGATTGAGATCGCGATTCCACCTTGCGCTTTCAAGGCTGCGCAGAGTTGCGCCATAAAATTTCGCGCTGCCGCATTGTATTCGAAAACCGCGCCCCAAGGTTTTAAAATTGGAGCTAGAGATCTGGTTTCTTTTTCGACAAAATCGTGAATTTTTTTGTCGAAAGGGGCGAGAGTAAAATTTTTGCCCGCGACCATTCTTTCGCGCCAGCCAATTTCAGTGAGCACGAATTGGTCAATGGGGAAGCAATCGAAGAGTTCGTTGCTGAGGAAAAAAATTTCTGGAACCGTCGGTAATGGGGCTTTTTGGAACTTTAAAAAATTCTCAAAACTTTCGTGCCAAGTAACACTAAAATCGCGCAAATTTTTTTTCTGCTCTTCGCGCAAGACTTCATTTATTTCGACAATGTGAAAAGTTGTGCGCTCAATAAAATCAACGGCTTGCGGGATATTTTTTTCGGCTAGTTTTTTGATTGAACCAAGAACATCTCTAAACAAAGTGCCCTTGCCGGCGCCCATTTCAATCAGCGCAATTTTGGATGTTTTAGAGCTGGCAATCTGCAGCAAATAAGCCGCCAACAGCTCTCCGAAAACCTGACTGATCTCCGGCGCCGTGATAAAATCAGAATTTTTGCCAATTGGGTTTTTGGTGCGGTAGTAGCCCTGCGTAGGGTGGAAGAGGGCGGTGGACATGAAGTCCGAGATCTTCTGCATTTGGTAGGTGGAGATTATTTTATGCGCCTCTCTCTCGATTACCCCCCGACGCATGCCGAGGTGACGAGCTAAGAAGCGGGATGGCAAACTAGTGTAACTACGGCCGCCAATTCAAAAAGTTTTGCAACAGTTTCAATCCGACTTCGCCGCTTTTTTCCGGATGGAATTGCGCGCCGAAAATATTTTCCTTCGCCACGATGGCGCACAGCTCAGAACCGTATTCAACGTGGGCCAATTCATTGTTTTCGTTCTGGCATTGGAAGTGGTAGGAGTTGGCGAAGTAGAAATGATCGCCGCTTTTGATATCCTTCAGAACCGCGTGTTTATTGGGTTTGATGACAAGTTCATTCCAGCCCATATGTGGAACTTTTAAATTTTCTGACGCTGCAATTTTTGTAACCTTGCCGCTAATAAAGCCCAGGCCTTGGTGCTCACCATCTTCGTAACCAATTGAGGCCAAAACTTGCATCCCGACACAAACGCCGAGAAAAGGTTTTTTCTCTTGGATGACTTGTTTTCTGATTTCTTCAACCAGGCCATTAACCGACTTGAGGCCATTGACGCAATCAGCAAAAGCGCCGACTCCCGGCAATATTAAAGAATTAGCCGATTTTATTTCGGCGGGATTTTTAGAAATTACAATTTCGTGATTTTTATTTTTGACCGAGATCAGCGCGTTAAAAACAGATTCGATATTGCCGGAGCCATAATCAATTATGACGGTTTTCATGGGGAGGGGGGATTAAATTTAGTGCGACTTCAACTCGACGGAACCAAGCAAGTGATCAGCTTTGAGATTTTCAACAAAACGCATCTTAGCATTAGCGCTGTCGGAACCAAATACCAGCCCGACAAATTCGTAACCTCTTTTTTTGAGATCATCGACCAGCCAATAATTGGCATTTAGCGCAATTATAAAAAATAAGGCCATTTTTAAACAGAACTCGTCGAAGCCGGATAAAAAATTAAATTTGGCGAAAAAAATAAAAACAAAATTGACCAGCAATAAAACAAAAAATTCTTTGCGCATCTTGTGATACAGGAACCAAAAAGCGCTGAACAGAAACGCCATAATCGAGAAGCCCTCTTTAAGCAAAACGATGTCTTCGATTTTGCCGAGCTGATTTTTTTTGATTAGAGCGTTGTAAAGTTTCATGAATTTGGACCCGAAATTTAAGAACCTGTTTAGGATCTTTTTTAACCTCATATTTCGCCCTGTTTTTGCTTATTTTTTGACAAAATTTCTTCAAGTATATCCAGATACTCGTCGTAATTTTGTCAAAAAAGCGCTAAAAACATGCCAAAATCTGAGGTTAAAAAAGATCCTAAACAGGTTCTAAGCGAAACAGGCTCTTAAAATAAAAAACCCGACTCTTTATTCAAGAGCCGGGTTGTAAGCTTGGAAAGCTTAGGCTTTCAAAGCCGTTTTGGCTTTCTCAACAATCTTAGCAAAAACTTCTGGATCTCTAGTAGCAAGATCTGAAAGCACTTTGCGATCAAGTTCGATATTGGCCAATTTCAAACCATTAATGAATTTGGAATAGATCAGGCCATGCTCGCGAACTGCGGCATTGATACGCTGAATCCAAAGAGCGCGGAAGTCTCTTTTTTTAACGCGACGATCGCGATAAGCGTATTGTAACGCTTTCTCAACTTTCTCGATGGCAATACGGTAACAATTCTTGGCGCGACCGCGGTAACCTTTGGCAAGTTTTAAAATCTTTTTGTGTCTGGCCTTTTTAGTAACGCCTCTTTTTACACGACTCATTTTTTCTCCGAAAAAATATTATTAAACACCCCCCATCCCCCTTGCAGGGGGAGGTCACGCTAAAGCGCTGACGGGAGACTCGAATTAAATTCGAGAACTGGATTGGCTAGCGATTGTAAGGCATCTTGTGCTTCAAAATACTAGCTGCATGACCTTCAGAAAGAACCGCGCCTTGACGCAATTTTCTGATTCGACTTTGGCTTTTTTTGCCAAGATTGTGTCGCTTTCCAGCTTGTTTGTGAACCACCTTTCCGGTGCCGGTAACTTTGAATCTCTTCTTAGCCCCGCTATTCGTTTTCATTTTCGGCATGTCATTTTGCAATTAAGGTTAATCAAGCAGAAACATAGGTAGATAGCCTTGAACCTACGAATCATCACAACTCAAAAAATTGAGCTGCGGAAAAAGCGAGGCTTTTGGACGAGGGCTAGGCGGCCAAGCGGAGCGCACCGCAGCGTACTTTAAGTACGTGAGGAGCGAATCCGCGCCGGACAACGACGCCATCGTTCAAAAGCCGAAGCTTTTTGGTGGGATCAATAGGACTCGAACCTATGACCAAGACGTTATGAGCATCCTGCTCTAACCAACTGAGCTATGATCCCGTAAAACTTACAATTGTTTTGGATTTATAAATTATAGAACTTCTACAAACTTCCACAAAAGGGCCGCGCAACCTATTGACACACTAGTTTTTTGCAAGAAAAATTTGCCCTCCCTCATTCAGCATTATTCTCAAATTTGCCGATGCGTTTTCCAACTCAACTGAATGCAAAATAGATCCTTCGTGAAAAGACCAGCCCTCCCGCTCGACATCCTAATTCCGGCTCACAAAAAAGATTTACAGATTCTCGAATATTGCATCGCAGCCGCTAAGAAAAAAGTGGAGGGCGCGAGGCGAGTCATCGTAATTTCAAAAGAGCGTTACAGCGACAACGCCGAATGGTTTGACGAGGCGCTTTTCCCATTTTCAATTGAGATGGTGCGAGAGCATGTCGGCAAGTCTTCTGGCTGGTATTTTCAGCAGCTACTCAAACTTTACGCCCCAACAATAATTCCCAATATTAGCGAAAATGTTTTAATTCTCGACAGCGACACCGTGTTTTTCCGTCGGGTCAAGATGCTAGATACCAAAGGCCGCGCCTATTACAACATCAGCAAAGAAAAATGCGCCACCCGCAGAAAATTTGATCAGCGCGTGGCCGCTCACGCCGAAAAAATGTTGCCCATTCTTGCGACAAAAAATCTTCCTCCGGAATTTCAGAACATTTCCGGCATCAGTCACAACATGGTGTTTAATCACGAAATTTTACGCGATCTTTTTGCTCGGGTTGAGGCTCACCACAATAGCTCTGAGCCCTTTTACAAAATTTTCCTGAAATTCTCCGACGAACTTCACTCCGCTTCCGAATATCAAATTTATTTCAATTTTCTGCTGATCTACCACAAAGAAAAAATCCTCATCAAAAAGCTGTGCTTCAAAAATACTGCCGACATTGACATCCGCAAATATCGCAAAAGATTCAAATACCACTACTGCTCATTCCACTCCTATTTGCGCGGGCCCAGAGCCGAATCGCTGCGCGCAAAATCTGAGCGATTCGCCAAAGATTTTATTTACAAATTATTTTGTCTCGAGGTCTGGAATGTCGGAATCGCGCGCTGCAACATCGGCACTTTTGTCAATCTTCCCAATCACAAAATTGAATGGCTGCGTCATTCGCAACTTACAGCCTCTTACGCCAACCCCGCCGGCCTGATTTCCAATAACAATGAAAAGAATATTTTTCTGGAACAAAAAAATCACTTTTTCGGCGGCACTAAAATTTACAATTTACGCCTGAACGATCAGCTTGAAATCATTGACAAAAAAGAGGTTCTAAAAAATTGCAGCCTTGCCCATATTTTTTACGAAAATGAGCAAAAATTCGCCTTGGTCAAAAATCACAAAACCAAAAACTTTGCCATTCACGCAATCTGTGCTGCCAACGGTTTTGAGAAAATCGCAGATCTGCTGCACGAGCTCGAAATGATCAATCCGTCAATCAAAAAACATGACGGCAAATGGTGGTTATTTTTTGCTAAAAAAGGTCAAAAAGATAATCAGCTACACATCGCTTTTAGCGACAATTTGAAGGGTGAATGGAAGATGCATTCCCAAAATCCAATCTCGCTGGACGCTGGCTCAGCGCACCACGCCGGAGAAATTTTTTCGTACCGCGACTCTTTATTTAGACCAGCGCGCAACCAGCACAGATCTTTTGGCCAGTCAATTGCACTGAATAAAATTGTTGCTTTGGGACAAGAAAATTACCAAGAAATTCTGGAGACAGAGATCTTCTCAAATCAGCTGGGGAATTGGCCCGACGGCATCAACAGCATCGCAAGCCTTGGCGAAAATTTAACTCTACTTAGCGGGAAAAAATTCGCTTTCGCGCCGCACAAATCTTTTATTTTTTTGACAAGAATTTTCTTCGGACGCCGGCCGTAGTTTTAGAGCCTATTCTAAATCTCGCTGCGCTGAGGCGGAAATGGTGGATTCACGAGCACCGCAGCGTACTAATGTAGCGAGGAGCGAAGCGCAGAGAATTCGTCATTTCCGCCTCAGCGCAGGTAGAGATTTAGGTTAGCTCCTTAAGATTTTGGCTTGGCTACCCCAACCAAAGCCGGGCGAATCAAGCGCTCCGAGATGGAATATCCGGCTTGGATAACTTGCACCACCGTTCCTTCCTCAGCTTCGCTTTCAATTTGCGCAATCGCTTCGTGGAAGTTGTGATCAAATTTTTGGTTGAGTGGGTAAATTCTTTTGACCTGATTTTTTTCTAAAACCTTCAGCAATTCTTTTTCTGTCATCACGATCGCATCGGCGTAATTTTTGATTGCCGGGACTTTTTCAATTTCATCTTTCGGCGCGTGATCGCTAGCCAAAAAGAAATTCTCCACCACCAAAACCAAATCAGCGGCAAAGCCCGAAATAGCAAATTTCGCCGATTTTTCAATTTCATCGCGAGCTCTTCTGCGCACGTTGTCGAGCTCGGCTAAAGTACGCAATAATTTGTCGTTGGTTTCGGAGATTATTTTTTCTAATTCAGCAATTTTTTGGGCGGAATTTTCTGACTCGCTTTGATTTTCCTGCTCTGAATTTTGCTCTTGCTGCTCTTGATTTTGCCCCTGATTTTGCTCTGAATTTTGCTCTTGCTGCCCTTGATTTTCCTGAGTCACGAAACGCTCCTAAAAAAGTTAAAAATTAGCTAACAGTGTCTAAAGAGCAAAAAAGATAAAAAGCGCCAAACCAATATTCAAGCAACGAATCCCTTCACCAATTTTTTCAAAGAATTTGGGGGATTTGCCGAGGGAATTGCCGAGGGAATTGCCGAGGGAATTGTCGGGAATTTGCCGGGGAATTTGACATTGCTTTATTTCTTCTCGGCATTTTAAATCCGGCCTCGCAAGCAACCCTCCTTTTACAAACAAACTTCCCCAACATGTCAGAAAAAATGATCCTCGAGCAGGCTAATTATCTTGTGCCAACCGTAATTGAACAAACTACCAAGGGCGAAAGAGCTTTCGACATTTATTCCCGCCTTTTAAAGGAAAGAATCATCTTTTTATCCGGCCAAGTTAACGACCAAGTTTCATCTTTAGTGGTGGCACAATTGCTGTTTTTGGAATCAGAAGATCCGAAAAAAGACATTCATTTCTACATCAATTCTCCAGGCGGCGTGGTGACTTCCGGCCTTGCCATGTATGACACCATGCAATATATCGGGCCTGACGTTGCCACGATTTGCATCGGCCAAGCTGCCTCAATGGGTTCGCTATTATTAGCCGCCGGCGCCGAAGGAAAAAGATACTGCCTGCCAAATTCCCGCATCATGATTCACCAACCTTCCGGCGGATATCAAGGCCAGGCGACTGACATTGAAATTCACGCTCAAGAAACTTTGGCTTTGAAAAAAAGATTAAACGAAATCTACGCCAAGCACACCGGCCAAAAATTAGCCACCGTTGAAAAATCCATGGAGCGCGACAACTTCATGTCTCCGCAAAAGGCCAAAGAATTTGGCATCATTGACGAAGTGATCGAAAGAAGATTGGACAAGCCCTCCGCACCTAAAGCTTAAAAAAACAAAGTAAGAACAATGACAAAAAATAACGAACCTCAAGACTTGTGCTGCTCTTTTTGCGGCAAGCATCAAAACGAAGTCAAAAAATTAATCGCCGGACCAACAGTTTTTGTCTGCAACGAATGCGTCGGCCTGTGCACCGACATCCTGCGCGAAGACACTAAAAAAGCCGCCCTCGGCAAGACTGATGGCTCCAAACCAACCCCCAAAGAAATCATTAAAATTCTCGACGAATATGTAGTCGGCCAAGAATACGCCAAAAAAGTTTTGGCCGTCGCAGTCTACAATCACTACAAAAGAATCGACTCTGCCGGCGCACTTTCGGCTGACGGCGTTGAGCTCAACAAATCAAATATTTTAATGATTGGGCCCACTGGTTGCGGCAAAACTTTACTTGCCCAAACCTTGGCTCGAATTCTCGACGTACCCTTCACAATGGCCGACGCCACTTCACTAACTGAAGCTGGTTACGTTGGCGACGACGTCGAAAATATTATTTCCCGCTTGTTACAAACTGCCAATTACGACATTGAAAAAACTCAGCGCGGCATCGTCTACATTGACGAAATCGACAAAATTGCCCGCAAATCTGAAGAAGGCGCCCGCAGCCGCGACATTTCCGGCGAAGGCGTACAACAAGGTTTGTTAAAAATTATTGAAGGCACGGTGGCTTCAGTTCCAACTCAGCCCGGCCGAAAAACTTCGCAGCAAGAATATGTGCAGGTTGACACTCGCAATATTTTATTCATTTGCGCCGGCGCTTTTTCCGGATTGGAGAAAATTATTTCAGCCCGCGGCAAAGGCTCTACTATTGGCTTTGGCGCTGACGTCCGAGCAAAAGACGACACTGATCACAAAGATATTTTTAACAAAGTTGAGCCGGACGATTTAATTAAATTTGGTTTAATTCCGGAAATTGTGGGCAGGCTTCCAATCGTGTCGCCTCTTGAGGGATTGACTGAAGAAGATCTGACTAGAATTTTATCCGAGCCAAAAAATTCAATCGCCAAACAGTACAAAAAACTTTTCGAACTCGACAAAGTTGAGCTAACTTTTGACGCTGACGCTTTGAAGGAAATCGCTAAAAGAGCAATCGAGCGCAAAACTGGCGCTCGTGGTCTGCGCGCCATTACTGAAAATATTTTGCTCAACACAATGTTCGAAATTCCGTCGAAGAAAAATGTTAAATCAGCGAATGTTTCCAAGGAAGTTTTGACGAAGGGTAAAGAGGTTGAGATTACTTATTTGACCGAGAAGGAAGCTGAGGAGAGAGAAGGGAAGAAATTTATTACTGTGGTGCCGCAGAAAGAGAAGAAGGGTGTGGTTTAGGTAGTAAGAGCTCGG
>CANDYP010000028.1 GCA_947425005.1 Rickettsiales bacterium | reverse complement strand
GAACTGAACGTGTGAACGGGGTTACAAACCCCGTCCAGCATTGAGTTCCATCCAGTATTGAGTTCTTGATTAAAGCTGAACTTGCCTCGCTAAATTCTCCAATCTTTCCGCGAAGAAGATTTTAAAATCGAGCTCATTTTCTTCAAATCTAGCGCCGAATTTTTGAATAATTTTTGACGCAACAAGATTGCCAAACTGCGCTGATTTTTCTAAATCAAAATCGTTAGTCAGGCCAAACAAAAAGCCGGCAGCGAAGGCGTCTCCCGCACCAGTGGTGTCGACTAATTTTTCAATTTTTGCAGCGGGGCTGGCAAAAGATTTTTGCTCGCAGAAAACTTCGCAACCTCTTTCGTTTTTAGTCACGACGGTGATTAATTTTTTGTGACTAGAAAAAATTTCGTGGAAGTTGGGAGCAAGCTCTGCCGCCTCGGTTTCATTGGCGAAAAGGATGTCGAGATCGTTTTCAATTAGCTGCAAAAAATCTGCTTTGTGACGCGAAACGCAGAAAGAATCTGAAAGCGAAAAGGCGACTTTCACGCCATTTTTTTTGGCGCAAATAATCGCTTTTTTTAGTGCTAAAATTGTTTCGGGAGCGTCCCACAAATATCCTTCCAAATACAGTATTGACGCGTCTTTGAAGCTTTCTTCCTTGACGTCATTTTCGGTAATTTCGGAAGCGCAGCCCAAGTAAGTGCACATTGTTCTGTGGGCGTCGGGCGTGACTAAAATGAAAGATTTTGCCGAAGGATTTTTGTGATTATTTTCGTTCAAAAACTCCGCGCCAGTTTTGGAAATTTCTTGAATAAATTTTTGGCCGAAGTCGTCGTTGCCAACTTTGCCAATGAAGGCGGCCTTAGTGCCAAGCTGGGCCAAAGCTGCAATCGTGTTGCCAACCGATCCGCCGGAAGTAATTTTTTCTGATTTTAGCTGAGAGAATTTTTCGGCCTCTTCGTGGCTAATTAGCGACATTGAGTTTTTGAAGAGACTGTTGTGCGTAAGAAACGCGTCGTCAACTTTGCACAAAACGTCGACAATTGCGTTGCCGATTCCGATTATTTTTTTACTCGCAATTTTTTTATTTTGTTGAGCGAGTTGAAAATTACTCGGCCCAAGGCCTGCGTCATTTTTTGTCATTTTGGGATTTTTTGATTGTGCTCGTGACGAGAAACCCCCATGACCGGCATGCGCTCATCCCCCTTATCAGGGGGGCTTAAACCGAACTAGATCAAAAGCCCCCATGATAAGGGGGGTAGGGGGGTTTCTCGTCACGAATGAGTATTAAGTAACGATTATTTTAAAAAACTTTTTCTTCCCCACCGACAAATCAAATTCGCCGGTTTCTTGAATTAAATGCTGTACGTCTAAAACCGCTTCACCATTGATCTTAACCGCCTTTCCCTCAATTAATTTTTTTGCCTCACCATTCGATTCCACTGCACCAATTTCCTTCATTATTTCGATTAATTTTTTTGCACCTTCAGCGCCCAACGAAATTTCTTTTTCCTCAAAAGCAGCCGAATTTTTCGCGACAAAAATCTCGCGGGCTTTTTGCAAAGATTCCTGCGCCGCCTTTGCGCCGTGGCAAATTTTAACCGCCTCGAAAGCTAGAATTTCTTTAGCTTTGTTAATCTCCTGATCCTTCAACTTTTCCAAATTTTCAATTTCCGAAATTTCTAAATCAGTGAAAAGTCGCAAAAATTTTCCGACGTCAGCGTCGTGCGTATTTCTAAAATATTGAAAATAATCGAAAGGCGACAACATCGTTTCATCCAGCCAAACCGCACCGTCAGCGGTCTTGCCCATTTTTTTGCCGTCGGCGGTGGTGAGTAGGGGCGAGGTTAGGCCGAAAGCTTCGCGCGATTTATTCTGGTCGGAATTTGCGGCGGCGATTCGGCGAGTTAATTCCACGCCATTCACAATATTTCCCCATTGATCGGAGCCGCCGATTTGTAAGCGACAAGCGTGTTTTTGATTGAGCTCGTAAAAGTCGTAAGCCTGCAAAATCATGTAGTTGAATTCGAGGAAGGAGAGGGGCTGCTCGCGCTCTAGTCTAGTCTTCACCGAGTCGAAGGTGAGCATGCGGTTGATTGAAAAGTGACGGCCGACGTCGCGCAAGAATTCGAGGTAGTTTAGATTTTTGAGCCAGTCGTCATTATTCACCAACACGGCTGCTGACGTGCCTTCAAAGCTAATAAATTTTTCTAAAGTTTTTTTGATTCCGGCTAAATTTTCGCCGATTTTTTCTTCCGTCAAAACTTGACGAGCTTCATCTTTACCAGAAGGATCGCCGATTTTAGTGGTTCCGCCGCCAAGCAATACAAGTGGTTTGTGGCCGTGTTTTTGGAGTAAGCGCAAAATCATTATTTGAATTAAACTGCCGGCGTGAAGTGATTTGGCGGTGCAATCAAAACCGATGTAGGCGGTGATTGGACCGAAGGCCATTAACTCGTCTAATTCTTTTTCGTGAGTGGCTTGGGCAAAAAATCCGCGCGCAGAAAATTCCCTGAGGAAATTTGATTGAAATTCTGATTTAAAATTCATTTTGGGGGGCTATTTTGTTTTTGAAGGAAGCTCGCCAAATTATCAAAACCGCCCCCCAATTAAGCAATCATTTTTGAAATGGATATTGAAGAGAAGCAAGGAATCACGTCGCAGTGGTTTCAACAATTGCGGGATAAAATTTGTGCCGAATTTGAAAAAATTGAAGAGGAATTTGCTGAAGAAAATCCAGGTAAGTTTGTCAGAAAAAACTGGGATCGAGAAGGTGGTGGCTCCGGCGAAATGTCGTTAATGAAGGGCAATGTTTTTGAAAAAGTTGGCGTAAATTTTTCGAAAGTTTACGGCGAATTTAGCGAAGAATTTTGTCAACAAATTCCCGGCGCTGCAGAAAATCCGCAATTTTGGGCCAGCGGAATTTCGCTGGTGGCACACATGAAATCGCCTTTAGTTCCGGCGGTTCACATGAATACGCGATTTATCTGTACGACGAAAAATTGGTTTGGCGGCGGGGCAGATTTGAATCCGATGTTTGAAGTTGCGGAGGATACTACTGATTTTCATCAAGCCTTCCAAGCGGTGTGTGACAAGGCTGATCCGCTTTATTACGACAAGTTTAAAAAATGGTGCGACGAATATTTTTTCATTAAACATCGCAACGTCGCACGCGGAGTGGGCGGAATTTTTTACGATTATTTGGAAGATGATTTTGAAAAAAATTTTACATTTACCAAAAATGTTGGGTTGGCTTTTTTAGAAATTTTTCCAAAACTGGTGCGGCGACGCATGTTTGAGAAATGGACGGATGAGCAGCGGGAACATCAATTAAGAAAGCGAGGTTTGTACGCCGAATTTAATTTGGTTTACGATCGTGGGACAAAATTCGGGTTAATGACGGGGGGCAATACGGAGGCGATTTTGATGTCGTTGCCACCGGTGGCGAAATGGGATTGAGCGACGGCGAGTCTCAGGAAAGTGAATCCAGTAACAAAATTAAAAAACAAAATGCAAAAATTAGAAAAAATTTACGAAGGTAAAGCCAAGCAACTTTTCAGCACCGCAGACGAAAATCTTTTAATTCAATATTTCAAAGACGACGCCACCGCTTTCAACGGCGAGAAGAAAGAAGTGATTACGGGCAAAGGTGTTTTGAATAATTTTATCTCGGAGCACATCATGCTTGAGATGGCTGCTGCCGGCATTCCAACTCATTTCGAAAAAAGATTAAACGAACGCGAGCAGCTGATTCGCAAAGTCAAAATTATCCCGCTCGAAGTGATTGTGCGCAATGTTTCAGCTGGCTCAATGGCCAAGCGTTTAGGAATTGCGGAAGGCATTGAATTGTTGGAGCCGGTATTCGAAATTTGTTTGAAAGACGATGCTCTTGGCGATCCGCTAATCAACGACGATCACGCCACAAATGTTTTGAAAGTTGTCACCAAAAATCAACTCGACGAAATCAAAAAACACACACTAAAAATTAACGAAATTCTGCGCGGAATCTTCAAAAAAATCGGCATCAAACTGGTTGATTTTAAGATCGAGTTTGGCTTTGATGCGCGCCAAAATATCGTTCTGGCCGATGAGATTAGCCCAGATAGCTGTAGATTGTGGGACGAAAAAACTTCAGAAAAAATGGACAAGGATCGCTTCAGAAGAAATTTGGGCGGTTTGGTTGAGGCCTACGGAGATGTAGCTTCACGCTTAGGAATTCAAATCAAATAATCATGAAAATCAGAATTACGATCACGTTGAAGAAGGGTGTTCTAGACACTCAAGGCAAGGCCATTGAAAATTCTTTGCAGAAAAATTTGGGTTTTGCGCAAATTTCTCAAGTTAGGCAGGGTAAGGTTGTAGAGCTTGATATTAACGAAACTGATTCGGCAAAAATCAAAAATATTGTTGATGAAATTTGCGACAAGTTGTTGGTTAATAAAGTGATCGAAGACTACAGCTACGAGGTTATTTCCTAATGAAGTCAGCAGTTATTATTTTTCCAGGTTCGAATTGTGATCGTGACGCAGTTACCACTCTGCAAAAAGTGGGCAGCAAAGTGCAAAAAATTTGGCACCAAGAAACCAAGATTGACGACGATCTTGATTTAATCGTTGTTCCCGGCGGCTTCTCTTACGGTGACTATCTTCGCTCCGGCGCCATGGCCGCGATCTCTCCGGTGATGCAGGAAGTTAAAAGACTCTCAAAAAAAGGTGTAAAAATTTTAGGAATTTGCAACGGCTTTCAAATTTTAACCGAAGCCGGATTGCTTGATGGGGTGCTTCTGCGCAATAAAAAAGTGAAATTCATTTGCCGCGATGTGCTACTGCGCGTTGAAGATTCGAACACAGCCTTCACTTCAAAATATAAAAAGAATCAGCTGGTAAAATTTCCAATCGCCCACATGGACGGCAATTATTTTGCTGACACGGAAGTTTTGAAAAAGATCGAAGGCAACGGTAACGTGGCTTTCCGCTATGTTGACGTGAATGGCAATGTTACTGATGAGGCCAATCCCAATGGCGCCGCGCTAAATATTGCGGGAATTTTCAACGATCAGAAAAATGTTCTGGGTTTAATGCCGCATCCTGAAAGGGCGACGGACGGCAATACTGGGTCGGTTGACGGGCTTTTAATGTTTGAGAGTCTTCTTGGTTAAGGCTTCCTTCGGCTGCGTTTCTTTTAAATTTTCTTCAAGATCTTCTTTTTTCTTCTTCTTCATTTCAATCAAGTCATTCACCAAAGAATTTCTGATATTTTTGGCTGCCACCTTGGTTAGGTTGGATTGCACATATTCGTCAGAAGTGTAGGTGCCGAAACGGTTCTTGGTCACGTCGTAATTGTCGTTTACCAAAGTTGAACCTGAGGAAATTGTCTCTCCAGTATCCAGGCTTCGCAATTCGTAGCCCACATTCAAAATCACTCGATTACGCCCTGACGCGCCGCTGGAAGTGGTAAAAGTGGAAGAGGTTGTTTTGGTTGGAGTTAGAATCAAAAAATATTTGGGCTCAGCTTTGACGTAATCAGGATTAAGTACGTCGTAGAGATTATTTTTTAAATCTTGATCAAGTTTGGTGCGATTTTTTTTGATGCGGATGGCTGCCAGTTCTTCTTCGTAAGGGTTTTCAATTTTACCACCTTCTTCTTTGTAGACGACTTGAAAGCCGCAAGAGAGAAGGTTTGAGAGCAACAATATTACGAAAAACTTTTTAAGCATTTTTGTTTTTAATGGCGCTGGCAATGAACGAAACGAAGAGCGGATGAGCGGCGAAAGGTTTTGATTTCAACTCTGGATGAAATTGCACGCCGACAAAAAACGGGTGATCTTTAATCTCGACGATCTCAGGCAATTTGCCGTCTGGCGACATTCCGGAGAATTTTAGCCCCGCCTTTTCTAACTGGTCTTTGTAGTTGATGTTGACCTCGTAACGATGTCTGTGACGTTCGGAAATTTTCTTTTCGCCGTAAATTTTTTCAGCCAAAGAGCCTTTTGTAATCACGCACGGATAGGCGCCAAGCCTCATCGTGCCGCCCATGTCGGAGCCGGCTTTTTTAGTTTTTTTGCCGGTTTTATCTTGCCATTCAGACATTGTTCCAATCAAGAAGCTGCCTTTTTTAGAAAATTCGCTCGAGGTGGCGTCCTTGATGCCAAGCACGTTGCGGGCATATTCGATGACGGCCATTTGCATGCCGTAGCAGATGCCGAGGCAAGGAATTTTTTGCAGACGTGCTTGCTTAATCATGTCGATCTTGCCTTCAACGCCATCTTCGCCAAAGCCGCCCGGAACAAGGACTGCATCAATATTTTTTGGTAAATCATTTTTGCCATTTCGAGCATTTACCCAAACAATATTAGCCTTGGCTTTGAGAGAAAATGCGGCGTGATCAATGGCTTCAAGCAGCGATTTGTATGAGTCGCGGTAGTCAGTGTATTTTCCGACAATGGCAATGTTTACTTTGTGTTGAGGATTTTCAATCGCGTCTTTGATTTTAGTCCACTTAGAGAGATCAGGCTTCTTTTTGTAATCGAGTTTGAAGAATTTTAAAATTTCAGTGTCGAGACCATTTCTGTGGTAGATCAGAGGAACTTCGTAAATGCTTGCGGCGTTTGGTGCGGCGATCACGGAGGTAAGGGGCACTGAACACATTTTGGCAATTTTTTCCAAATGCGTTTTGGTGGTTGGCCTTTCAGCGCGGCACAGCAGCACGCTTGGTTGAATGCCAATTGAGCGTAATTCTTTTACAGAATGCTGAGTTGGTTTGGTTTTGAGTTCGTCGGCGCTTTCGATGTAAGGCAGAAGGGTGAGGTGCAAGAAGGCGCAACGGTTGCCCATTTCGTAACCAAGTTGACGGATGGCTTCGAAAAAGGGCAGGGCTTCAATATCGCCAACGGTTCCGCCGATTTCACACAAAGCGAAATCCACGCCTTTGACGTCGTTTAAAATAAATTCTTTGATGAGGTCGGTAACGTGCGGGATCACTTGTACAGTGCCGCCGAGATAGTCGCCTTTGCGTTCTTTGGCGAGTAGTTTTGAGTAAATTTGACCGGCGGTTACGTTGTCGGATTTTTTGGCGTCAACTCCGGTGAAGCGTTCGTAGTGACCGAGATCGAGATCAGTTTCTGCCCCGTCTTCAGTTACAAAAACTTCGCCATGCTGAGTCGGGCTCATGGTGCCGGGATCAACGTTTAGGTAAGGATCAAGTTTGCGAAGTTTTACGGAATAGCCGCGAGCCTGCAAAAGCGCAGCAAGAGAAGCGGAAGCGAGGCCTTTTCCTAAAGAAGAAACTACGCCTCCGGTGATGAAGATGAAATTGGTCATTTGAGTAAAATTGGATTCGAGCTTGCTGTGAGTTGCACTGAGGTTGTGACTATTTTCCTTGCATGATTCTGTCGACCAACTGCCCAATCGTTGGTACGAAACCGTTGGCGTAAAATGGATCGGTGGCGAAGCGGTAAGCGCTGTGGCCGGAGAACATTAATTGATTTTCAACGTCATTACCCAGGCGCACATCTTGCAAAGTTTTTTGGATGCAGAAGCTGCGCGGATCGGCTTTGCGATCTGTTGTGTAATGCATTTCTTCTTTGTCGGACCAGTTGCTGAAACGGCACTGGCTCAAGCAGCCCATGCAGTTAACTTGGTCGGTGACGATTTGCTCAGACTTGGCTTTGCTGACAAACATTAGAGTTTCGTCCGGGGTTTTCATGCTTTCGGTGTGACCGGCTTTGATCCATTCATCAACTTTAGGTTTGTCTTCGGCTTTGATGTAAACTGCGCGAGCTCTTGGGCCGAAAGGAATTTCGGTGGTGAAGTCGTCAACTGGTTTAGAGCGGTAATCAACTTGTCTGATCTCGCGGCCTTTTAATTCACGGATGAAATCATTTTCAACGGCGGAAGAGTAGAAGCCGGTAGGGCTGAAGCGGTTTAGGTAAACATCGCCTTCTTGCAGAGTCATTAGTTTTTTCTTCCAAACGTCGGGCACTGGATATTCTTGCGTGACGATGGGGCGAGTGCCGAATTGGAAAACGATTGGTCCGATTTCGGGATTGTCGAGCCAATGTTCGAATTCTTCCAAATTCCACACGCCGCCCGCCATTACGATTGGTACTTCATTTAAACCGACGGAATTCATGAAGGTGCGGATCTCGGCAACTCTAGGGTACGGATCTTCGTAGGCATTTGGATCTTCAGCATTGGACAGGCCATTGTGGCCGCCGGCGCGCCAAGGGCATTCGTAAACCACACCGCCCAGAAGGGACACGGCTTTGTGGTAACTTCTTTTCCATAAAGCACGGAAAGCGCGCATTGAGGAAACGATTGGGTAGTAGTAGACGTGGTATTTTTCTGCGATTTCGGCAAGGCGGTAAGGCATTCCGGCGCCGCAAGTGATGCCGTGAATCATGCCTTTGGAGCCGTCAAGAATGCCGTGGAGAATGCGCTCAGCCCCACCCATTTCCCACAACACATTCATGTGGATGCGACCCGCGCCGCCGGAAATATCGTGAGCAATTCGAGCTTGAGAAATGCCGCCGCGAATACTGTCGACAATGAGCTCTTCGTGTCTTTCGCGTCGGGTGTGAGTTTTATAAATTAGGGGAATATATTTGCCGTTTTCGTCAATGTAATCTGCGTTGACTCCGGAGAAAGTTCCGACAGCTCCAGCTTTGGCAAAGTGACCTGCGGTGACTCCAGTTGTGATCCCAACTCCTTTGCCACCTTCGATGATGGGTAGGCAATCTGCGCCGGAAATATTGTAAGATTTAATGGATTTCAACAAAATGAATACTCCTGAGTTGATTGAAAATTCTGTAATTTGGGGGGAAGTTTTGGAAGGGCTCCAAGCTAAAAATCTTGGTCAAAATAGCAACCCGAAATCTTGGCAAAATCTCGGTAAAATCTTAGTAAAATTTTTATTTGTACGGAGGGAAATCTAAGCCCTTTGGTGAGGTGGTAAAAATTTCTACGCCATCTTTTGTAACGCCGACGGTGTGTTCAAATTGTGCGGATAAAGATTTGTCGCGAGTAGTGACTGTCCAGTCATCGTGTTTGCTTAAAATGGTTTCGAATTTTCCGACGTTAATCATTGGCTCAACCGTAAAAAACATTCCTTCCTGCAAAACCAATCCGGCACCTTTTTTGCCGTAATGGACAACGCTTGGCTCGGTGTGAAAAATTTTGCCGATGCCGTGACCGCAATAATCGCGTACTACGGAAAATCCTTGCTTCTCGGCGTAAGATTGAATGGCGTGTCCGATGTCGCCTAAAGTGTTGCCAGGCTTGACTTGCTCAATGCCAAGCATCATTGAATCGTAAGTAACTTGGCAAAGTATTTTAGCCTTGATTGAAGGTGCGCCGACGTAGTACATGCGGCTGGAATCACCGTGCCAACCGTCAACAATTACGGTGACGTCGATGTTCAAAATATCGCCGTCTTTCAATTCTTTTTCGCTGGGAATGCCGTGGCAAACTACGTGATTAATTGAAGTGCAAATTGATTTAGGAAAGCCTTTGTAATTGAGTGGGGCAGGGATTGCGCCACTTGAGATTATTTTGTCGTGGCACAAATTGTTGAGGTAATCAGTGGTAACTCCAGCTTTTACGAAGGGTGCAATGAAGTCTAAAATTTCAGCAGCTAAACGACCAGCGACGCGCATTTTTTCAAAATCTTTTGCATCGTGAATTGTAATTTTACTCATTAAAACCTGTCTGAAATTTTTTGTTGATTATGCCGATTTGCCTTTGTAGCTTGCGCCTCCTTCCCCTCGCGTTAAAAACTAAATTCCAAAATTCACAATGGCAAGAATTACAGTAGAAGACTGTGTGACAGTCGTGCAAAATCGTTTTGAACTTTGCTTGGTTGCAAGCAATCGCGCCAAAAGTATTTTATCCGGCGCTGCCACTTCACTTGATCGTAAAGAAAAACCAGCCGTCATTTCTTTGAGAGAAATCGCCGACGGATTGGTTGATGTAGAAAATGTTAGAAAAAATATCGTGCGTTCAATCAAGAACCGCGGATCCGCAGAAAATGTTCAATCAAACAATGAAGTTTCTGAAATGGTTGAAGAAGAAATCCAATCCCAAAATCTAATCCTAAAAGACACCGCTTTCGTAGACGAAAATATTCAAGTTGATGATTAATTCGTTGTTAGTTGTTGGTTGTCAGTAGTTAGTAAATTTGAGTCACTAACAACTACCAACCAACAACCAACAACCACAACACAACCAAGCTTCCATGCTCTCAGCCTCTGAGCTAATCTCCAAAATCCGATCCTACCACCCCAATCCAAATGAAGCCTTAATCCAAAAGGCTTACATCCTCTCTAAAACTGCACACGGCAACCAAAAAAGACATTCGGGCGACCCCTATTTCACCCACCCGCTAGCTGTCGCAGAAATTTTAATCGATTTAAAACTCGACCAAGAATCAATAATCACCGCGCTACTTCACGACGTTGTCGAAGATACCGAAATTACTCTTGCTGACATTGAAAAAGATTTCGGAGAAGAAATCGTCAAGCTGGTTGATGGTGTAACCAAGCTTGGAAAAATTGAGTCACTCTCTTCCAAAGAAACAGTCGCAGAAAATTTTCACAAACTTGCTCTGGCAATGTCGGAAGATATCCGCGTGCTTTTAGTCAAGCTGGCTGACCGCTTACACAACATGCGCACTTTGGCTTACGTACCTTCAAAAGAAAAAAAGATGAAGAAGGCGCGCGAGAGTCTGGACATCTACGCCCCACTGGCTGCGCGCATTGGTCTCAATAAAATTAAAGACGAACTGCAAGAATTGTCTTTCGCGATCCTTGATCCGGAAAGCAGAAATTACATCGTTGAAGGTCTGTCCGAATTAAAGGAAAAGAAAAAAGATCTAATTACCAAAATCATTGCCGACATCACAACTCTACTGTCTGCGGAAGACATCCAATTTGAAATTTCAGGACGCGAAAAAAAGCCTTACTCCATTTGGTTGAAGATGAAAAAGCAGAATGTCGGCTTCCACCATCTTTACGACATCATGGCTTTCCGCATTGTGGTGTCAGACGTTGGCGAATGTTACCGCGTGCTCGGCTTGATTAATTCCAGCTACAACATGATTCCTGGAACTTTCAAAGATTACATCAGCACGCCCAAAGAAAACGGCTACAAATCCTTGCATTTAGCCATTCTCGGACCCTTCAACAAAAAAATCGAAATCCAAATTCGTGACCACAAAATGCACGAAGAGGCTGATCTTGGCCTTGCCGCTCATTGGTTTTACAAAGAAAACGGCAAGAAGTCGAAGGTCGCCGCCGAAAGTGAGAAGTTCCGCTGGATTCGTGAATTACTTACACTTTTTGAACAAACCGAATTTGCCAGCGAAGTGCTTAAGCAGCACAAATTCCAAATGCACAAAGACGAAGTTTTTTGCTTCACGCCCAATGGCGATATTTTTAATTTGCCGATTGGATCGACAGTCGTGGATTTCGCTTACGCCGTGCATTCCGAGGTTGGCAACAATTGCGTTTCAGCCAAGATTAACGGCATCATTTCGCCTCTTCGTCAAAAGTTAGAAAATGGTGATCAGGTCGAAATCTCTACTTCTAAAAATAGCAAACCTTCTTTGAATTGGCTGCAATTTGTCGTCACTTCAAAAGCGAAATACGGCATTAAAAATTTTCTGCGTAACGAAAAATTTGTAGAATACAGCGCTTTGGGGCGCGCTATTTTAACCAAATTTTTTGCCACAAAAAATTTAGAAGTTAGCGAAAAAATTTTAGAAAAATCTTTGCCGACTCTCGGCAGAAAATCGGTTGACGATTTGTACGTTAAAGTCGCTGAGGGCACGGTTTCGCGTCAGGAAGTTCTTAAGGCAACTTATCCTGATTTTAAGGAAGAGGCCAAGCAAACAAAGCCGGCCACAATTCACGAGAGAAAAGAAAAGCCTAGCAACGCAATGCCGATTAAGGGTTTGGTCAATGGCATGGCGATGCGCTACGGGGGCTGTTGTGTGCCAATTCCTGGCGACCCAATTATTGGCGTGATTCACACCGGAGTTGGAGTGACCATTCACAATCAAACTTGCCCCAATCTAAAAAATCTGGCGCTGAATTCGCAGGCGATTTTGGATGTTTGTTGGAAGGATGACGACGAAATCGGCGACGAAATGTACACCAGTAGATTGCGAGTCGTAGTCGAAAATAAATCAGGAAGTCTCGCCGATGTCAGCAGCATGATCGCCAAGAAAAAAGTCAATATTGGTAACCTCAAAGTCATCAATCGCTCGGCGGATTATTTCGAACTTATGATTGACGTGGAAGTTAGAAGCGTCGATCATTTGGAGGAGATTATTGCCGCGCTGCGGGTCTCCAAAAAAATCGTCGAAGTTCAAAGAATGTCTGCTGGATAGTCAGATGAGTACTACAGACAACTTCATCCCTACATATTCAATCAATTTTAAGATTCATGGAAAAGGTTAATTTTTTTAATCGCCATTTGGTTGAGAGTGGCGAAAATTTTTTCGAGCATTTTTTATTCGCCTTCACCACTTCCGTGTGGATTTTACTCACCGGCACGGTGTTGCTTTGTCACTCAATTTGTCCCGCCGTTTTTACGATTACGGCCAGCGGCAACATTAAAAAAATTAACGAGCTGATGCAAAAAAGAAGAGAGATGCTGATGGATAGAATCGCGCTGCGGGCGAAACAAAAAGAAGCCGGCGAAGAAGAAGTTTAGAAAATCTGAAGATCCTAAAAATGAAAAGAATCGCAATTATTGGTTTTGGTTTTTGTGGCAAGATGCTCTTCGCGCACTTAGCGCGTTCAACAAAAAAATGTAAAATATTAATTTTTGACGATTCGCAAGAAGGCTTTGCCAGCGCGGCTTTTGGCAGTTTTTCGCCGCATTACATTTTAAATGTTCCGGCAGCGAAAATGAGCGCTTTTTCGGAAGATAAAAAAAATTTCTGCGAATTTCTCAAA
Source organism: Rickettsiales bacterium (assembly GCA_947425005.1). Classification (GTDB taxonomy): domain Bacteria; phylum Pseudomonadota; class Alphaproteobacteria; order Rickettsiales; family UBA1997; genus UBA2645. Next base: position 1,010 of record CANDYP010000028.1, on the reverse strand, counting down.
AAAAATTATCCCGCTATTTTAGAAAATATCGGCGAATCTGGTTTTGCTCCGCGTCAAATTTACGCCAAATATCTTGAACAAATTTTAGAAGAATCTTTCGAAGCTGCACAAAAAAATGGTGTGGAGTTCGAGTTGCTGAAGCAAGAGGTAGTAGGGGTTAACGTGACATCGGCAGAAAAAGGATTTTTCGTCGCGGCAAAAAATGGTGAAGAATTTCAAGTTGATGAAGTTGTGCTGGCGACCAGTTTTAAGCAGTCAAATTTTCCCTGGAAGTTGGAGTCAAAAAATCTCGTCAAAAATCTGTGGGATAAAAATTCTGTGGAGTTTCACCAAAAAGAATTCGCTGAAGAAAAAATCTGCCTGATCGGTTCAGGCCTTACCACTGTTGATGTCATCGTTGGTCTAAAAAATAAAAATTTCCGCGGCAAAATTTTTGTAATTTCGCGTCGCGGAAATTTTCCGCAAAAACATTTCGCCAATCCTCAAGAAAAACTGAATTTTATTTCGGGGGATGACGCCAAAAAAGGTGTGCTGTTTTTGTGTTTAAAAGTGCGCAATTTTTTACAAGCCAATCCACAATTTGATCTGCGTCACGTCGTTGATTCTGTAAGGCCAATCACGCAAGACTTGTGGTGTAATTTTGACAAAAAAAACCAAAAATTATTTTTGCGGCTCTTTCCTTATTGGAATATTTTTCGTCACCGCGCGCCAATTAATTCGATTAAAATTATTGAGCAGATGATTGAGTCGGGTCAGCTTGAGATCAAAAAAGGTGGCGTCAAAAATTTAGAAAATTCGGGCCAAAAAATTTCTGTGCAAACCAAGTTTGAGCAATTTGAAACTGACTATTTAGTGAATTGTTTGGGCTTCGAGTTTAACGCAAAAAAATACCCGCTGCTCAATCAGATGATTGACGCGGGCCTGCTGGCGCAGAGTTTGATGATGGTCGAATCCGCAAGCCCAAAAATCCACCTGCTCGGCGGATTAAATATTGGCAAAGATTTTGAATG
>CANDYP010000027.1 GCA_947425005.1 Rickettsiales bacterium | reverse complement strand
GACAAATTGTCTCGTCCAAAAGAAGTTGCAGAGATCAATGCCGAGATCTCGGTTAGTGACAAAAAAATTCACGCCGCCGGCAAATTTACCAACGACAAACTTAGTAATGATTTCAAATTTGTTGCCCACTTCAACTCAGATCCGAGTAGGCAGAATTCGCTGTTGAAGCTTTCTTCGCCGGCGATGGATTTAACAATTAAAGGTAGTTTTACCGGCGAGAATCGCGGCATCGCGGCCAGTGATTTTCAGGGCAAGATTGAGGCAGAAATTTTTGACCTCAGAGCTTTTTACAGAAGTTACGTCAGCAGTAATGCCGCCATTTACGAGAAATTAAAACCCGGCGCCAAATCAATCAAAATCAGCTCTGACATTAAAAATACCGCGGGAGAAATTGTTGTCAGCAATGTGGCGCTTAACTCCAATTTAATTAACGGCAAGGGTGACGCGGTGCTTGATTTTTCTACGAATATTCCGCGCTTCGACATTAATTTAGACCTAGAAAATCTTGATCTCGACGCCATTTGGTCAAATGACAGAATTGAGATAAATCCGACAGATTCTGGCGATAAAACCGCCTCCGCGACTTCTGACGAATCTGTCGAAGCTCTGTCACAAAATGCCCCAACTGCCACCGGTTCAGATTCTGCAGACAAAACCAATCTCTTAGAAAAAACAGACTCTACTCTGCCAGACAGCCTTCCCGCAGCCGAGCCGCTAAACTTAGAAATCGCCAGCACCATCAAAAATTTTGACCTCTCCTCAGAAATAAAAATCAAAAATGTAAAATATCTGGAAGGCGAAATTAAGGATGTCGATCTTTATTTGACCGTTTCCAAAGAGGGACAAATTCTGGTTTTGCCGATGCTTTTCAAGATACCGGGGGAGGGTATGTTGCGCGTCAACGGCGTTTTAGACAATGATGGCGATCTGCCAAAATTTATTGGTAAGTTGGATGTTGCAGGCAAAAGGCTCGCAGATGTTTTTAAATGGCTGAAAATTGAATCACAAAATCTCAAGTTCGACAATCTGAAAGAATACATCATTTACTCAGATGTGATGCTGACCCCCAACAACATCACGCTAAATAATTTTTACCTGAATTTGAATCAGGGCCAAAGCGAATTACTGGGCGAAATTAAAATCGACAGCAGCGCCAAAACCACCGGCATCACCAACAAATTTCAGGTCAGCACTTTTAACATCGACGATTATTTTTTAACTTCGGGACAAAATATTTATTTATCTTCGGGCTCGTTGCTCAGAAAACTTTTGTGGCTTAACGACACCTCGTCATCAAATGACGTCTCGCTGACCTTCGATAAATTGATCTACAAAGGAGAAGAATTTTCTAATCAGCCGACGCTTAAATTGCGCTTCGGGCAAGGCTATTTGGAAATCACAAATTTAGAATTGAACTCGGACAAGACCAACCTCAGCGCCACTTTGTTCGTGGATATCAGTGCCACAAATCCTAAATTCGAAATGAATGTGGTGTCGGATAATTTTCACTACGAGTCTTCTCAAAACAGCAAGCTGGTTGATGATTCCAGATTCAACAAAAACAACGTCGCAGATCAATTTTTTGCCCTACCTTCTTTGGAAGGGTTCAGCGGTAAAATCGCACTTAATCTGACCAATTTAAAAATAGACGAGCTTGAGATTAAGAATGCCAAACTTCAGGGCCAAATAAAAGACGGCAACATCACGAACGCCGCCGCTACTTGTGATTTATACGGCGGAACTTTTGGCTACAAAGGGCTGATCGGGATCAAAAGTGACAAAATTATCAACGGTAATTTAGCTCTGGCCAATGTGGCACTAGAGGCATTGTTGCCTGATTTAATCGGCGTCACAAACATCAAAGGCGTCGCCAATATTTCAGCGAATATTACGGCGGTCGCCGATTCCAAAGAGGCTTTCATCAAAAATCTGAACAGCGAAATAAAATTCAACGCCAACGCCCCAACCGTTGAAGGATATGGCTTGAGCGACTTAGTGAGTAAGATGTTTTATTTGTCTAATTTTAGGCAGGAATTGCGGGATCCTGAGGCGATATTATTTAACCCGGCCAGCAAAACCGTCTTCAAGCAAGCCAGCGGCACCATTGCGATTAGCAAAGACAAAGGGGGTAAATTCTCGATCAATATTTCCGCTCCAGCAACCAACGGCGTTCTCTCCGGCAAAATTGATCTCGCAACTAATGCGATTGACGGTCTGGCCAATATTATTTTTGTGACGGGCAGCAAGCAAAAACAAGTGCCGCTGAACATTGCCACCGCTTTGAAAGGCAATATGAAAGAGGTGTCGCGCAAGAGTAATCTTGATCAAGTGAAGCAATATCTGGGGCTGATTAAAATCGTTCCAACTAGCAAAGGCGCTGTGGATCAGGCTGTCGCTCCAGCCCCAACTGCAGCTGCGCCAAATGCTCCAACATCCTCTTTGGCGCCCCCATCGGCAGCAGTCGATGAAGCACTAAATAAGATTAAAGCCGTAGCAGAGAATCCCAATCTTCACGCACCAACTTCAATCCAATAAGCAGCGCCAACGCATGACTCAACGCATTTCTACGGCAGACATTCTGCTCAAAAAAAATCACGAAAAAATTATTTGTCTTACGGCCTACACTTTTCCAATCGCTAAAATTTTGGACGAACATTGCGACGTAATTTTGGTGGGCGATTCGCTTGGGATGACGATTTACGGCCTTCCCGACACTGTTGAGGTCACGCTGGAAATGATGATTAATCACGGCAAAGCTGTGGTGAAGGCGACAAAAAAATCTTTGATTGTGGTTGATTTGCCTTACGGCACTTACGAAGAATCTTTGGAACAAGCTTTGCAATCGGCGCAAAAAGTAGTCGCTGAAACTGGCTGCGACGCCATTAAAATCGAGACCTCGCGCCAAATGGCAGAGACAGTAAAATTCTTGGTCGCAAATAAAATTAACGTGATGGGGCATGTGGGTCTTTTGCCGCAAAGTGTCCGCAAAATCGGTGGCTACAAATATCAAGGCCGCGACGAAAAATCGGCGCAAGAAATTTTAGAAACTGCAAAATTAGTTGCCGATGCCGGCGCCTTCGCTTTGGTGATTGAGGCCGTTCCCGCCAAACTCGCCGACGAAATTTCCGCCTCAATAAAAATTCCAACAATTGGGATTGGAGCGTCTGCAAGCTGTGATGGACAGGTGTTGGTGACTGACGACCTACTAGGACTAAATCAAGAATTCAAACCAAGATTCGTGAAGCACTACGCGGATTTGGCGGGAGAGATTGGAGTGGCGGTGAAGAAGTTTTCTGAAGATGTGAAGTCTAAAAAATTTCCGGCAGTAGAAAATTTGGTTTAGTATTTGAGTGTAGCTCAAGAAACCCCCATCTAACCTACAATCTTTCTCAGCAACTCCGCCGCTTCTTTTTTAGTTTTTTGTGCAGCTTGGGCTCCTAGCGCAATCCCCTCTTCCAGCCCAATTTTTCCTACCGAATTAGTTTCAAAAACCTCACTTCCATCGTAGCTAAAAATCATCGTCCTTAAATTAATCTGACCATTTTCGATCCAGGCGTTGACCGCTACAGGAGTAGAGCAGGAAGCGCCTAACTCACGCAAAAAGGCTCGCTCACATTTAACGGAAATTTGAGTTTCGGAGTGGTTAATTTTTGCCAGTAACTCAGAAATTTTAGCGTCACCTTTGCGAATCTGAATTGCCAAAGCGCCTTGCCCGCCGGCTGGCAACATCACATCTTTTTCAATTATTTTTTTAGCTTCGTATCCTTTGGGGCAAACCGTTTGATCGCGACTTAAGCGCTCCAATCCACACACCGCCAGAATCGTTGCATCCACCTCGTCATTTTCGATTTTACTCAAGCGCGTATTGACGTTGCCGCGAAAATTTACGATTTTTAAATCGGGGCGCAAACGCAACAAAATAGATTTGCGACGCGCCGAAGAAGTACCCACCACCGCGCCTTGCGGCAAATTGTTCAGTGAGTCAAATTTTTTGGAAATAAAGCAATCGCGAGCATCAAGCCTTTTTGTGAAAGCAGACAAAAAAGTTGCGTCGTGTAGAAGTGGCGGCACGTCTTTTGCCGAGTGAATTGCAATGTCGATTTTATTTTGAACTAAAGCTTCTTCGAGCTCTTTGATGAACAAGCCTTTGCCACCAATCTCAGCCAGATTGCGATCTTGAATTTTATCGCCTGAGGTCGTGATTGGAACTATTTCGATTTGTAAATTTTGAAGATGGGGAGCGAGGAGAGAATTAACTTCTGAAACTTGAGCTAAGGCTAGTTTGCTAGCTCGAGTACCGATTCTGATTTTATTGTGGATTGAGAACATCGGCAAAAACAAAAGGCGGGGAAGAGGTTGCGATTGATTTGTCAACCGCAACGAAACCACTCCTCACTAGAATTGCGAGGAGTGACATGAGCTAACCTTGTCTAGCTTTGAATCTTGGGTTAGTTTTGTTGATGACGTAAAGACGTCCTTTTCTGCGAACAATTTTGCAATCTTTGTGTCTTTTTTTGGCAGATTTTAGCGAGTTGTAGATTTTCATCCGATCCTTCTAGTTTAAGTGAAAATATGAGATTTTTAAAGATTTTGACAGCTTGACGCGACCCATCTTGTTCGAAGAGGCGGCGCAAATTATTGGCAGAAATCCAATTGTCAATTTTTTTAAAACCCGAGCAAAACAAGCGTCACTTTTAATCGAAGTGAGACGAAAGTTTTGCTTGGATTTTTTATCTGTCGACTTCTCCAAACACGATGTCTTGCGTTGAAATTACAGTCACCACATCGGCCAACATGTGACCCTTCACCATGAATTCCAAACCTTGCAAATGCGCGAAACCCGGGGCGCGGACTCTGCAACGGTGCGGTTTATTTCCGCCGTCAGAAATTATGTAAACACCGAATTCACCTTTGGGCGCTTCAACGGCGGCGTAGGCTTCGCCCGCAGGCACGTGGTAGCCTTCGGTGTAAAGTTTGAAATGGTTAATCATCGCCTCCATTGACTGTTTCATGTCAGCTCTTTTTGGCGGGGCGATTTTAGAATCGTCAGTGACAACTGCGCCGGATGGCATTTTTGCGATGCATTGTTTGATCAATTTGATCGACTGACGCATCTCTTCGACGCGGATTAAATAGCGGTCGTAAGAGTCACCGTTTTTGCCGATTGGAATGTCAAAATCTAACTCACCATAAATTTCGTAAGGCTGCGATTTACGTAAGTCCCAAGCAATTCCGGAACCGCGAATCATCGGACCGGAAAAGCCCCAATCCAAAGCTTGCTGCTTGCTGACGATTCCGATCTCAACCATGCGTTGTTTGAAGATGCGGTTTTCAGTGAGAAGCGATTCGAGATCATCGATGCATTTCGGAAAATTTTCAGCAAAAGCAGCAATTTCTTCGAGCAAGCCATCGGGCAAATCTTGATGAACTCCGCCGGGACGAATGTAAGCCGAGTGCATTCTGGAGCCCGAAACTTTTTCGTAAAATCCCATCATTTTTTCACGCTCTTCGAACAACCAAAGCAATGGGGTCATCGCGCCAACATCTAGAGCCTGAGTGGTTACGGCCATGATGTGATTTAAAATGCGCGTAATCTCAGAAAATAAAACGCGGATGTACTGCGCACGCAGCGGGATTTTGCAGCCCAATAATTTTTCAACCGTGAGTGCGTAGGCGTGCTCTTGGCACATTGGTGACACGTAGTCCAAACGGTCGAAATAAGGCACAGCTTGCAAGTAAGTTTTGTACTCAATTAATTTTTCCGTACCGCGATGCAGCAAGCCGATATGCGGATCGGCACGAGTGATTACCTCGCCATCCATTTCTAAAATTAAACGCAAAACCCCGTGCGCGGCCGGATGTTGCGGACCAAAGTTAATGGTCATGCTTTTAGTTTCTGATTGAGCGGTCATTTTTGATTTGAATTTTTTGCGGAGGGAAGAGGCCGGGCTTTTTAGAAATTGACGAGAAAAAAACAAATTAAAATTGAAGCCGTCGTAAGATCATACTTAGATTAGTTTATCTGGCTTTTTTGCATTAGATTTTGACACCACCTTCTTTCCGGTTTTCGCCTCAATCGCCTTACGTGTATCACCAACAATTGTTCCGCCTTCTTTGGCAATTTTACGATTTTCTAAAAGATTTTTTGGCCGCTTCTTTTTTGAAATTTCAGCCGTAGTCGCCTCTGCCAGCATGTTTAAAACCAACTCCATGTTAGTCATGTTGTCGCGAAGACTTTGTTTTTTTAAGCCCTTAAAATTTTTGTATTCTTTAGTGCTGAAGCCTGACCAAGCTTGCGTGATGTCGTCAGTTAAAACTGCAAACTCTTGCCCTTTTTTAACACCTCTCGCCTCCCACTCATCGGTTAACTCTTTGCGCACTTCAATGGTCTTAAGGCGCTGATTGATCCATTCTTTTGAATAACCTTTGCGCAAATAGGTTTCCATCAAGCGCTCGATACCAATTTCAGGATCTTCCATTTCATCAATTCTTTCTGCGCCGATCTTTGCTAACCATAGTTTAAATGGTTCAGCTTTTGGCGATGGAACTGATTGAATGAGACGAAAAAGCTGCTCTGTATCAGCGACATCGGTTAGATACATTTTTCCATCTGATGATAACATTTTCAGTTGGCTACAATTTGTAGCCAACTGACCTCCTTCCGCTAGTAGCCTAGTTTTAAGAGCGCTCCAATATTTACGAGGATTGGTACTTTCCGTCAAAACTGCAAGCGTATCAATAACAGAAAAATACCATTTTTCTTCTTCGCCATTCCAAGTTGAGCGGATTTTTTTTGATTCAAAAATTTTGACGCTGATTGATTCTTTCATATTTCAATGGTGTGAATTTGAGTTGATGGTGTGGGCCGGAAGTTAATCGCTGAGCTTAAAACAAGTTTACAATTACCGGCGCGAATTTGTATTTTATCCCACTAATTTCCAATCAAAAAATCTCAAAAAATGCCAAAAAAAAGTAAGCCGGAAAAAGTCATCATCTTCGACACAACTTTGCGAGATGGTGAACAGGCCCCCGGCGCGACGATGAATTTGGAAGAAAAATTATTGATCGCTAAAACTCTCGAAAAAATGGGAGTGGATGTAATTGAAGCCGGCTTTCCCGCCGCTTCAAATGGTGACTTTGAAGCAGTCAACCGCATCGCTAAAACTATTAAAAATTCTACAATTTGCGGGCTCGCTCGCGCCAAAAAATCTGATATTGAAAGAACGGCCGAAGCGGTAAAACCGGCAGCGCGCCCGCGGATTCACACTTTCCTCGCCACCTCGCCGATCCACATGCAATTCAAATTGAAAATGGACGAGGCTCAGGTTTTAAGCGCGATCACCGAAAGTGTTTCTTTGGCACGCAGTTTTTGTCCGGAGGTTGACTGGTCTCCGGAAGATGCCACGCGTTCAAATCGCGATTTTTTGTTCAAAACAATTGAAACTGCAATCAAGGCCGGAGCCAACACCATCAATATTCCCGACACTGTAGGCTACACCACTCCCGAAGAATATTTCGATTTAATTTCCGCAATAAAAAATAACGTCAGCAACATCGATCAAGCCATAATTTCAACTCATTGCCACAATGATTTAGGACTTGCAGTCGCTAACTCTTTGGCCGCGATGCGTGCTGGCGCAAGACAGATCGAATGTACAATTAACGGCATCGGTGAGCGCGCGGGCAACGCCGCTTTGGAAGAAATCGTCATGGCCATCAAAACTCGCGGCGATTTCTACGGGGTTGAGACTGCAATCGACACCACAATGATCACTCGCATTTCAAAATTGGTTGCAAGCATCACCGGTTTTAATGTGCAATACAACAAGGCCATTGTTGGCGCCAACGCCTTTGCTCACGAGAGCGGCATTCATCAAGATGGTGTTTTAAAAAATCGCGAGACCTACGAAATCATGACTCCCGAATCCATCGGCTTAGAAAAATCTTCTCTAACTTTAGGAAAACTCTCCGGTCGCGCCGCCTTCAAAGACCGCTTAAAAGAAATTGGCTACGACTTAAGCGAAGAAATGTTGGCCGAAGCTTTCAAAAAATTCAAAGATCTCGCCGACAAGAAAAAAGAGATCTTGGATGAGGATATTGTGTCTTTGGTTGATGGCTCAATTGTGAACGAAAAATCACACTACAATTTGATCAGCTTGGAAGTGAAATGCGGTACTGGTGCAGAGGCTTCCGCCAGTGTCAAAATAAAAATTGACAATGAGGAGGTGGCTACTAATTTCCGCTCGAAAGACGGCCCGGTAGATGCGATCTTCAACGCCATCAGCCAGCTGATTCCACACAACGCTAATCTTGAGTTATACCAAGTCCAAGCAGTCACAGAAGGGACAGACGCTCAAGCTACAGTTACCGTTCGATTAAAACAAAATAACAGAATTTTTACCGCTAATGGCGCCGACACCGACGTGCTGGCCGCTTCTGCAATCGCTTACATTAACTGTCTAGACAAACTCAAACATTCTTAAAAGGAGCAAACATGTTTTTAAAATTTTTCTCGCGCGCCTCAAAAGACATTGCGATCGACTTAGGCACCGCTAATACGCTAGTCTACGTACGCAATCAGGGCGTAGTTTTAAATGAGCCTTCAGTTGTTGCCGTCATTCACGAAAATGGAAAATTAATTCCCTGCGCTTTCGGTGCCACTGCCAAAATGATGTTGGGCAGAACTCCCGCCAAAATCGACGCCATTCGCCCACTTAAAGATGGCGTAATTGCTGACTTCAAAATCGCCGCCGAAATGATCAAACATTTCATCCGCGAAGTTAACCAAACCAAAAGCTGGTTAGGGCCTTTGGTCATTATTTGCGTCCCATCTGGCTCAACTCCCGTCGAAAGAAGAGCTATCCAAGATGCCGCTGAAGGCGCTGGCGCTAACGACGTCTTCTTGATCGAAGAGCCAATGGCTGCTGCAATCGGCGCCAATCTTCCCGTTACTGAACCTACAGGCTCAATGATTGTCGACATTGGCGGCGGCACAACTGAAGTTGGCATTCTTTCTCTTGGTGGCATCGTTTACTCAAGATCTGTGCGTGTCGGCGGCGATAAAATGGATGAAGCCATCATCTCTTACATCAGAAGATACCACAATTTATTGATCGGCGAATCTACTGCAGAGCGCATCAAAAAAACTATCGGTGCAGCTTGCCCGCCTTCTGAAGGCGACGGCGCTACCATCGAAGTTAAAGGCCGCGACCTTTCCAACGGCATTCCCAAAGAAATCATTTTAACTGAAAAACAAATTTCAGAAAGCTTGATGGAGCCAGTTGAGCAAATAGTTGACGCCATCAAAGTCGCTTTAGAATGCACTCCGCCAGAACTTTCTTCCGACATCGTTGACAAAGGCATCGTACTTAGTGGCGGTGGCGCATTACTGAAAAATCTGGATATCGTAATCAGACAAGCCACCGGCCTTCCGGTTTTTGTCGCTGAAGATCCGCTTCTTTGCGTAGTTAACGGCTGCGGCAAAGTTCTTGAAAATATGAGAATGTTCCGCGCCACTTTGTTTAAACAAGATTAATTTAGTGTTTGTGCTTGGCTTCAAGCACTGACACCACGCGCTAATAGATGAAACAATACGTAAACTTCTCCCAAACTAAGTCCAATTACAGCCTCCAGCACAACTTCAATTTCATTTTCAAAAAAGTTGAGCTGGTGGTTTTTTGTTTTTTGTGCGTAATCCTTCTCGTCACTTCCAGGGTCAACAAAGACTTCTCTGACAACATCTCGATGGGCTTCGTCTCGGTCTCATTGCCCGTAGTTAAATTCGCCGCCTTCCCTTTCAACGCTACCATCAACCTCCTCACCAACTTTCACGAATTGGTCGAAGCCAAAAAAGAAAATCAAACTCTCAAAGAAGAAAACGAAAAGTTACGTTCTTTTTACATCAAATCTCTGAACGTTAATCGTGAGAATAAAGAACTAAAAAATACTCTGCAGTTCGTCACCTCCAAGAGCTCCAGCTTCAAAGTGGCTCGCGTCATTGGCCGATCCCACCAAGTATTTAACCAAACATTATTTATCGACGCCGGCAAAAATCGCGGCATTAAGGAAGGCAGCATCGTCACCGGAAATCGCGGCGTCATTGGTAGAATTTCTCAAGTCGGCGAAAATCAATCACGCTTACTTTTGGCGACTGACGCCAATTCACGCATTCCAATCATCGCCTCTAAATCAAGGGTGCGCGGCATTTTGTCCGGCAATAACAGCGCTGTGATGGATATTTTATACTTGCAAAAAACCCACGCCATTAAAGCTGGCGACTGGATCTTCACCTCCGGAGACGGCGACACCCTGCCCCCTGGGCTTCTAATCGGCGTAGTCAAAAAAGTTGACGAATCTCACGCCGCCGTCGAGATGATCGAAAACATCAACAATATCGACATCGTGACCATCATGGATTACTAGAGCCTAAGCTCTAGCACCATCACATCCTCATCTCCCCAAAGATGTCGCAGAATCTTCTCTCTCCTCTCTAACACGATCCACAAATCCTTTCGCAGCCTGATCTACACCTTCTGCCGACAAGCCATTATTTTTAGTACGAGACTTTCCGTCTAATGATTCTTGAATGGCTTGAGGAATAGAGGCTTGTTTAGTAGTCGCATCAACAGCAAATTCAGTAATCACCCCCGCTTGAGAGCAAGACTCTCTTCCTCCAATCGACATAAATTCCTCAGAAGTAAGTTTTGCTTTATCCGGAAAATTGCCGACAACTAATTTCGGACAACCCCTAAAATCAGATTCCAACTGAGAGGCCAATCCCGGAGTATGTAAGGCTCCCGAGATCATAATCACAACATCGGCATTGCTTCCGCTCAAGCCCGCCCGCACATCATCTGCCATTTCTGCATGAATTTGCTTGAAGTGAAGTGCAGTTTGAAATCTGTTGAAGTCATACAAATCGCCATTTGCCTGACCATCTTTACCTTTCCATTTTCCGGGGTTATCCCTGCCCTCAAGCTTTCTTGTCTCGATTTCTTTTTTCATTATTTCCAGCACTTCCGGATTATCGATATTTCCTTTGCGCTCCTCAAATAGCTGGGACGGCGTCATGGTGTCAGGATATGATGCAAAACTCCCTGGCATCATCACCTCAAATCTACCATCCAAATCCCCCATCTTTTTTAATCTTTTGTCTAAAAATTCTGTCGTATCTTTGTGAGTTTTTTCTTCAGGAACATTTCTTAGATTTTGCATCTGGCGCCTCACCTTGTCTTCATCGCTATTTTTATTTTTCTCCTCTTCGTAATTTTGTCCCCAAGATTGCGACTCAACTTTTAAAGTCTGCGTCGGAAATTCAGAAAATATCCGTACCCTCAAACCCTTGTCCTCGCAGTCTTCAGCAATTTTTCTGACCAATGAAGAATAAGACATGTCCCCATGATCCGTCTCAGCGACGTAGATCACCAAAGGCTTTGACGAGTTAGTAACTTCCTCAGCCGCACTGTGAGTCGATTTATTTTTCGACGGACGAATTCTTTCCGCGAAGCTTTTAACAGCTTCATCATCGCCAAATGGTTTCATATTTTCTCCAAATTTAATTATGGTTTTGCCTTACTTCTTCGCGAAGGCATTGATCTCCCGCATCATAAATGGCAGTTGGGAGATCGTAAAAATTAGGGAAAGCGGCATCATGCCGAAGACTTTAAATTGCACCCAAAAATCGGTGGGGAAATTTCTCCAGATCACTTCGTTTACTCCCGCCAAAAAAACAAAAAAGCAGGCCCAGCGCAATGACAAAATCATCCAAGCCTGATCCGACATTTGCACTTGCGACCCTAGCAATTTCTGCAGCCACAGCTTCTTGGAGAAATAGCAGTAAAATAAAATCGCCGCAAAAAGAAGATTAATGACGGTCGGCTTCATCTTGATGAAAATTTCATCTTGCAGAACGATTGTTGCGGTGCCAAACAGCCCCAGAATCACCCCAGAAAATAATGCCATTTTGGCAATTTTTTTGGTCAGAATGTAAGCGATCAACAATGCGATCACAGTGGCGACCATCAAACTAATTGTCGCCGTAATCAACGGATTCGGGCTTTCAACAAATTTGTACGCGATAAAAAAAACCGCCAAAGGGCAGTAATCGCAAAGAAAATTAGCCCAAGATTCACGCGGGCTTTTGGAAGAATTTTTTTTCATTTTTGAAATTTATTTGGCGTTGCAAACGATGCCGGACTTAGCCTTAGGGCTCTTCACGCTAACCAGAACAATGCGGTAAACTAACGGGGTTTTTCGGGCCTCCAGAATCTTTTTTAATTTTTTATCCTGAGTTTCAAAATCTTGCGGAATCGTAATAGACCTCAGCCCACCCTTCTTCATGCCCACGATACTTTTTTCAACCAGCCCGTTTTTGTTACTTCCGATTACCAGTTTTTCCGGGGTCCCCGCAACTTGATAGTCAACAGTGCGAACAATCTCAACCTCTGACCCGCACACCACCGCCACCTCCCCCGACCCATCAACAACATTCTTCAACATAATTCCCTCATCCACTTTCAACTCCTCCTCTACTTTCTGCTTCTCCGATTGAGGCTCTTGCTGTTGCAGCTCTTGCTGCGCCGGACTTCCCAGCTCTCCCTTCCGAACATCTTGCCCTTCTTTTATTTTCGCATATTCGCGAGCGGCCTTAACATTGCCGGCGATAAATTTCCCCTTCTCCTCCACCTCACTAAAATTTTTTTTGACATTTTCTAAAGAAATGCGGTTTCCCAGACTGTCCGGATTTTTTTTATTGGCGAAGAGCGCGAAATAAAGTATCGCAATCACGCCAATAAATTTAATCAGCGGATTTTGTAATAATTTCATAAGTCTAACGAGATTTTAATTAACGATTCTGCGATCGCGCCGTGGCGCAAAATTTCAACTTTTTTGTCAGAGATTTTTACAACTGTGGAGGCAGTTTTTTGCACAGATCTTCCACCGTCAATCAATAAATCAAGATCCACATTGGCGAAATAATCTTGTACCGCTTGCGCATCAATTGCCGGCTCATCCCCGGAAATATTGGCGCTGCTCACAGCTAAAACGCCGTCAAAAGCCCTCATCAAATTTTGGACGAAATCGTGATTCACAATTCTGAATCCTAAAAAATTCTCCGCAGAAGTTAAATTGTCGGCAATTTTTATTAAGCTGTCCGGCCTTTGCTGAAGCACTAAAGTCAAACTTCCCGGCAAAAATTTTGCTGCGAGTTTTTTGGATATTTCATCGAAACAAAAAATCTTTTCTGCCGTTTCTAAATCTTTGACAAAAACCGCAATTGGCTTTTTTAGGTCTCGCTTTTTTAGACTGTACAAACGCTCTACAGCCTTGGTATCAGCAGCGTTAACCGCCATGCCATAGACGGTATCCGTTGCGAAAGAAACCACCTTTCCCTCGCGCAAATATTGGCAAGCTAGCGTCACCGCATCGCAATTATTTTCTGAAATTATCTTCATTACTTAGAACCTGTTCAAAATCTTTTTTAACCTCATATTTAGCCCTGTTTTTGCTTATTTTCTGACAAAATTCCTCCAAGTATATCCAGATACTCGTCGTAATTTTGTCAAAAAAGCGCCAAAAACATGTCAAAATCTGAGATTAAAAAAGATCTTGAACAGGCTCTAAACTCTTAATTGGCTCGAAAGAGCGACGATGAAACTCGCAAATTCCAAATTCTAAAATCCTCTCCACATGCAATTTCGTTGGATAGCCGGCATTTTTATCCCAAGAATATTGCGGAAATTTTTGATGCAGACCCAACATTATTTCGTCACGCGTTTCTTTGGCGATGATTGATGCAGCTGCGATTGACAGACTTTTTTGATCACCTTTTACAATCGGAATAATTTCAGAAATTTTATCCTGCGGCGCAAATGGTTTAAAATTTCCGTCCACCAAAACCACTTGCGGAAAAATTTGATATTTGCGGCAGAGGTCTTGGTAAGCCAGCAACATCGCCAGTTTAGTTGCTTGCAAAATATTAATTTCATCAATTTTTTTCTCGTCGACTACACCAACTCCAAAACGCGAATTTTCTTTTAATTT
>CANDYP010000026.1 GCA_947425005.1 Rickettsiales bacterium | reverse complement strand
CCCGCACCATTTTCATCCGTGAAGCAATATTTTTTGGCGTTCATTGAGTGGAATCGGATGTTGGATTCACGCGTCACCGAGGCGGCGATTCCACTTTCAATCGCGGTGTTAGTTGCAACCAAGGCTGCTGGAGGAAGGTGGTACTGATCCGCAATGGCGCTTGCAACCGTGGCGGGAATTAGTGAAGCGTAAGTTCTGTGCCGCAGCATGTTGGCGCTCTGGGTGAATTTGTAGCCCGACGAAGTAGATTCAAAATTTTTCCAACCTTGTTCGTAAGACAGGCCGGCGGACTTGGCCACACCTAGGTTAACAGCAACAGTCATCGGCAATTGCAATCCGACTGACAAGGCAAATCTGCCGAGAAAATCGGAAATATTTTTGTGAAGAGCGTAGGCGAGTTTGGAGTTTGGGTCGGTGAGAGTGGCCGCAGCTTTTTCGCGCGAGTAATCTGCGCCGGAGATTGACAATCCGCTGAATGATTCTTCGTGTTGGGAGAAGGTGTTTTTGGACATTCGGTAGGTTTAAAATCGTAACCGTCGGTTGAGCGGAGCGCCGTACTGAGCGGAGTCGAAGTATCGAAACCACCGGAAGGTTCCTGCTTTGACATTAACGCAGGAACCTTCCGGTGGTTTCGATACTTCGACTCCGCTCAGTACGGCGCTCCGCTCAACCGACGGTTAGGTAGAAGGTTTTACTAAAACTTAAAACTCTCACCAAAAGATTTTTTTAGCGTCAAGCGCGAGACTTCTTGCAGTTCGCCAACCTTTAGTGCGCCTAGCGAGAAAGGGCCGAAGGAAGTGCGGATCAAGCGGTTCACCTGCAGACCCAAATGCTCCATTACTTTTCTGATCTCGCGATTTTTTCCTTCCTCAATCACAATCGTCAGCCAAGAATTTGAGTCACCTTCATTGTCGACCGTGACCTTAATCGAGCCATATCTGGTGCCGTCCACCGTGATTCCTTTTTCCAATTTTTTTAGTCTCTCGTGATTCACCGCACCAAAAACTCGCGCTCGATATTTGCGCTGCAATTTGGTTTTTGGCAATTCCATGTGGCGAGCAAAATCGCCGTTGGTAGTCAAAAGCAAAAGCCCTTCAGTGTTGAAGTCGAGCCTGCCAATCGTTACCGTGCGCGGCATTGCCTTCGGCATGAAATCGAAAATTGTTTTACGATTTTTGTCGTCCTTGTTACTGGTAATGATTCCCTTCGGCTTGTGAAAGAGCCACAGCCGGATCTCTTTGTTGGCATTGATTAGCTTGTCGTCAATCTTCACCGCATGGTCAGTAATTAAAGTTGCCGGCGTTTCGATTGTCACGCCATTCACTTTCACCCGACCTTCCGCGATCAACACCTCCGCATCACGGCGCGAACAATATCCAGCGTGAGCGATGTATTTGGCGATTCTGATGCCTTTTTCTTCTGAGGTTCTTGTAGTCATTTTGTTTTTTGTAAAATTTTCTCGATCTAATCACTCTCCCCTTGAGGGAGGGTCGATGAACCGCAGGTGAATCGGGGAGAGGCCCAGTTCGAGTACAAACTGGACCCCTCCCCAGATCGCTTCGCTCTCTGACCCTCCCTCAAGGGGAGGGTGATTACTTGTTGTCTTTGTATTTTTTTGCTGCGTCAACCAACGCTGCAAAGATTTTGTAATCAGCTTCCGACACTTCAAATTCCGGATGCCATTGCACCCCGATGCAAAATGGATGACTCGGTTTTTCAACCGCCTCAATCACGCCGTCAGAAGCTTTACCGCAAACAACTAAATCTTGTCCGGCAGCCTTTGCTGCTTGGTGATGCGACGAGTTAGTAATTATTTTTTCCTGTCCGATAATTTCAAAAAGTTTAGAGCCTTTAATGATTTCAACTTCGTGGTAACCGGTTTTGTAATCTTTAAATCCTGCAACGTGAGCCTGCTCGTGATCGACATATTTTCCTTCATCCGGGATGTGCTGGATGACACTTCCGCCGTGCAAAATATTAATCAATTGCATGCCGTTGCAAATTCCAAGAAAGGGCAATTCGGTCTTGATTACCTTGTTTCCCAAGGCGTTCTCGAAATTCTCGCGCACATCATTTAACTTCACCGTGTGATGAATATTTTTTTCGCCGTAGCGACATGGATTAATGTCAAAATAGCCGCCGACAATGACAATTCCGTCGAGAGATTCGAGGTAAGAATCGATCAAGTCGTAATCGTAAGTGAGTATGACAGCAGCGCCTCCAGCCTTGTTGATCATTTCAACGTAATTGGCGCGCAGAGCGTAATAATTTCTGGAAGAGTAGCCTTCGGGACAGCCGTCTCTGTGGTCGGGCACAATGCCAATTAATGGGCGAGAAGATTTAACTTGGATCATTTTACTTTGTTGCGATTTGTTGTTCCACCGCGGCCGCAAGTTTATTTTCCACCGCGGCCGCAAGTTTATTTTCCACCGCGGCCGCTAAGGCTGCCAACCTTGCGATCAGCGAATAAATTTTTACCACATCGGTTTTTGGAGCGCCAAGCTGAATTTGATTTTCGTTCAAATTGGTCAGATCACAAAAACTGGCACCCGCGGCGTTCAAACTAATTTTTTCGTCACGACCATTATTCACGCGAAAAAGATTTCCGATCACTTGGCCGTCCATCAAGTAAATCATAGGCTCCGCAATTTCGGAATTAATTTTGTCCACCGTTTTTACACCCTCTTGCAACAGCACCGAAGTGTTCTGTACCGAGCCTTTCAGCATGTTCATCTTGTTGCGCTCTTTCTTGTTAATGTGCAAAACTTCCTCACCCGATTCAACCGACCACACTGCGATTCCGTAGGTGCCACTGTCAGCTTTAATGTAGCAGTAAGGCTTCTCGTCAATGCCATATTTTTGGTATTTTTCGGCAATTTTTTTCAACAGATTGTCGACCGCTGCGGCCAAAGGTTCAATGCCGACAGACCCTTTAAAATCAATGTCGTGACACACGTCACTAAAAGTTGAAATCAGCCACGGATCGAGATCAATCAAAGCACCAAGCTCTGTCGCCAATTCATTGTAAATCGTAAAATGCTGCGATTTGCTGCGGCGGTACCAGCCCATTTCCAGCGCCGGCACAATCGGCGTCGAAATATTTTTTAGAATTTGCGGAATGCCGGAAGTGAGATCGTTGTTCATCACAATCACATCGGGCGTGAAGCCAGCGAGAGTTGTGACATTTTCTGAATTTTTTTGCAGCGGATGAAGTGTCGAGAAGCGGCCATCTTCTAGGTCAATCTGCGTCACCTCTTTGAGATCTTCAATTAAACTTCCAATCAGCACTTCTCTTTTGGCCGACAAAATTTCTTGCAGATCGAGCACATTTTTTAAGTAACGCAAATTTTGCGTGTGGCTTTCCGGAGTGATTAAAATCCTTTTCGCGCTCGGAAAATTTTTGTTAAAAAACTCGTCAGCAATTTTTTTCGCCTGCTCTTTAGAAATTTCAGAAAGGTTGTTGAAGCCAGCAGGGAAGCAGTTGGTGTCCACTGGCGCAATTTTGAAAAAGGCGTGGCGCAGATCGACTGAATTGTAAATCAGTACCGGATTATTTTTAAATTTTTCGGCAAACCAATTTTCAATCACGTCACTTTTGACGCTGATTTTCTGCAACAATATTTCGGTGATTTTTTGCATTTACTTTTCCAAAGTTGGCATGATGCGCTTCATGAATTGATCGAATAGCGGCACGGTAAAATCTGTGTCTCCGTAGGCTTTACTGTAGATCATGCCCTTCTTGATTAAACTGCTCCGCGCAGGAGATGCATTGTTTAGAGCAACTCCAAGCTTTTCTGCGACATTGCCTGATCTGCGATTTTCAGCACTTAATTCTGCCAATGCGCGCAAATATTTTTTTTCGCTCGGAGTTAGACGATCAAAACGAACTCTAAAAAAATTGTCATCAAGACGCTTGATCGACTCTCTGGTAGCCATTTCCACAGCCTCTTCATCTATCGGAGACATTTTAGAAACGTTCCAAGATTGATATCCCCATTCTTGAATAAAATAAGGATAACCCTTGGTTTGCTCGATGATTTTAGCGATCGCTTTGTCAGTAAAAATTACGCCCTGTTCTTTTGCCGGCTCTTGCAGAGCATTTGTTGAATCTAGTTCACTAAGCGCACCAATTTCCGGAAAATCAAAAAGACGTTCTGCGTAAGATTTGGATTTTCCGGCAATTCCGGGAAGCTGAGGCAATCCAGCTCCAACCAAAATCAGTGGTAAACCCTTCTGCGAGACGCGATGAATCGCCATGATTACCGCACTCAATTCTTTTTCGGATAAATATTGCAGCTCATCAATGATGATTGCGACAGCGGTCTGTCTTGACGCGGCAGCTTCGGCCACCACTTCAAACAAAGATGGTAGATCATGCTCTAGATCGCCACTGTCAGCAATGCCGGTTTCGGGATCAACGTCGAGCAAGCTCAGTTCGATATCCCCATGCTTCAATTTTATTCCATTGGCAAAACTGCGTAAAACTCTGAAGCCGCGCTTGACCTCCATGCTGATGCGCTCCTTAAAATCCAAAGAATACAAAATTTCCCTGATCGAGAAAATTAGCGCCGCAGACAAAGATTTATTTTCGGTGGATTCGATAAAAATCGATTTGTAATCCATCTCTTTGGCCAGTTTTTCAACTTGTCTGAGGAGCACTGTTTTTCCAACTCCACGCAACCCAACTAATAAAAAGCTTTTTTCATGGCGTCTTTGTTTGACTCTGGCAAGCGAAATTCTAGCTCTTTCAAGAATAGCTTCGCGACCAACTAACTCAGGAGGTGGGGAACCGGCTCCTGGTGAAAATGGATTGATTAGAGGATTCATTTATAAAAAAGTAAGGATGGTTTATTAAAGTATGCGTGTTTTTTGATAAACTATGTTTACTTTTTTATAGTTCAACAATGCAGGACTCTAGTTCGTAAAATTACCTGCGTAGGATTTTTTCTTAATTGACGAGAGTTCCGGCTCGTCGATTTCAAATTCAAATTTTTGACTGCGCGCGTAATCGATTGCCGCTTCTTTGGAGGTGAAAAATATTTTTAATTGCGATTTGGTGTTGTCGCCCGAAGTCCATCCCATCAACGGATTCAGAGTTCTTGGATTTTTTTCTTCAACCGGAACCAGCAACCATTTTTTGGTATTTTGCCTACCGGATTGCATCGCTGATTTTGTTGGTTTGGAGATTTTGACTTTCATGATTTTTGTAAAATTTATTTGAGTTTTAACGCTTCGCTGCTTTTCTCGCTTCGCTCGAAGACAGCTCGCGCCAGGGTTCGCGTCGCTGGCGCTCCTAAACCCGCTTTGAGCTAAAACGTGCGTTAAGCACGTTTTTTAACGCTCAAAGCCCGACAGCAACCCCATCTCTCCTAGGATCGGCGCCACCTTTCAGGCCATTGTCATTTGCAACAATCGCATGAATCCCACTCGTAAGTTCTTTGATTTTTATTTGATGGCCCATTTTTCTTAGAGCCGGTGCTAATTTGGTGATTGCGGTGTTTTTTTCTAGTTCGAGCACATCATTTAAGACCACGTAATTTGGCATTGAAATAGCTTTCTGCACATCGAGTTTCCAATCCAAAACATCGAGAATCGTTTTTAAACTGTACTGAATAATTCTCGGCCCCCCGGGAGAACCAACCACCATTAGCAATTTGTCATTTTTGTCGAAAACAAAAGTTGGAGTCATCGAGCTGCGCGGTTGCTTGTTCGGCTCAATTCGGTTAGCCACCGGTTTGCCGTTAATTTCTGGCACGAAAGAAAAATCCGTCATTTGATTGTTGAGCAAAAAGCCATCCACAGCCAGCGCTGATCCGAAAAAATATTCGATTGAACTGGTGAAGGAAACCGCATTGCCATCAGCATCCACCACCGAAAGATGCGTCGTCGAAGGCAGTTCCACCGCGGCGTCATTCACAATCATTTTGTGATTCGCTTCAGAAAATTTTCCTGCTTCAACTTTTGGCAACGCAGTTTTTTTGTTAATCAAAACACTGCGCGATTTTAAATATTTTTTGTCGAGCATCTTGGCGATCGGCACGCCACTAACGTCGCCGAGATATTCGTTACGATCAGCGTAAGCCAGTCGAGTTGCTTCCGCCACTAAATGCACAGCTTGCGCCGATTGCGGGTCTAATGTCGCCAAATCAAAATTTTCTAAAATTCCTAAAATTTGTAACAGCGTGACACCGCCAGAACTCGGCAATGGCATTGAACAAATTTTGTAAATCACGCGGTAATTGGCGCAGATCAAATCACCTTTTTTGCTTTGGTAATTTTTTAAATCTTGCGCCGACAAAACGCCGGGATTTATTTTTGAATTTTGCACGGCACTCACAATGTCCTTGGCAATCTTGCCGGAATAAAATGGCTCTATTCCTTCGTCAGCAATGGTTTGCAGAGTTTTCGCCAAGTTAGGATTTTTAATAATTTCGCCAACTTGGTAAGCAGTGCCGTCAGGTTTTAAGTAAATTTTTGCCGCCTCGTCAGAATATTTTAAGTAAGAAATATGCGCCGCCAAAGTGTGCAATCTGGTGCTGACCAAAAAGCCCTCGCGCGCCAATTTGATTGCCGGCTTGAACAGCTCCTTCCATTCCAATTTGCCGTATTTTTCGTGCGCCTCTTGCAAGATTTTTAAAGCGCCTGGAGTTGCAACTGACAAGCCACCTTGCACCACGTCATTAAATTCTCGAGGCTTGCCTTCTCTGTCCAAAAGCATGCGAGGAGACGCCTTAGCTGGAGCGGTTTCACGACCGTTTAAGTAAATCGTCTTTTTGGTTTTTGAATCGTAGTAAAGCAAAAAACCGCCGCCGCCAATGCCGGAAGATTGCGGTTCTACAACATTTAAAACTAACTGCGCTGCGATCACCGCATCAATGGCGCTGCCACCTTTTGTTAAGATTTCTTCGCCTGCTTTGCTTGCCGCCTCATCAGCCGTTACGACCATGTATTTCGCGGCGGCAACCGATTTTAATTTTCTGAAATTTGAGGCCGGTTCACCAACCCAAGCGTCGGATAAATTTTTTGCTTCAGCGGAAGATGTTGCGACGAAGAGGGTAAAAATTACGGCGTAAAATTTTTTCATTTCGAGTTGTTTTAGTTGTTTTGGGTTTGAGTTCTGGACGAGAAACCCCCCCTACCCCCCTTGTCAGGGGGGCTTAACCCGAGCTCGATCAAAGCCCCCCTGACAAGGGGGGTAGGGGGGTTTCTCGTCACAAACTCAAACCAATAATCTCTGCAAAATCTTCACCATCGCCCCTGCAAAAATCATCGCGCAGCCTAGCCACATCAAGTAAATGAAAGGCTTGTGGTAAGCGCGCAGGGCGTAGAAATCTTGTTCATCTTTTTGGCCCAGAACCAAGTACAAATCGCCCAAAAATCCGTGTTTAATCGCTGCTTCGTTGGTGGTCTGATTCGACACCGGGTAAACACGCATTTGCGGCGTTAGCGTTGCGTAAAATTTTCCATTCCGCGTCACATCAAACAGACCTTGGCGCGCCACAAAATTTGGGCCGACGACGTAGCTCACGGAATTAAATTTAATTTCGTAATTACCCATTTTAATCGACTCGTTTTCTTTGATGTTGACCTCTTTGGTCAGACCAAAAGACGAGGTTAAAACAATGCCGATCACCACCAAAACAAAACCGAGATGGGCCGCCGTGACGGGAGCATTAGCAAGTGATTCCAAAGAAAAAAATCTACCCAATCCAATCACCCTCCCCTTGAGGGAGGGTCGATGAACGAAGTGAATCGGGGAGGGGTCATGCTCGAGCACAGACTCAACCCCTCCCCGGATCGCTTTGCTCTCCGACCCTCCCTCAAGGGGAGGGTGATTGGATCGAATGAATTTTTTTACAAAAAATAAAATCGTTAAAATCGCGCAGAAAATTGCTAAAAATAAAATGAGGATTTGCGTGAAGTCCGCTGGTTCCTGGTAAAAATAAGTTAAAGATGTGAGCACGATTGAGAGCAGACAAATCAAAGCGCTAGAGCGATTTAATATTTTTTCTTTTGCAGTTTTTTCGCTGTAATTTAGTGCGAAAGACATTCCCAAAAAAATCAAAAACGGAATGATTAAAATGCTAAATAATTTGTTGTAGTAGCTCGGCCCGATGGAAATGAATTGGTCGAAAAAACTTTGTGAAAAAAGCGGGTAAAGAGTGCCCAGAACCACGATGAATAAAGACAGTACGAGGAAGTAATTGTTCACCAAAATCGCCCCAATTTTTGACCAAAAATGGAATTTTATTTTTTGATTTTCGAGCTTGTTTGCTTTGGCACCAAAGACCAGAAGACCGATACCCCCCAGGAGTACAATCAGCATGATTACGAAAAAGCCGCGTTTGGCATCAACAGCGAACGAATGCACGGAGGTCAAGATGCCGGAGCGGGTCAGAAAAATTCCCAGCAGACACAAAATGAAAGTTAGGATCGCCAAAAATGCCGTCCATTTTTGGAAGATTTCTTTCTTCTCCAAAAATTTTACGCAGTGAATTAATGCCGTCGCCGCGATCCACGGCATTAGTGAAATATTTTCGACCGGATCCCAAAACCAGTAACCGCCCCAACCGAGTTCACGGTAGGCCCACCAAGATCCCAAGCCAATTCCCGCCGTTAAAAATCCCCACGAAAAAAACAGCCAATTTTTTAAATATTTGGAAAAATCGCTGTCGATTTTTTCGGTGAGCAGGCCCGCAATTGCGAAGGAAAAAATTAACGAGAAGCCGATGTAACCCGTGTAAAGCATTGGCGGGTGCAGGGCCAGACCGATGTCTTGCAAGACCGGATTTAATCCCATTCCGCTTTTTGGTACGGGAAATAATCGCGCGAATGGGTTGGAAGTGAAGGCCGTAAAAGCCGAAAATGCCGCGATGATGAATGACTGTGACGAGAGAATGATGAGTTTTTTTTGCGTCGCGATTTTGCTAAAAAATGCGAAGGCTAATGTGTAGCCCGAAAGGATTGTAATCAGCAGCAGCATTGATCCTTCGTGATTTCCCCAACTGCCGGAAATTTTGTAAATCAGCGGCTTGAGATGGTGCGAATTTTGGTAAACATTGGCGACGGAATAGTCGGAAATGAGGTAAGAAAAAATCAACGAAAGCTGCGCAAAAAAGGCGCAGCAAAAAATTAGCAAAACTAAAATTTTTGAGATTTTTTCTAGCTCCAGCGCCTTAGTTTTTTTGGCTGAAACCAAATTAAAAATCGGCAAAAAAATGCTAATTGAAAAAACCAAAAGTAGGAATGCGAAACCGATTGTTGGTGCCATGATTTGTAAAATTACCGAATTACCAAAAACCGCCGGTTGAGCGGAGTCGAAACCTCGCGAGGTTCCTACTGCTCAATCCAAGCAGACAAACTCACGGGGTTTCGACTCCGCTCAACCAGCGGCAGGGATTTTAACGAAGCTCAACCAACGGCTTCGGAACTTTCAAATTCTCTCCGAAATGAATTTTTTTACTGTGTCGGTGTTTTTTGCGAGTACGGTCATTCTTTCATCAAGGGTAAAGAGGTCTTTGAGGAAGCTTGGTAGCTCTGGGTTCTGGCCGGTGGCTTTGATTACAGATTCCGGGAATTTGGCGGGGTGAGCGGTGGCTAAAGTGACGACTAATTCGCCGCGGTAAGATTTACTTTTAATGAATTCGTTGCTGGCAGCAAAGCCGATGGCGCTGTGCGGATCAAGGATTTCGCCGGTTTTGACAAAAACTTCTTTGATTTTTTCGGCAGTTTTTTTGTCGTCAATGGCGTAAGAATCGAAATCTTTTTTGATGTTTTGCAAAACGTCGTGATCGGCTTTCAGCGTGCCGACTCGCTCAAATTCTTTCATTAATTCCGCTAATTTTTCTTCCGATTTTTGCTCTTTGTAAGCGTCGAAAAGTAAACGTTCGAAATTGCTGGAAACTTGGATGTTCATGCTTGGCGAAATGGTGTCTTTAGCCTCACCGCGGCTGTAATCGTTGTTTTGCAAAAAGCGGTGCAGAATGTCGTTTTCGTTGGTGGCGATGATTAGTTTGTTAATGTTTAGTCCCATTTTTTTGGCCAAAAATCCGGCGTAAATGTCGCCGAAATTTCCGGTGGGTACTGCGAAAGAAACTGGATTTTTTTCGTCAACGCCCAGTCGCAAAGCCGCGTAAAAATAGTAAACGACCTGCGCCATGATGCGGGCGAAGTTGATGGAATTTACCGCCACCATTCTTTTGCCATTTAAGAATTTTTGGTCGCCAAACATTTTCTTCACCATGTTTTGGCAATCGTCAAAATTTCCCTCGAGCGCGATGTTAAAAACATTGTCTTCAAGTACGGTGGTCATTTGTTTTCTTTGCACTTCCGAAACTTTGTTGTGGGGGTGCAAAATGAAAATTGA
Organism: Rickettsiales bacterium; assembly: GCA_947425005.1. Taxonomy (GTDB): domain Bacteria; phylum Pseudomonadota; class Alphaproteobacteria; order Rickettsiales; family UBA1997; genus UBA2645. The sequence goes on along the minus strand of CANDYP010000026.1, from coordinate 4,316 downwards.
AGCATTCTTACAGGCCTTACAACCTTGGATCGCAGCCGATCCGGTGTCGCCCGACGTGGCGCCAATAATCACAATTTTTTCGCCGCGTTTTTGTAAAAAATAGTCGAGCAAATTTCCCAAAAATTGCAGCGCAAAATCTTTGAAAGCCAAAGTGGGGCCGTGGAAAAGTTCGAGCAAAAATTCGTTGCTGCTTAATTGTTTTAAAGGCGCGATCGCTTCGTGAGAAAAATTCTGGTAAGATTTTGCGATGATTTTTTTGTAAGTTTCGTGATCGATTTGGTCACCGATGAAATGCTCGGTTACTTCAAAAAATAATTCTGGGTAGCTCATCTTTTTCATCGCGGCAATTTTGCTCTCGGAAAATTCTGGCAAAAATTCCGGCACGTAAAGACCGCCATCTGCGGCGAGTCCTTGCAACACGACATCTTCGAAAGCAAGAATTGGCGCGGCGCCACGAGTCGAAATGTATTTCATAAAATTTTGGAATTAATTGGGGGAATGCTAAATTAACGCGGCGAACCAGTTAAGGTTTGATTTTTTTTTGATCCTTTTTAGTTTCATAAAAATTTATTCGCGCAGCAAAAATAAGTCAAATTTTCGTACCTCATGAATCTTCCCCAACCTCCCAACACACTGCCGGGGAAACCTGACTATCTTTACCGCAGCGGTGTTGGAATCATGATTCTCAACAAAGAGAAAAAAATTTTTGTGGGTAAAAGAATCGACAATCATTCTGATGCTTGGCAAATGCCGCAAGGTGGCTTGGATGCCGGCGAAAGTGAAGATGAGGCCATGCTCCGCGAGTTAAAAGAAGAAACCGGAATCACCGATGCCAGCGTCAAAACCCTCAAAAAAAGCGAGATTCACTACTACTACAATTTGCCCTACAAGTTACAGAAAAGATTTTGGGGCGGCAAATATTTAGGCCAAAAACAACGATGGTACCTCATCGAATTTCTGAGCGATGACAGCGCGATTAACGTTAAAACCGAAGACCCCGAATTTTCAGAATGGAAATGGGTGAGCAAGGACGAAATCGTCAGCGCCATCGTGTCTTTCAAACGCGATCTTTACCAAGATGTGCTCAAAGAATTTTACGAATTTTTGTAATTAACTAATCAAAATGGCCACTGAAATTAATTTTTACCAATGTGATGAAAGCCTGTCGCGCTCAATCGCACCACTGCTGCTCAAAGTTTTAGAAGAAGACAAAAAAGCTTTTATTTTTTCGACAAACCAAATTCGCATCAAAGAAATTGATGACGGCCTTTGGACTTACGGCAAAAACAAATTCATCCCGCACATCACAATTTTTGACAAAGATTTTGTGCTGGAAAGACAGCCAATTTTAATTTCTGACAAAGAGCAAAATGCCAACAAGGCCGATTATTTGGTCTTGTCCGAGAAGGCTTCAGAAGATTTTGTCAAAAGCTTTTCTCGAGTTTTTTATTTTTTCGACATGCTGGAAATCGATGCGGCGAAGGCTGTGGCAAAAAAATATCAGAACTTCGCGACTAAGTTTAATTCCTACAAAAAGGAAGATGGGAAGTGGGTGAAGTCGGCGATCTAAATTGTTTAGTTGCTGGTTGTTGGTTTTGACAACTTGCTAACAACCAACAACCAGCAACTACTTACTAATGAACACCGCCTGAATTTTTTTCTCCTCCGCTCCTGCTACATCCTTCACGACCAGATTCAAAAAATTTCTCCCCTCAGCATTTTTGGCTAAAAATTCCCGCGGCAAAATGGCGTAGATTTTGAAGGTTCCGACCGAATCTTGATCGACAGAAACATTCTGCACATCCACCCCTTGAGCTTTGATTACAGCCTCAGCCGGCTCAACCACCTCCAGCGCAAAAACTTTTTTCTCGTGAGTTTTGTTCATGATTTTAATCGTGTAACCATTGCGCACAGAGCCGTCGGAAAGGGTGACGAAGAGAGGGTTGCGGTCAGGAATCGCGCCCACTTCCAAAGTTGCTTTCGCGATTAATCCGTGCATTACCAAGCTGCAAACCAGCAACAAAATCGCTGAGTAACAAAAGGTTCTCGGCTTCAAAAATTTGAATTTATTTTGCGGGCTTGGATTGAGTAAATTCTTTTCAGTGTCGTAGCGAATTAAGCCTTTGGGACGCCCGATTTTTTCCATTACATTGTCGCAGGCGTCAACGCACAAGCCGCAGGCAATGCATTCCATTTGCAGGCCGTTACGAATGTCGATGCCGGTCGGGCAAACTACGACACATTGTTTGCAGTCGATGCAATCGCCGCGATTTTCAAAAGTCTCGCCTTGTTTGAGCTTACCGCGCGGCTCGCCGCGTTTTTGGTCGTAAGTGATGATTAAAGTGTTCTCGTCGAACATTGCCGATTGGAAACGCGAGTAGGGGCACATGTAAGTGCAAACATGCTCGCGCGCAAACCCGGCCATGATGTAAGTGGAGGCGGCAATGCCGGTGATCCAGCCCAGCGCCGTCCAATCAAATTGCAAGATGAGTAGATTTTTTACGAGGTCGATTGAGTCAACGAAGTAGCCAACAAAGCCGATGCCGGTGATGATGCCGACTAAAATCCAACACGAATGAGTCAGCGATTTACGCCAGAATTTTTCGAAATTTTTTCGACGATCGAGCAAAATGCGCTCATTGCGATCGCCCTGAAAAAATCTTTCAATGGCGATGAAGATGTCGGTCCAGACCGTTTGGAAACAGGCGTAACCGCACCAAATTCTTCCGAAAAGCGAAGTGACAAAAAACAGCGCCACGGCAGCAATGATCAGGATTCCCGCCAAGTAAAAAACTTCCTGAGGCCAGATTTCAATGGCAAAAAAATAGGCTTTGCTGTGGGGGAAATCGATTAGAACCGCTTGATTTGGGGCATCTACCCCGCGATCGAATCGGAGTAACGGCAAGAACAAGTAAATGCTTAAAAAAATTACACTGAGGACGGATTTGATTTTTCTGAATCGCCCTTTAACGCTTTGTGGGTAGAGGCGTTTTTTTGCTTCGAAAAGTTTGGTCATGCCAAGGGATATTTTTGGACTTGTTTTTGGAATTGCGGGAAATCGCAGGAGAAATTGCGGGGATGATTTGAGCTTAACCGCCCTGCAAAAAAGTCTCTTAAAAAAATCTCTTAAAAATTTAGCCAAGACTTAGGACAAGTTCTTAAAAACTTTAAAAAATAGAAGCTTGACAAAAAGATCTCCCTTTCTAGATTGCCGCGCCTCTTCGTGCCCGAGTTGCTTTTAGATGTCTCAACAAAGCCTACCAACCTCGAGCAGAGGCACTCAAATTATCTCAAAATCAAATTATGTTCGCAATCATTGAAACTGGCGGCAAGCAATATCGCGTTGCGCCAAATGAAAGAATCACGGTTGAAAAAATCGAGGGTGAAGCTGGTTCAAAAATCACTTTAAATGACGTGTTATTTTTTCAAAATGACGCGGCCGAAGCAACTTTCGGAAGCCCGCTAATCCAAGGCGCTCAAGTTGAAGCCGAAATTGTCAAAACTTACAAAGGAACAAAAGTCATCATCTTCAAAAAAAGAAGAAGACAAAACTCTAGAAGAAAACAAGGTCACCGTCAGTTCAGAACTGAAATCAGAATCTTGTCGATCAAAGCGTAATTCAATTAACAAACAGTACGGTAACCTTCAGTTTTTAAGCGATTGGGTTATTTAACAAAATCATGGAGTCATCATGGCCACCAAGAAAGCCGGCGGTAGTTCAAGAAACGGTCGCGATTCGGCAGGTAGAAGATTAGGTGTTAAAAAATTCGGTAGTCAGTTCGTCATCCCAGGCAACATCATCGTTCGCCAAAGAGGCACTAAATGGCATCCCGGTAAAAATGTCGGCATTGGCAAAGATCACACGATTTTCGCTAAAATTGAAGGCATCGTTACTTTCGTAAAAAGCGCTCGCAAAGACAGAATTTACATCGACGTAAATCCAGTTGCTGCAGTAGCTTAAGTTTTAAAAAAAGCCCGATCTTGGTCGGGCTTTTTGTTTTTCAAGATTTGAATCTCCTTCAAATCTCTCAGAACTCGTCTTAAATCTCGCTGCAACGAGTCGGAAATGGTGGATTTGCGAGCACCGCAGCGCAGCGTACTTAAGGTACGTGAGCAGCGGAGCGCAGGAAATCCGCCATTTACGGCCGTTGCAGGTAGAGATTTAAACAGGTTCTCCCGCGGATATGGCGAAATTGGCAGACGCACTAGACTTAGGATCTAGCGCCGCAAGGCATGTGGGTTCAAGTCCCTCTATCCGCACCAACCTTCGCTCTGTGAGCTTCGGTTGGCAGGCCAACTTTGGGTTGGATTGTTAA
>CANDYP010000025.1 GCA_947425005.1 Rickettsiales bacterium | reverse complement strand
CCCGCTGCATCTCAAGAAATCCACTACTCAATCTTTCGTAAAATCTCTGCAAACAAACTGGCCGGAAGTGATCCGCCGGTAATTTGTTTTGTGGGCGAATTGTCGTCATTTCCAATCCACACTCCCACCACGTAATGGTCATCAAAGCCTACAAACCAAGCATCTCGGAAGTTTTGACTAGTACCAGTTTTTCCAAAAACATCAAGACCAACATTAGCATTTTTTCCAGTTCCGCGCTCCACCACCTCCCGCAAAACTTCTTTGATTTTCTCTTCCGCACTCGAAGAAATCACCTCGCCCAACCCAGAAGATTCGCGCTCGTAGAGCACTTCCTCCTTGTCATTTTTGATTTGAGAAATCGTAAAAGGAATCACCGCTTCACCATTATTTGCAATCGTAGCGTAAGCGGCGACCAGCTCAAACAGGGTCACCTCGCTAGTTCCCAAAGCGATCGTTAAATCATTTTTCTTAATTTCTGAAACGATTCCCAAGCGATGCGCCGTCTTGGCAATTGCGCCCGGATCAAGCTTGCGCGCCAATTGTACCGCCACCGAATTCAGCGATTCCGCGAAAGCGCGTTTCAACGTCACCTCGCCCAAATAGTGATTGTTGTAGTTCTCCGGCAGCCAAACCCCGACGTTAATTTTCTTGTCTTCCATCTCGTCATCCGTGTCCGCGCCATCTTCAAAAGCCGCCAAATAAACGAAGGTTTTGAAAGCCGAACCCGCCTGCCTTTTTGAATAAACTGCTCGATTAAACTGACTTTCCTGATAGTCCTTACCACCAGACATCGCCAGCACCGCGCCACTTTTATCCATTACCACAATTGCCACTTGCGACTTGCCGATTTTGTCAGAATGTTCCGCGATAAATTTATTTTCCGCCTCTTCCATTTTGCTCTGAATTTTTTCATCCAGCGTCGTGGTGATTGAGATTTTTTTCTCTTCTGCAAATTTTTTCGAAATAAAATCCGGATATTGATCGTGCACGAAGTCAGCAAAATAAAGCCTTTGCGACTTTTCAACTTTGTAAGTCACATCTTTATTCATTTCGGACAGATGTTTTTCATCCAAAAATCCGGCTTCAATCATATTGTCTAGAACCTCGCTGGCTCTATCTTCAGCGAGATCCTTATTATTATTTGGCGAAAATTTTGACGGCGCTTTCAACAATCCCGCCAGCAAAGCCGCTTCATTTAAATTAATGCGCGCCACATTTTTGCCGAAATAAAATTTCGCGGCATTGCCCACGCCGTAGTTGCCGGCGCCGAAATAAGCGCGATTTAAGTAACAAGTTAGAATTTGTTCTTTGGTGAAGTGACGCTCCAACTGCAACGCCAGCAAGATTTCCTGAATTTTACGTTTGAAATTTCGATCCGCGTTTAAGAACAATAATTTGGCTAATTGTTGCGTAATCGTACTACCGCCTTGCACGATGTGACCGGCTTTATTATTGGCGTGAGCGGCGCGCAACATTCCAAAAATATCGACGCCGTGATGTTTAAAAAAGCGGCGATCTTCGGTCGCAATCACAGCGTTGATCAAGTTGGTCGGCAGTTCGTAAAAATCGATTTCGCTGCCGTAAATGCCGCCGAAATTAGTAATGCGCTCGGAGTCCGAATAATTTACTTGTACAACTTGCCGATTTTTTTCCGCTTCCAATTCGCTGAGACTAGGAAGATCATGAAGGTAATAAAGCAGGGCCAGAGCGCCGAAAACGGCAATCCAGATTGAGAAAAAGAATCCCCACTTCAAAATGAATTTGAGCGATTTCATAACTTTGAATTTATCGATGAAAAAATTTATCTACAAAAATCATCAACTGGTCGAAGAAAGACAAGCGCAAGTTTCGATTCACGAAAGAGGCTTTCTTTTTGGTGACGGAATTTTTGAAACTTGCCGAATTTCTGACGGAAGAATTTACAACTTCACAGCGCATGAGGCCAGAATTAAAGCCGGTTTGCAGGCTCTTAAATTTTCTGCAGAAATTGCCGATTTAGAAAAAAAATCGCTGCACTTAATTGCTAAAAATAAAATCAGGAACGGCATTTTAAGAATCTCGATTAGTCGCGGCATTGGCAGTGTCGGCTATCTTCCCACTTACAAATCGAAACCGCTAATTTTAATCCAAACTGCCGCGACCAGAAAATTGCCGCCGAAAGTTCCAGGGGGGATTATTTTAGGAATTTCTGAAATTAAAAAACCGCCGAGCAACTCTTTTCCAATCAACCACAAAACCATGCAGGGCCTGGTTTACACGCTGAATAAAATTTCTGCGCAAGAGCAAAATTTCTTCGACCTCGTAATGCTGACGCAAGAAAATTTTATCTCCGAAACTTCGGCGGCGAATATTTTTTGGGTAAAAAATGGAGAAATTTTTACGCCCTCCAACACTTGCGACATCTTGCTTGGCACTATTCGCGAGAAATTAATTTCGAACAAAAATTTCAAAATCAAAAAGGTAAGAGCGACGATTTCCGAGTTAAAAAAAGCTGACGAAATTTTTCTGACCAACGTCTCGTGCCTGGCTTTGCCGGTGGATGAATTTGCCGGGCGGCAGCTAGAAAAAAAAGTCGGGAAAGAAGTTTTAGATTGGCTGAAAGAAGATGTAAAAAATTGCGCTTAAGATCTTAGAAATCATTTGAGCTGGTGACGAGAAACCCCCCGACCCCCCTTATCAGGGGGGCTTTGATCGAGAGTTCGGTTAGCCCCCCTGATAAGGGGGGTAGGGGGGTTTCTCGTCACCAACTCAAATGTCTTCTAAGAGTTTAAACGCAAGCATAGTCCCTAGTTGATGGGTAGGCTCTTTTTAGCTAACGATGCAATAATCGTTGAGATTAGTTTGTGTTACTGGAGCCGCAGTTGCTGCATTGGTAGCGGTTACTGTTGTGTTTGGAGCTGCAGTTGCTGCAGCGCTTGAGCTTGAACTGCTTGCAGATGCACCATCTTCTTTAGCCACCTTTCTAATTTCTCCTGCTTTTAAGTACTCGAAGATATTTCTTGAGATCTCTTCGGGTACTGCGTCAATGCGAGGTTTGGCAATAGGTTCGTGAAAATTTTTTCTGACTCCCTTCATCTTAAAAAGATCTTCGAGATTGATCTGACTTAGCACTTTCATTACTTCTTTAGTTTTTTCTTCCGGCAAAGAATCTCCCAAACCAGCTGGATCTTGAGCAGCTGTGACTAAAATTCTTCTTCCTTCGGGAAACTCTTTCAGTGCTGTTAGTAAGCCTGCAATACCTTCTGCGGGCGTGCGATCCGCAAGACGCGTTAGAATATTTGCGCAATTCTCAGGATGGTGCTCGTTGGAAATAAATTTTTTTTCAAGGGCGGAGAGGGGTTTTGCTGCCGTTGAGGTGGGGTCTAGTATTTCGGCGATTTTTTTAGTGATTACTTCGGGGAAGGTTCGGTTTCTTGCTAATATTTTTTCGATTGGTTGGGCTTCTGAGATTCCGGTTAGGCCGTTCCAAAGACTAAGACTGGTCAGGGTTGTGTTTATTGTGAGTGCGGTTGTGAGTGCTTGGACTCCTTCGGCTCCGATTGGGTTACGCTTAAGATCAAGATTGGTCAGGGTTACGTTTGTTGCGAGTGCGGTTGCGAGTACTTGAGCTCCGGCGTTTCCGATTTGGTTATCCCTAAGATCAAGACTAGTCAGGGTTTTGTTTGTTGCGAGCGCTTGGACTCCTGCGGCTCCGATTTGGTTAACTGCAAGATCAAGACTAGTCAGGGTTTTGTTTGTTGCGAGTGCGGTTGCGAGCGCTTGGGCTCCGGCAGCTCCGATTTGGTTACTTGTAAGATCGATACTGGTTAGGGTTTTGTTTTTTGCGAGTGCGGTTGCAAGTGCTTTGGCTGCTACGTCTCCGATTTGGTTAAGCCCAAGATCAAGACTGGTCAGGGTTTTGTTTGTTGTGAGTGCGGTTGCGAGTGTTTGGACTCCTTCGGCTCCGATTTTGTTATTTGTAAGACCAAGTCTGGTCAGAGTTTTGTTTGTTGTGAGTATGGTTGCGAGTGCTTGGGCTCCGGCGTTTCCAATGTGATTGGCCCCAAGATCAAGACGGATCAGGGTTGTGTTTGTTGCGAGTGCGGTTGCGAGCGCTCGGACTCCTGCGTCTCTAATTTGGTTATACTCAAGATTAAGACTGGTCAGGGTTTTGTTTGTTTCGAGTGCGGTTGCGAGTGCTTGGACCCCCGCGGCTCCGATTTGGTTAGCTGCAAGATCAAGACTGGTCAGGGTTTTGTTTGTTGAGAGTGCGGTTGCGAGCGCTTGGGCTCCGGCGACTCCGATTTGGTTATCCACAAGATCAAGACTGGTCAGGGTTGTGTTTGTTTTAAGTGCGGTTGCGAGTGCTTCGGCTTCGGCGTCTCCGATGTGACTATTTTCAAGATTAAGACTGGTCAAGGTCGCATCATTATCTCTAATTCTTTGTAGAAGCTCTGGAGAAATTGGCATATTTTTAGTTTTTTAAGTTGCTGTTCGCGAAAGGTTTTAGATTTGCTCAAGCTGTCACGCTAATCTGAGGGCAAGGTGATTTCAGAAATTCAGAAGATCAAGAACCGCCTCAAATTCAGCACCAATTTAAGAAACTGTTTAAAAAATTGATTCTCCACTCCCGCCGTTACTCCGACCTAGTTCGAGTGTTTTGTGAATTCTTTGCGAATTTTTTTAATCGCGCTTTCTTCGATCTGCCGAATTCTTTCGCGCGACACGTTGTAGATCTGGCTCAAATCCTCCAAAGTCAAAGGATGTTCCGACATTTGGCGTTTGATTAAAATATCTCTCTCGCGCTCATTCAGCACTAGCAGGGCATCCCGCAGCATTAATTTCTGGCGTGATTGCTCCTGACGCTCAATGGCAATTTGTTCCTGATTGTCGTCCTGCGAAGCCAACTCGTGAATTACCTCGTTCCCGTCTTCCTCATTTCCGACAAAATTATTCAGCGAAGAATCAGGCTGCTGTAGTCTAGAATCCATGTCGGTCACTTCTTTTTCGGTGACGTTTAAATCTTTGGCGATTCTCTTAATATGCTCGGGGGCAAGCCGGTCTTGATCGGAAGACAGTCCGCCAATTCTTTGTTTGATCTTGCGTAAGTTAAAAAACAATTTTTTTTGCGCCGCGGTGGTGCCGATTTTAACCAAAGACCACGAGCGCAAAACGTATTCCTGTATGTGGGCGCGGATCCACCACATGGCGTAGGTAGAGAAGCGAAAGCCTTTGTCGGGATCAAATTTTTTTACCGCCTGAACTAGCCCGACATTGCCTTCCGAGACAATGTCAAACATTGGCAATCCGTAATTCTTAAACTTTCGGGCAATTTTGACGACGAGACGTAAGTGGCTCTGCACCAGCATTTTCGCGGCTTCTTTGTCGCCAGTTTTTTGAAATCTGGTGCCGTATTCTTTTTCTTCTTCGGCGGTGAGGAGGGGGAATTTCTGAATTTCTTTTAAATATTGCAAAAATCCGGCGTCGCTTGATTTCTTTAGGTCGACCGTTTTTACGCTACCTGATTTTGGGATTAGGGAATTGACCATTTTGTAAATGTAAATTCTGGAATGAGAGAGGAGTCGGCTGAAAATTAAAGAGACGCCGGGGAGGGATGTCAAGATTCGAGAACCTGTTTAAAATCTCGCTAGGCCAGATCTAACCCGGCCTAGCGAGATTTTAAACAGGTTCTGAGAGCTACAGCCTCGCCGTTACAACCCTGCCACTGCAATCTTGTATTTAGTCGAAAGATATTTGAAGACGTCTTTTCTTTCCTGAAGTTGGAGTGGTCGGCTGTAGATTATTATTTCGGAAATCAGGCCGGTAAATTTGTAGTTACTGGCTCGATCCGATCCTACGGTTAAGCCTCTTAAAAATCCTGACCCCGCGCTAATCGTGGCTGCGCCTGCCATGGTGGCGGCGTTGTTTACGTAGACTTTGGCGGGAGACGCAATGTAGTCGGCAATGATGTAATTCTTGTTGGCGTAAATATTTGCCGGATTGGTTGACCCAGTAACGGACGAGGTTCCTAAATTTATGTGGGCGTTGTTTGAGGAATCGGTTCCGACGGCAGAAGCCCCGTATCCTGAAGCGCCGGAATCAAGAATGATGCTGCTAATGGTGGAATGTTGCACGACGTAAATGATTGTGCTTTGCGCCGTAGCTCCTTGGTAAAAATCCGCCAAAACAATATTGCCGGAGCCGTTAAAATTTAAACTGGGAACCCCATTAATGCCGTCAGCTTTGTAGGTTAAAGCGCTGCTGGCAGTGCGAGTTAAAGTATTTTTTCTTGAAATTACTGACGCTGGGCTGACGTCGTACCAGGTGCTGATTTGGCCGGAGTTGTAAGCTTCGCTTTCCTTCAAACTGTCTGCTGAAGAAGTCTCGTACCAAGCCACTAGCCCTTCAATGCTAGGCACTGGTGAGCTGGAGGTGAGAGTTCTGGCGGTGGTTAGTCGGGCAGATTTAATCAAAGAGGCGCCTTGAAGAACGCCAGCAGCAAGGATGCCAATGACTATTAAAACGACCGACAATTCGATTAGTGAGAAAGCTTGTTTTTTGTGCATTGGCTTGATCCGGGTTAAATTCCAGTAACTGCAATGTTGTATTTGTAGGAAAGATATTTGAAGACGTCGCGCCTTTCCTGAAGTGGGAGTGGTCGGTTGTAGATTATTATTTCGGAGATTAGGCCGTTGAAAGAGTAGTAACCATTGCGGTCAGACCCCAGCGTTAATCCTGTTAGAATATTTGATCCGGGGCTAACGGCAGCATTGCCAGTCATGGTCGTGGCATTGTTGACGTAAGCTTTGGAAGAGGTGCCATTAAAATACGAGGCAATGATGTAATCTTGTCCGACGGAAAAACTGGCGGGGTTCGTTACGGTTGCAGTGTTGGACACTGTTCCCAAATTAAAATGTACACTGTTTGAGGCGGCTATTCCAGTCACGGCAACAATGCTGGTATTGCCGGAATCAATAAAAATCTTGGCTATTCCAGGCAGAGAAAACGGCCGGACAACCAAGAAGATTGTATTTTGTGACGAAGTGCCTTGGTAAAAATTCGCCAAAGCAAGTTTGCCGGTAGTGTCAGCGACGGTATTGGTTCCGGTGCCGGTAAACTGTATGCTGGGAGTATTGTTAATGCCGTCATCCACGTAAATCACGGTGCTGGAGGCGGTTTTGGTGAGGCTATTTACTGCGGTGGTTGTGGTTCTTGCTGCTATTGCTCCTGGGCTGATGTCGTACCAAGTGCTGATTTGCGCGTTGCCGTAAGCCTCACTTTCTTTCAGACTATTTTTAAGAGAAGTCTCGTACCAGGCCACTAAGCCGCCAATTGACGGCACTACGGACTTAGCGGTAAATGATCTAACGCTGGTGATTCGGGTGGACTTAATCATTGCAGATCCGCCAATCACGCCGGTAATTAAAACGCCGATTATTACGACGACGATTGACAGTTCTAGAAGTGAAAAAGCCTGCTTTTTCTTCATTAGCTTTGTTGCATCCAAGTTGTTACGGGAGTTTTAGCTGCCTTCACTTCGTCCAATCTTTTTCTTGGAGTGGAGAGGGGATATTGGTGGAACCTGTCGCCGCGCCCTTCGGCGATTTCATTGGCAATGAAAATCATTGTGTCGGTGAAGACGTCAATGGTTTCGCGGGTCTCGGTTTCAGTTGGTTCAATCAACATCGCGCCGGAAACTACAAGCGGGAAGAAGATCGTCATTGGGTGGATGCCGTATTCGACCAGAGCTTTGGCAATGTCGAGGGTGCTTAGACTTTGTTTCCCGGGGCCTTGCGCTTTTTGGATTTTGTCCGTCAACAAACATTCGTGCATGCAGTTGCCAGGGAAGGGCACGTGGAAGTGGTCCTTCAATTTTGCCAAAATGTAATTGGCGCTGAGCACCGCATCTTCGGCAACTTTTTGTAAACCGTCAGTACCGTGTGAAAGCATGTAAGTCAAAGCGCGGACGTGCATTCCGAATTGGCCGTTAAAGCCTTTCACTTTGCCGCAACTATTTTTTGGCGCGACTAGTTTGTACTCATTGCCTTCTTTGACGACGTGAGGAGTGGGCAAAAATTCTGCCAATTCTGCGCGCACGGCGATTGGTCCGGAACCAGGTCCGCCGCCACCGTGGGGTGTGGAGAAAGTTTTGTGTAAGTTGAAATGCATTACGTCGACCCCAATGTCGGCCGGGCGAACTTTGCCGACAATGGCGTTGTAGTTGGCGCCGTCGCAGTAGAAATAAGCGCCAACCGAGTGAATTAAATCAGCGATTTCCTTAATATTTTTTTCGAATTTTCCGCAAGTGTTGGGGTTGGTAATCATTGTGCCGGCGATTGCGGTGCCGTGTTCAGCGATTAATTTTTTGAATAAATCAAGGTCGATTAAACCCTCAGAGTTGGAAGGAATTACTTTGATTTGAAAGCCGCACATTGCCGCAGTAGCTGGGTTGGTGCCGTGGGCTGAATCCGGAATCAAAACGATTTTGCGGGTAGCGGCTTCACCTTTTTTCTCGTGAGCCTTTTTAATGACGAGCATTCCAGCGAATTCGCCTTGAGCGCCAGCGGCCGGAGCCAAAGAAACCGCGCCTAAACCGGTGAGAGTCGTCAACCAATTTTGCAAATTAAACATTAATTCCAAAGCGCCTTGGACGGTGGATTGATCTTGCAGCGGGTGAATGTCTGACAGGCCAGGAAGGCGGGCCATTTTTTCGTTCAAGCGTGGATTGTGCTTCATTGTGCAAGAGCCCAGCGGGTAAAACCCGGCGTCAATCGAGTAATTCTGATTCGACAAACGTACGAAGTGACGAATAACTTGCGGTTCGTTAACTTCAGCCAGACCGATTTGCGCGCGGCTTTTTTGCCCCGTACGAGTCGCAAAATTCGCAACAGCAGGAAGGTCTACACCACAAGCCCCCGGACGAGTTTGTTTAATCAAAAGTTCAGTCTCGTGACGCAAGCCACCAATTTCCCGAGGGACAAATTTTTCTTGAGTGAAAGTCATTATTTTAGTTGGTTTTGTTGCATTAGTAATTCGTAAAGTGATTCAGGGGCAATGTCTGCTTCGTTTTGCCAAGCAAGCGTACTGCCACGAATCTTAAAATTTTTGAAATAATTAATGTCTCGCAGTGGTTTAAAAACACTGTCGATATTCCTGCTAAGAGTTTCGATTTTTTTCTCTAAATCAATTTCTCCATTTTTGCCGTCAGCGAAAGCAAGCCAAACTTTGTAGCCTTCAACGTACTTTGCCTTTTTTACTAAATAGTTAAGCATTCTTACCTCAGAGGTTTAATTTTTTTTAAAGACACTCCTTTGGCGGCTAGCATCCAATCTTCCAACAATTCTTCTTTGTGAAGATCGAGCCAGTCAAGCACAGCTTTACGGGCCCTCGGAGGAAAGTCTCCTTTTGTAATCTTTGACTCAATTTCAACTGAGATTTGAAATTCTCCGTATTCGGCGTGAAAGTGAGGTGGATTGTGTTCGTCGTAAAACATTGAAATCGCAATTCCAAGAAAGCGGCTGATCTCGGGCATTTTTGTGGTGTGTTTGGGGTTATTAAATTCGGTAAATCTTTTAGTTCAAAGTTTTTTCTAATTCAGTTGCAAAAGTTTCAATGTCAGTCGCGCTGGTTAATTCGCTGACGGCGACGACCATTTTATTTCCTTGCGCGAAGCCGCCAATTACGTTTTTGGTGAGGAGTTTTTTGTTCACTTCCGCGGCGTCTTTTGACAATTCAATCGTGAATTCGTTGAAGAAGCTTTGGTTCAAAACTTTGACGCCACGAACTGAAGCAAGTCTGTCAGCCAAGTCGCAGGCTTTTTTGTGATTCAACAAAGCCAATTGTTTGAAACCATTTTCGCCAAGCAAAGAGGCGTGAATCGTAAAGGCTGTCGCGCACAAACCTTGATTTGAACAAATGTTGGAAGTGGCTTTTTCGCGGCGAATGTGCTGCTCGCGCGCATTCAGCGTTAAAACGTAACCCGGCTTGCCGTCCGCGTCCAAAGTTGCGCCGCAAATACGGCCGGGCATTTGACGGACAAATTCTTTTTTGCAGGCGAAAAATCCCAAAAGAGGGCCGCCGAAATTTAAGCCGACTCCAATTGAAGAAGCCTCTCCCACCACAATGTCAGCCTGCTTCGGAGCTTCGAGCAGCCCCAGCGAAACAATTTCATTCGTGACCACAATTAAAAGCGCGCCAGCAGCGTCGCACTTGGCTCTGACTTCGTCCAAGTTCCCAACTTCACCGTGAAAGTCCGGATATTGCAGCACTACAGCGGCGCAGGATTCGTCAATTTGCTCAACAAATTTCGCCTCGTTTAAGTCGAGTGAAGTTTTGGTAACGTCCAAATAATCGGGGTGAATATTGCCCACTGTCGCAATGTTTTTGCGGCCGGACTTAATGCGAAGTGCCATTAAGCAGCTCTCAGAAAGCGCCGTGGCGCCGTCGTACATTGAAGCGTTGGCCACTTCCATTCCGGTCAAAAGTGCAACAATGCTTTGGAATTGGAAGATTACGGCCAAAGTTCCTTGCGAAATTTCGGGCTGGTAAGGTGTGTAAGAAGTTAAAAATTCGGAGCGTTGAATGAGGTGGTCAACACTAGACGGGATGTGGTGCCTGTAGCAGCCAGCGCCTAAGAAAAATGGTCCGCTTGCGGCAGGGCGATTTTTGTCGGCGTAAGAATTTAAAATCGCTTCCACTTCAATTTCGCCCTGGTGATTAGGCAGATTTTCAATTGGTTTTTTGAGTAAAAATTCTGACGGAACTGCGTCGTAAAGTTGGTCAATTGAAGAGACGCCAATAGCAGCGAGCATCTCTTGCCGATCCTTCTCGGTCAAGGCTAGGTAACGCATTTGATTTGGAATTAAATTGTAGGGGAGGGAGGTTTTCTGAAAACGCGCGGGCAATCTAGGAGGGGTCTAAAAAAAGTCAAATATTCTGAACACAAATACACGCGGGGGAGAAGGAATACTCAGTCCAAGCCCCCCTGACAATTGCTGAAGCAATTGCAACTCACGCAAAAATTAAAAATAATTTTGTGAGTACAAGGGGGGTAGGGGGGTTTTTCGTCCCGGACTCAATATTTTTCTGTCTCAGATCAAATTGCAAATTCCTTGCACTTTAAAGTTGGTCGAAGAATTAGATGTTTTTGGCCGCTTCCTAATTCACTAAATCTCCCCGCATGCTTAGCTTCAGACGACCTCCTGGCAAATACCAGACCAATACAACGCGGGTGAAATTTGTCGCCACGACACCGACTCCAAAGTCGCCAGAAGCAGAAGTTGTTGTCACGCCACCACCTCCGCCACCTCCACCGCCACCTCCACCGCCACCTCCACAAGCCACTGCAGCAGTCAAGACAGTCGACCTCAACGCCGAGCTCAGCAGAGAAATGGAAGCAATTCACGAGGTGCTAATTGACCAGAGTAATCTCTCTCTTTTTCTTTCCGACAAAACAAAAGCGCTCAGCAATCCCACGATTCGCCACGGCTGTCAAAACATTAAAAAATTAATCGAGCAAGGCGCTGACATTAATCTAGTAACCTACAGCAACTTTACTCCCCTGCACATTGCGGCCTTTGTCGGCGATTTGGAATTGACAAAATTTTTGATTGCACGGGGAGCAGACGTTGACGCTGACGCCTACGAAGCACAAGGCCTACTCAACGTTGCCGTGTCGAATAACAATACGGCGGTGGTTCTTGAAATTCTGAAAGCAATCAAGGCTAACCCAGAAAAAGCCCTCAGCAGAATTAACAAAAAAAATACTCACGGCGATTCGGCTTTGCATTACGCGGTGCTTTCCAAGCGGGGTTTGGAGATTGTGCAAGCGCTACTTAGCGAAGGGGCGGACTACAATGCTGTCAGCAAACAAGGGTACACTCCCGTGACCCTAGCTTTGTCCCTCGGCAATCTTGAGGCGGCAAAAATGATTCAGGATCGAATTAAGGCAGAGCGCACGGTAGCAGCGGTTGTGGGCTGGGGAAATGCCAGTAAATTTCTGCAGGATCTTGCTCAAGTCAAAGCTGCTGCAACAAAAACTGTCGCTACAAATTCAGCTGCGGAAGCGGTAGCAGAGCCAGCAGCGCCGCCAGTAAAACCAATTCCAGCAAAACCAATTCCAGCAAAACCAATTGTCGTAAAATCTCCGACAGAAAGATTGCAGGAATTAATGCAGACTTTGTCGCGGTCCGGTCAGGGAGAAATTGCTGCAAGATTAATTCAAGACGGTGCCGACGTGAATGCCCTAACCAGCAACGGTTCAACGATTCTGCGCTGCGCAATTAACAGTGGAAATAATGAGGTCGTAAGGTTGGTGCTCGGATCTGACCGGTTGGAATTCAGCACGATTGCCAGTGCGTTGAAAGAGGAAATCGAATCCAAAAACAAACCGCTGATTTCACTAATTCTCGGCGAAGAAAAAGTAGTGACTAAATTCGGCAATTTGCCGGGACAAGAGCGCAGAAGTGTTGAGCAAGAACTACGAGTCGCGCTGAATAAAATCAGCAAACACGCGATTTTTAAAAATGTAAAAGAGGGTTTGGAGAGATTTTTTAGCGTTGCTGCGACCTACGTTGCCGCCAATCAAAGCCCGGCTCAAAGCCCGGCTCAAAGTAGTGTTACTCAAAACAATTCCGCTGCAGTCGAAACAATTTCTAAAACCGAACGCGAAAGAAGACGCAAAGCTGAAAATAAAATCAAAGCGGAGCTGGAAGAAAAAAAGCAAGTTGCGGGCTGGATCAGGTCTGAAATTTCCGAAATATTTGAGACGGCCGTAAAAATTTCTGAGGACAAAAGAAGCGAAGAAGTTGCTGACGAAGGCACTGAAAGAAGCGACGTGACAACGGCAGACGTCACCACTGACGAGTCAGATTCAGAAACCAAATCGCAGCGAGATTCAACTTCAACCTCGTCCTCATCCAGCAGATCAAGCTCGATTGCATCCGCGCCACTGTCGCCCCACGCGGCGGCATTCGTCCCTGCATTCACCCCTGCATTCGTCCCTGCATTCGTCCCTGCGGCAGCAATTTCAGCAGAGCAACAATTAGAATTCGAACAGGGGGAAATGGAAAATTTCCTGCACGGTTCGCGCCAAATAAATTCGGTGCGTGACCTGCCAAAATTTTTGCAGCGCAGCGTTTTGGATTTGTTGCAAAGTGGCGCGCAAGTTCAGTTAAAAGGAAGCGTGGCCTACCAAGTTTCAACCGCCAACCGCGTGCCCAGCGATTTGGATTTGGAAATTTTTGTCGACGGAATCGGCAAATGGCCTGACCAGGAAATTCAAAAATTTGTGCGCGAAAAATTTAATTTGGAAATTGCGCCTGGGCAGATTTTGCCTGGACAGATTTTGCCGGGACAGATTTACCGCAAGGGCAACGTCTTCACCCTCAACGTCAAAGACCAGGCCAGAAGTTTGGATTTGTCTTTTTACGACCCGGCAATGCTGCCGCCAGAACATTTAAGTTGGGCGACTAGCCGAGAGCGCAAAATATTTTTCTCTCCCGAAGGCGGGGCAAATTCTGCGCCTCTTGAGCCGCAACTCGTAATTAATCCCGAAGCGCACGGCTTGGTAAAAAGATTGTGCTTTTTGGAAGCCGTTGGCGCGGTTAATCGCAACGAAATTGTCGCCGAATGTTGTCGCACCCAAATCAATCCCGCCTACTTGCTTTTTCGAGAATTAAAATTGGACAATCGGGAATTGGTCAAAGAGGCGGGAGGCGAGGGCGCTCTGATTAGGGAATCTCTGACTAAATTCGCCGAGTCGCACCATTTTGACCGGGAACAGCGGAGGCATTTTTTAGCGAATCTGACTTGGATTTCCGGCCTGTGCGTGGTCGGCGAAATCGCGCCGCACTTGGATTCGAATTACCAAAAAATGTTTGTCGTGCTCGACGAAATGGAAAGAGTGGAACATTTGCAGACTGGGCCAGCTTCCACAGTCAGAGCTGGTTTGGGCGTGAGTTTGGTTGGAAGCCAGGCGGCAGTAACAACTAAATAAAATTACGATTAAGTTTGATTTTTTTGGTAAAAAATTAGTCGTAAAATTTCACAAGAAATGAATTGTCACAGGCCTGTGACAATTTGCACAAAACTCTTCTAACCCAACAACCCCAATACTCGAGGTCACATGCAAGTTGCACTGAATAATTACGAGAAATTGCTGTCTCAAATTCAAAAAACAATCAAACAAACTGAGGAAAATATTGTTCAAAATGTGAACCGAGAAAAGGTCGTAATGAGTTGGCAAATTGGACAAATAGTTGACGTACATTTGCAGAAAAATGAGCGCGCGGACTACGGAGAAAAATTGTTTAAGCGACTCGAAAAAGACACTTCAATCAAGAAGGCTGTTTTGTACCAAATGCGTAGCTTTTACAAAGCCTACCCAACTTTGCCAAAAAATGAAAACGACTTGAGCTGGAGTCACTACAGGAGTCTGGCTTCGGTGAAGAATGTAGAACAGAGAAAAATTTTAGAAGACCTGACGGTGAAAAATAATTTAGGCGCGGAAGTGCTGCAGCGCGAAATTGCCAAATCCAAAACCTCAGAAAAAAAATCCACGCCAAAAATCACGCAATTCAAAGTCGCCCGCGGACAGCTTTTTACTTACTCGCTCAAAACTTTGAGTGATTCGAAAGAAATCTTCGTCGACCTCGGCTTCAACATGTTTTGCGAAATTAAAACTTCGTTGAAAGGTGGAACAATTGTTGCGTCGAAGAAGAGTGGCGAAAAGATTTCACTGAAAAAATCGAGCGTGAAACCGACGCAAATGCACACTTACAAAGCTTACCTGGAGCGGGTTGTCGACGGCGACACCATTCACGTGGTTCTTGATTTGGGTTTCAAAATGCAGCACCGCGAGATTTTGAGATTGGCCAAAATTAATGCGCCGGAATCGAAAACGCCGGAAGGCCGAAAAGCTTCCGACGGGCTGAAAAAGATTTTGAAAGACGGGCAGGTTTTGGTCGTCAAAACCAACAAGACCGACATTTACGGGCGTTACGTGGCGGATGTGTTCTTCGACGAAAAAGGAAAAGAAATTAACTTACAAAAAATTGCTGACAGTGGGACCTATTTGAGCCAGCTTCTGTTGGACCGAGGGTTGGTGGAAGTGTATTAGACTGGGGTTGGTGGAAGTGTATTAGACCGAGTTCGTGACGAAAAACCCCCCTACCCCCCTTGTCAGGGGGGCTTAAACCGAGCTCAGTCTAAGCCCCCCTGACAAGGGGGGTAGGGGGG
>CANDYP010000024.1 GCA_947425005.1 Rickettsiales bacterium | reverse complement strand
TCGTGAATTTGTGCAGCGAGTTGTTGCTAAAAAATTTAGCGAAGCGCCTAAAGACCTTGACGGAACAAGGATTCTCAAAGAGTTAAACATTCCTGGCGACGACATTGACGAGCTTGAAAAACAACTCGCCCAAAAAATTCACGACGAAGAAAATTTAGAAATTCTAACTAACTACGCAGCATGGGCGCTTTACTCGCGCGCTGGTCGCCAGTTGCACAAAAGCGGCG
Organism: Rickettsiales bacterium; assembly: GCA_947425005.1. GTDB lineage: Bacteria > Pseudomonadota > Alphaproteobacteria > Rickettsiales > UBA1997 > UBA2645. The sequence continues at coordinate 15,569 of CANDYP010000024.1, read as the reverse complement.
CACTTTTCATCTTGCCGCAAAAAGTTGATCAGCAAAATCTGGTGACGCCGTGCCAAGAAAAATCGAAACGCTCAGAAAAACCAAGCGGATTCGATCTGACTGACCAAGGCTTCGGACTCAATCGTACTCTAGCTGAAGCCCATTACTGCATCTTCTGTCACAACCAAGAAAAAGATTCTTGCCGCAGCGGCGTCAAAGAAAAAAATTCCGAAAATTTAAAAATTGATTCGCTCGGAGTTGAGCTGCACGGCTGTCCTTTGGATGAAAAAATTTCCGAAATGAATTTGTTGAAATCGGAAGGTTTTTCACTGGCCGCTTTGGCAATTGCTGTCGTGGACAATCCAATGATTGCCGGCACTGGACACCGCATCTGCAATGACTGCATGAAGTCGTGTATTTTTCAAAAACAAGATCCGGTTGACATTCCGCAAATCGAAACGCGCACCCTCAAAGACGTATTGGCTCTTCCTTTTGGTTTCGAAATTTATTCACTTTTGACGCGATGGAATCCGCTGAATTTGGAACGCAATTTACCGCGCGAAAATTCCGGCAAGAAAATTTTAATCGCCGGACTCGGGCCCGCGGGGTACACTCTGGCGCACCATTTGCTCAATGACGGTCACAATGTTGTGGCAATTGACGGTCTTAAAATTGAGCCGCTAAATTCACAAATTTCCGGCATTGACGAGCTCGGCAATCGTCAAAAATTTCGCCCGATAAAATTTTTGGACGAAATTTACGAGCCGCTTTCTAGTCGCTTGATTCAAGGCTTTGGCGGTGTTGCCGAATACGGAATTACGGTGCGTTTCGACAAGAATTTTCTGAAAGTAATTCGTCTGCTTTTGGAGCGTCGCAATAATTTTAGAATGTTTGGCGGCATTCGTTTTGGTTCTTCAATCACCGACAAAACCGCTTTTGAAGATTATGGCTTCGATCACGTTGCGCTCTGTCTGGGAGCTGGTCGCCCCAACATCATTAATTTAAAAAATAACTTTGCCAAAGGCGTGAGATCGGCGTCAGATTTTTTAATGTCGCTGCAACTGACCGGAAGTTTTAAAGAAGAATTATTTACCAATTTACAAATCAGAATGCCAATCGCCGTGATTGGTGGTGGCTTGACGGCAGTCGACACGGCCTGCGAAGCGCAGGCTTACTACATTACGCAAATAAAAAAGTTTGCGAAAAAAGTTGAGAAGATCGGCAAGGAAAAAATTTGGGCAGCGCTGAATCTTGAAGAGAAAATTATTGCGGAAGAATTTTTGGCTCACGCGGAAGAATTAAAAAATGGTGACGCTACCGAGCTTTTGCAAAAATGGGGTGGTGTAAAAATTCTTTACCGTAAAAAAATTCAAGATGCTCCAGCTTACAGACTAAACCATCAAGAGCTGAACAAAGCTTTTGCAGAAGGCGTGGAATTTGTCGAAAATATTACGCCACTAGAAATTGAAATTGATGAATTTGGTCACGTAAAAAATCTGAAATGTGCCGAGGAAAAATCTTTTAAATGTAGAGCACTTTTAATTGCCGCGGGAACGACGCCGAATATTTCGCCGGTCTTGGAAGACGGTTTGGATTTTGAGTTGGAAGGAAAATATTTTGCTGAAATTGACAAGAATCACAAACATTATCCAATCACGCACAGCGCGCGTCCGAAGGATTTTAGCGTGATTACAAAAATTGACGACGCGACCAAAAAAGCCGTGAGTTTTTTTGGTGATTTGCATCCGAATTTTGAAGGCAATGTGGTGAAAGCGATGGCCAGTGCGAAGGTGGGGTACAAGGAGATTACTAGAATTCTTGAACAATCTCAACCGACGGAAGGGTATGAGGCTGGGGATAATTTTTTACAAAAAATTAATTCAGAATTTTTAGTTACAATTGAAAAGATTGAGAAGCTTTCGGAGCATGTGTACGAGCTCTTCATCAGGGCGCCACTTCTGGCAAAACAAACTCAAATCGGTCACATTTTTCGTCTGCAGAATTACCACGCTTTGGCGCAAAAATCCGGAGGGCAATTGTTGGCAATGGAGGGCATTCCAGTCACGGCGCTTTCGGTTGATTACAAAAGTGGGATCATTAGCGGCGTGGTGATTAATGCCGGTGGCTCAACAAGTTTGATTAAAAATTTTAAAGAGGGTGAGCCTTGTATTTTTATGGGGCCGAGCGGTAAGCCGACGGAAATTCCAGAAAATGAAACAGTGGTGCTAATCGGTGGAGGGCGCGGGAATCAACCGCTGACAGCCATTGCTGAAACTTACAAGAAGAACGGCTGCAAGGTAATTTTCTTCGCCGGTTACAGAAAAAAATCTTTTGTAATTCGCGAAGAAAAGATGAGAAATTCTTGCGATGTTCTGGTTTTTGCAATTGAGGAAGAAGTGGAGTCTGATCGGATGCAAGGCGGCTATTTTCAAGGTTCTGTCGTTGATGCTCTACAAAATTATTTTACCAAAAATCCGCAAAAAATTGATCGCATCTTCACCATCGGCAATGATCAAATGATGCATAAAGTTGCCCAATTGCGTCAGAAAAATTTAGTGAAATCGATTAGCGACGCGCCAATTGCAATCACGAGTTTGAACGCGCCGATGCAGTGCATGCTTAAGGGCGTCTGCTCCCAATGTTTGCAAAAAAGAGAAAATGAAAAAGGTGAGACGGAATATTTTTATTCCTGTGGGCAGCAAGATCAAAACATGGACAAGCTAGATTTCGCGCATCTTCACAGCCGTTGTGAGCAAAATTCTTTGGCAGAAAAAATTTCTAAAATTTTTTTAGACCGAAGGCACGATTCATTTTCGACACACCTTGCCTTCGAAACCCTTGATTTTACTGGATGCAAAAAATAGGCAAGATTTTCTCCGGCCGGAGAAAATTCAAAAAGCTCATCCAAGATTTCTTCATCACTGTTTTGAGAAAAGACGATCTTTTGCTTGGAGGAAGCATTTTGATGGGTTACGAGAGCTTGTGAATCAATGGTTTTGAAGAATTTGGGAGTAGGTTAATCGGACAGTAGTGGTCCTAAACAGGTTCTAAGAGCGGCTCAAATCGTGACTTACAAGAGTTGACGCCTTCGCTGATTTGGCGCTGGTTGATGGCGTGTTGGCTGATGTGGCTAGTGTAGTAACCAGGGCATCCCTTGTCTCATCATTCTCAATCCCGCCGTCTTTTCCTTCGAGTAAATTTTCTTTATTTAAAATTGTTTCAATGACGTGCGAACAATCTCCGACGGCCATTGCTTTAACTGCGACAACTTCCGGATTTTCCGCGACTTTTTTGTTAAAAGAAAAAATTGCTCCAATGCTGGAAGAAAGTCCGCCATCTTGTTTGGAGGGTTTGCAACTTTGGATGCGACTCTGATTTTCGCTGGTTAATTTTGTGGCCAATTGTTCGGCAAATTGTTTCCACTCGACTTGATCGTGAGTGGGATTAATCGCTAAAATTTTTTCGGCTTTTTGAGAATTGCTGCGGTCGTTGCGAGCATTTACTGCGTATTGCGCAACGGACAAAGTGAGTTGGGCTATTTGGCTGGCGATCGGCACTGGTATTAGATTGGCGGCGATGCTGGCATTGCCAAGGCCTTGCGAGAGAGGACTTTCTTTCATTCTCATTCCGTTTTGTACGGCCATGGCTTTGAATTCTTCGTCGTTTAAGGCCTGAAGAATTGTGAGGTGGTATCTTGCTAGTTTGGAATCTGCGGAAATTTGTTCGCGGGAGAGGAGGGGTTTTTCTGCTGGTGATGCGCCGGAAATAACCTGATTTTCCGGCGTTGGTTTTTGTGCGGCCATTTTTACTTAAGGTTAGACACTGTTAGTTAACTACTGCAACCGCTCTTCTGTTTTTTGAAACAGTTACTTCGTCAGTGCCAAAATAAGCTAGGCGTTCTTTTCCGTAGGAAACGGTTTTGATTCTTGCAGCTTCAACGCCATTTTTTACCAAATAAGATTTGGCAGAGTTGGCTCTTCTGTCGCCTAAAGCAATGTTGTATTCTCTAGTTCCTCTTTCGTCGCAATGGCCTTCAATAGTGATCTTGATTGAGGGGTCGCTTTTTAACCATTGAGCTTGAACGTCGAGAATTTTTTTGGCCTCTTCAGAAAGATCGGAAGAGTTGTAATCAAAAAATACGCGGTCTTGAACTTCAACTTCTGCTTCTTTGGCTTGTTGCGCTTGGTTTAAAGCGTCGGCTTGTTGTTGGTTTTCTAATGCTTGGAAACTTTGATCTGCTGTGGCTTTGTCTTCCACTTTAAAATCATCTTTTTTTAGATCTTCTTTGGCGGTTTTACCGTGGCATGCGGTTAGTGAAACGATGGCAACTAAAACAAGTAATTTTTTGATCATTTTGTCCTCGAGATTAAATGGGAGATTTGTTGGAAGCCTGATTGATAAGGCGGGGCGCGTAAGAGGCGGCGAAATTAAATTTGCACTTACCTAATGTCAAGAATTGACGACCCAATTTTTCAATGATTATTAGATTGGAGGGGAATAGTTTTTTATCTCAAGAAAATGCGTTGCGAAATGAAGTTTTTGTTAGTCTTCAAATAGTCCTCAGTAGTCCCTAATTTAGAAAATTTTAAATAAATATGCCGATCCTAACCCCAGAAGAACGGAAGAAAAAAATTCTTGGACGTGTTGCTGTGCTTTACGGCAGGTCAACCAGAAATCCGATCGAGCGCATAAAAAAAGATTTTGAAAATCGGTACAACGCAATTTCTGCCAGCGGTAATTCTGCGGCTACCGAGCGCTTCCTAAATCTTGCCGAAGAAATTTGTAATCAGCGTGAAGATGTGGCAAGACGAAACAAAAACGTAATTCGCCAATTGGCCGAAATTGCTAAGGCTGACGCTAAGCCGCAAAGTTTGGACATTGCGGAATATCAAAGACAGCTTACGCCGGAAGCGCTTAATCTAATGGGCGTCGGCAGCATTGAAGACATCCAGAATTACAATTCCTCGATAATTCACGCTGCAAAGCTGGAGCAAAATTCAATAACTCAAAACTCATTTTCAAGTATTCCTGGAGTGGGAAGCGTTTTCGGATTGCATCCGACATACCGCAAAAAAGTGGAGTTGGCTTTCGATCAGACGCTAGATGCGGTGGATGCAAACGCGGCTCGACTCGAAAGCCTTTTAGAAAATGGTCGCGACATTTCTGAAGCAGAGAAAAAAGAATTAAGCAGCAAAAGATCAAATTGGAGCGGGCTAAGAACCCTTGCAACTGAAAGCGCCGCGCTTTTATACGCCGGGGTGCAACAGGCGGGCAAGGGCGTCATTAGCGAGTCCAAGGCTGTTGACAGCAGTTACAACGAAAAATACAGCAAAAACAAAGAGCGGTTTTTGGCTGAGCTGATGCAGAAGATAAGCGCGGATCAAAGCCAATACGGATTCGCGATGCAAAAATATTTGAGTCGCATCAATTCGCAGAATTTCGATCCGCTTGACGCTCTAGCCTGCAGCCAAATGCGCGATTTGATTTTAAATGAAATCGAAGCAGACAAAAAAATTGACGCCGAAAGAATTAAGCAGCTCAACGAGCAATTAGAAAAGCTGCACGACACTATGCTGACCGGCATGCAAAAGCATGAAGACGAATCTGACGAAGCGTGGAAATATCGCGTATTGTCAGTGTTTTTAATATTCACGCCACTGGGCGCTTTCTCGATCGGCGGACAGCTTTTTAATTATTTGGATCCTCTAGCGAATATTTTCGGACCAATTTTTGATGCTCATCTGAGCTTCAGCGAAGGCCTTTCCGGCGTCATGACCAGCAAAGAATTCGGCTTCATGGGCCAGGCGGTGGACGCGATGGGGATCGACGATGCAACGCAATGGCTTTTGGATAATACGCCTTTTGTGAATTCAGCCTGTGACGTAGTTGATGCTTTAATGGACAGCGAGATTGGGCAAGGAATATTTGCGGAAGTGGCTCCAATGCTGGGCTCGCCACTGACATTGCTGGGAATTGCCGGCGTATTTACCGTGGGTCGCGCCCCGGCGGAGCTTGATCACAGTAAGGGTTTGGATGATTCGGTTAAAAAGCACGACACCGCACTTAAGGCCGCATTTGACGCTTTTGAGAAAGAGTCGAAGGAGGGAAAAGGGGGCAACAAGAAGGGCTCAGATGCGCGCATCGAAGAGTTTGTTAACAATCAGCACGAGCTTGCAAAGTTGACCAATATTGATTTGAAGATGATTGAGTTTTTGGCGAAAGCTCTGGGAAGCGGCAACGGAACATTATTGGAAAGCTCAAAAGCCTTTACTGGCGCCACATTTGATTGCGACGGTTCGGGCGGCAAAACCTTATTCCAAATGTTTGACGTGGGGAAATTTTCGGACAGTGGCAAGCCCGGTGATCCGATTTCCGCCAAGGCAATGATCAAATTTCTCAGCGGTTTTAGTGAAAAAACAGAAAAAGATTTTGCAGATCCAAAAGCCTACGAAGCCTTTCAAGTCGCACAAAAAGAGCTGCAGAAAAAAGCTAATAAATTTAGGGAAGGTTTAAGAAAAGAGTTCGTGTTGCTCAGCGGCATTGACGCAAACTTGCAAAGCAATGGCCCGACCCCGTCAAATATTGCAGAGCTAACTAGGTTAAACTCTGCCACAGCAACAGATCTCCAAAAAAAAGAAGCGGCAGAAAAGTTGGCGGCAGCTTTGAAAACTTTTAATCAGAATTTTATTTTTGATCAGGCGGACAGGTCGGCAATTCTTAACAACAGAGACGTTGCCGAAGTCGCTTATCTTGAAAGTCTACTCAAAGAAAAAGTGGTTAAAAAATTAAAACAAGACGTCACATCGGCCGCTGTACCAAGTCCGATTGTTCGGACCGAAAGCCTTACGGCAGAAGCTCTTCACGGCGAAAATGTCTTCACTCCTCCTCTTTCTTCTCACCACGCTAAAAGCCTAAATTCCTCCGCTTCGGCAGGTGTCACTCCCTAAGTTTAAAACATGCTTAATTCACAAAACTACATTACCAGCAACGCCGCTTTGCAAGAAGTTGTCGACCTAATTTACGAAACAAAATTAGTGGCGCTCGACACCGAATTTGTGCGCGAAAGAACTTATTACCCAATTTTGTCGCTGATTCAAATCGCCGTAAAAAAATCCGGTGAGCAAAAATTATTCATTGTGGATGCCTTGTCGGGCCTCGATTTGGCGCCGCTCACGGCAGTGATTTTTGACAAAAGCATTACCAAAATTTTTCACGCTTCTTTGCAAGATTTACAAATTTTTTACTACAAATCTGGGATACCCTACCTAGGTATGTTGGACAATGTGGTGTCCAGTCTGGTCGACACTCAAATAATGGCCAATTTTTGCGGCCTCGACTACAACATGGGCTACTCAAATTTAGTAGAAAAACTCTTGCAACAAGCGGTCGACAAAACCATGCAGAGAAGCGATTGGCAAAGGCGCCCGCTTAGCACAAGGCAGCTCGAATACGCACTTTTAGACGTAGTTTTTTTGGAAGAAATTCACGAAAAATTGTCAAAAATTTTGGCAGAAAGAGGACGTCAGCAATGGTATTTGGAAGAGATCAGAACCTTCGTCAGCAAGAGCATGATTGAGTCCAAAGACAGTTTATTTCGCAGCTTTTCTTTTAAAGGCAGATCGCGTGAACAAGCGGCAAAAATTAGAAATTTGATTTTGTGGCGCGAAGAATGGGCCAAGAAATCCGACTTGCCGCGCCAGCATTTCATGCGGGATCACGTCATTGAGCACATGGCTCTTTCGGAAGAAATTGGCGAGAATCTGAGCAAAGAAAAAGTCGCTGAAATCACAAAAATCTTTGAGCAAAAAGCAGAAGAACCGGAAATATTTTTTGTAAAAGATGAAGGGTCTTTCATGAGCGACCGACAAAAAAATCTTTACCAGGAAGCCAAAGATTTAATCACCAAAATTGCCGCGGAAGAAAATTTTAAAGAGCAATTTTTGGTCACTAGTCAAAATTTAAAAAACTTGGTTTGCAGCAAAAAACCAATTGAAGAATTGCTTACGGGCTGGCGTTACCAGCTGTGCGGCGAGCGTCTCAAACAATTAATAAAAACATGAAAAATAAAATCATTGCCGCGAATTGGAAAATGAATCACTCCTTTGAGGAGGCAGACATTTGGCTCCAAGCTTTCGCAAATAATTCCGCCGGCAAAAAAGCTGATTTAGAAAATTCTGAAATCGTTTTGTGCCCGCCGGTCTTCATGATTGACTACATTGACAGCGAGTTAATGGAGGCCGGATTTCAGAAGCTGGAAACAATAATGAAGTACCAAAATAAGGACGTGACTCAACTTTCTGAAGAAGAAATTACTCAAGTTATTTTCAGCGAAAGGTTGATTCAATTGGGCGCACAGGATTGCCATTTCGAAACCGCCGGATCATTTACCGGAGATGTAAGCGCCGCTTCCTTAAAAAAAATCGGCTGCGAATACGTGATTTTAGGGCACTCAGAGCGTCGTGCCGGACATTTCGAAACTGATGAAATTGTCGCTAAAAAAGTCAAAGCGGCATTGGAGCAAAATTTAATTCCGATTATTTGCGTCGGCGAAAGCAAAGAGACGCGCGACCAAAATCAGCACCTAGCATTCGTCTACGAGCAAATCATTAATTCGGTTCCGAGGGGAGTGCAGTTTGAAAAACTGGTAATTGCTTACGAGCCGATTTGGTCGATTGGAACTGGCCTGGTGCCTACGAAGGCGCAGATTGCCGAAATGACAAATTTGATTAAAAAGATTTTTGACGAAAAGTTTACTGGTGTTGCGGAGCAATATTTCACGCTTTACGGCGGCTCGGTCACTGCACAAAATTCTGCTGAAATTTTGGCAATTGAAAATGTAAGTGGACTTCTGGTAGGCAAGGCCAGTCTTGATGCCGAGGAGTTTTTGAAAATCTGTTTGTCCTAAGTCACCCTCGGTATCGCCCCCCTGATAAGGGGGGTAGGGGGGTTTTTCGTCAAGAATTCAGAATAATTTTTTCTAAAAAACTCTGATCTTGTGACGAGAAACCCCCCTACCCCCCTTATCAGGGGGGCTTTGATTGAGTTTGTTACTAATTTAAAAATCTAAACAATGACTCAAAACTTCCGCATCGAATCCGATTCTTTTGGCGAAATTCAAGTTCCTGCCGACGCTTATTACGCCGCGCAAACGCAACGCTCCGTGCAAAATTTTCCAATCTGTACCGACAATGCCGGCCACAAAATGCCGAGAGAAGTTGTGCGTGCAATGCTCCTAATCAAAAAGGCGGCAGCCCTTACCAACAAAGACTTAATGGCCTCTGATCCAACCTCCGACGAGTTCAAAAAATTCTCTCCGGAATTGGCCGATCAAATCGTGGATGCCGTCGACACCATCCTCGCGCGCTTCGACTGGTTTTACGAAAATCATTTCCCGCTCGTAGTCTGGCAAACCGGCTCTGGCACTCAGACCAACATGAATACCAACGAGGTAATCGCGTCAGTTGCTAACGAAAAAGTTACCGGAAAAAAAGGCGGAAAATCGCCAGTGCATCCCAACGATCACGTGAATTTAGGACAAAGCTCCAACGACACTTTCCCTACAGCCATGCATGTTGCGACTGTGCTCACCACTTACGAAAAACTTCTGCCAACTCTTGTGCGTTTTGCCAACGAGCTCGGAAAAAAAGAAGCGGAATTTAACGACATTGTGAAGATCGGCCGCACCCACACCCAAGACGCCACGCCGGTAACTTTGGGTCAGGAATTTTCAGCTTACAAAGTGCAAATTCAGTCAGCGGCAGTGTTTATTTCGCAGTCAATACTGTACGTCACGGCTCTAGCGCAAGGAGGTACGGCAGTTGGTACCGGCTTAAATTGCCACCCAAAATTTGCCGTACATTTTGCGGAAAAAATTACTGAAGTTTCTGGCTTAAAATCTCTTCACCAAAAACTTTTGAATTTAGATTTGGGTCGCACAACTTTGTCTGACGGTGTGTGGAAAGTGAAAGACTCAAATCTCGCCAAGCTAGGTTTAGCACAGGCTGACAGCTTCATTACTAACAAAAATAAATTCTTCGCTTTGGCTTGTAACGACGAGCTCGTGAATTTTTCCGGCTCACTAAATTCTCTCGCCGTCTCCTGCATGAAAATCGCCAACGACATCCGCTTCTTGGCCTCCGGACCTCGCTCCGGCCTTGGCGAAATCTCTCTGCCGGAAAATGAACCGGGCTCCTCAATAATGCCGGGAAAAGTTAATCCAACTCAGTGCGAAGCTCTCACAATGGTTGCTTGCCAAATCATGGGAAACCACGTGGCGGTTACGGTGGGCGGCTCAAACGGACATTTCGAATTAAACGTTTTCCGCCCAATGATTATTCGCAACGTCATTGAATCGCTCAATCTTTTGAATGACGGAATTAACAGTTTCGTTGACCAATGCCTGGTCGGAATCGAGGCTAATCGCGAGCGCATCACGCAATTGCTCGACCAATCTCTAATGCTTGTGACCGCATTAAACCCCTACATCGGCTACGACAACGCCGCTAAAATCGCCAAAAAAGCTCACAAAGAAGGAACCACCTTAAAAGCTGCAGCTCTAGCTTCTGGCCTCTTGACCGAAGCCCAGTTTGACGAGTGGGTTAATCCAAAAAACATGATTTAGCAAATTCCGCCGCCATCCTTGATGCAAGACTGTTAAGGAGGGCGGATCTTTTTAACCTTAATTTTACTCACCATGAAAAGAGACCTGACAGTAAATGATTTAAAAATTTTCGAAAAATTTAAAATCCGCCGCCACTTCGACGAGAAAGCGCAGAAGTGGTTTTTTTCGGTGGTGGATGTTGTGGCGGCTTTGACGGAGCAGGAGGATTTTCAGAAAGCGCGAAAATATTGGAACAAGCTTAAAGAGAGGCTGGGAGCGGAGGGAAGTCAGTCGGTGACAAATTGTCACCAACTGAAAATGCAGGCAAATGACGGCAAGTTCTACAACACGGACGTCGCCGATCTCGAAACCGTCTTCCGTCTAATCCAATCCGTTCCCAGCCCAAAAGCCGAGCCAATTAAAATGTGGTTGGCCAAAGTCGGCAATGAGCGCGTTCAAGAAATTTCTGATCCAGAGCAATCTTTGAATCGTGCGCGCCAAAATTGGCAAAAGCACGGGCGCAGTGAGAAGTGGATTCAGCAACGGATGACGGGGCAAGAGACGCGAAATAAACTGACGGATTATTGGCAAGAAAGCGGAGTGCAGCAGGGCGACGAATTTGCGATTCTAACTAATATTATTCACCAAGAGTGGAGTGCTTTAACTGTTGGTGCGCACAAGAGTCTCAAGGGATTGAAATCGCAAAATTTAAGAGATCACATGTCTGAGGCTGAATTAATTTTTACAGCTTTGGCCGAACTTTCGACGCGCCAAATCGCTGAGAATTTGCAATCTCAAGGTTTGGAAGAAAATAAAATTCCTGCTAAAAAAGGTGGGCAAATTGCCAAGAATGCTCGCAAGGCGCTTGAAGAAAAAACGGGACGCAAGGTTGTCAGTGGTGACAATTTTTTGTCTAAAAATTCAAAGAAGAGAATTAATTGATGTCACAAAATTTCGACTTCACAATAATTGGCGGATCCTTCGCGGGTATGACTTCAGCTTTGGCTTTGAGCAATGTTTCGGCTGATTTGAAGATTGCGATTGTTGAGAAGCAAGACATTCTCAAGCAAGACAGGAAGCGGGACGGACGGGCTTACGCGATTTCGGCGGCCTCGCTGCAACTCTTCAAAGAGATTGGAATTTACGACCAGTTGCAGGGTGAGGCGGGAATTATTTCTGACATTAAAATCACTGATTACAAATCGTCCTTCTTCCTTGATTTTCTTAAGCGCGAGACCGGTTCCGATCTCGGGCAAATCATTGAAAATTACCACATTCACAACGCGCTGCGTGACCAGATTTTGTTGCGCAAAAATATTACGATTTTCACGCCGAATTCTTACCAAGAAATTAATTTTGAAAATGGCGCTGCGGTAAAACTCGACAGTGACGAAATCATTCATTCAAAACTTTTGCTCGCCTGCGACGGCCGCTTTTCTAAGCTCCGCGAGCTTTACCAAATCCACACTACGCAAAAAAAATACCACCAAACTGCAATCGTTTTTAACATTGAACACGAGCGTTCTCACGAAAATATTGCTTACGAAAAATTCTTGCCCGGTGGCCCGTTGGCGATTTTGCCGCTGAAAAATTCTCACCAATCTTCAATTGTGTGGATCGCGCCGGAGCAGACAGCCCAAGCGATCCTAAGCTTGGATGAAGAAAATTTTATTCAGCAGTTAACTAAAAAAATGGAAAATTGTTTAGGCGTCACAACAGTAATTTCAGAAAAATTTTCTTACCCATTAATCGCGATTGAGGCAGAAAAATTTTACCACGAGAAAATGTTGCTGATCGGCGACGCCGCTGCTGGCGTGCATCCAATCGCCGGGCAAGGTTTTAATTTGGCGATTTCGGGAATTAAAATTTTGTGTGAATTGGTGAAAAATAATTTGCTTTGTGGGCTGGAGATTTCGAGTCAGAGCCTGATTGATTCCTACAGCAAGAAGGCGGGAATCGAGGCAAAAAAAATGTTAGTGGCGACGGATATTTTGAATTCGCTGTTTGAAACCAAGAGCCTTTCGATTGGTTTGGTTCGTGATCTAGGACTTGGCCTGGTCAATAAAATTCCCAAATTAAAAAACTTTTTTATTAAAAGTGCGGGAGGGGTTTAACCTCCTTTGCAAAAGGAGGTGGCGCCGCAGGCGACGGAGGATTCAGCGCAACAAACGCGGTCTGTTTTAGCTAAACCGAACTCGTTGTACCAAATCCTCCGGCGCTTCTCGCGCCACCTCCTTTTGCAAAGGAGGCTCTAGTCCCATTACTAAATTAAATTTCCAAATGCTACTCTACCGCGCCCTCTCCATCTTACTCTTCCCCGTCCTCGAGCTCTACCTCTTCTTCCGCGTTTACAAAAAAAAGGAAGACAAAAAACGTTTGAAAGAGCGCTTTGGTCAGCCAACAAAAGACCGTCCCGAAGGCGACGTAATCTGGCTTCACGCCGTCAGTGTTGGCGAAACAAATTCGTCGCTGATTTTGGTCGACGAGCTGCTAAAAACTTTGCCGCAAGTGACGATTCTTTTTACGACCACAACTCTCACTTCCGCTTCAGTAGTGGCGACAAAAATTCCGGAATTTCGGGGGCGCGTAATTCACCAATTTTTGCCGATTGATTCCTATTTTTGCGTCAAAGATTTTTTAAATTTCTGGCAGCCTTACCGCGCGATTTTTGTCGAATCAGAAATCTGGCCGAACCTGATCTACGAAGCTCACATGTCGGGTGCCGCGGTGTTTTTGGTGAATGCTCGAATGTCAAAAAAATCTGCCGACAAATGGAGTTTGGCCAGAAAAATCGGCTTCAAAATTTTTGATTATTTTGACGGTATTTTTGCGCAGACTAAAGAGGACGAGCAGCGCTTTTCCAATCTGACCTCCGGGCAAGTTTTATTTTTCGGAAATTTGAAATCGCAGGCGCGTGATTTGAGTTGTAACGAAGGCGAGTTGAACAAATTAAAAGCGCAAATCGGTGCGCGTAAATTTTGGATTGCAGCCAGCACTCACAAGGGTGAAGAGGAGGTGGTGATCCAAGCTCACCACGAGCTCAAAAAAGATTTCCCTGATCTTCTGACCGTGATTATTCCGCGTCACCCCAATCGTGCTGACGAAATAAAATCTCTAATTGGTGAAATTAATTTTGCGCAGCGCAGTCAAAATCAAAACATCGCGAGCCCTACGGAAATCTACCTTGCCGATACTTTGAATGAGCTTGGAATTTTTTACCGCCTAACCAATTTCACTTTCATTGGCGGCTCGTTGTTGCCAATTGGCGGGCACAATCCTTTCGAAGCGATTAAGCTGGGATGTGCTGTCATTTCTGGCCGCAACGTCTTCAACTTTGCGGAAATCTACGCCAATCTGGAAGAGAAACACGCTTGCGTAATGGTGGAAGATTTGAGTCAGCTGGTCGAAGAAGTGAAGTTGCTTTTGCAAAATGGACAAATCGCTCAAGCAATGGTGGGCAAGGCTGCAGAGGTAATCGCAAATTCTGAAAATATTGCTCAGAAAATTGCTAACAAAATAAAATAAATTTAAGAAATGAGCAAATCGTCAGGAGATTCGGTTAGCCAAATTAGTGTCAAAGATTCCGCGCGAAGCAGTGCTGCAGACCATTCGTCGCAATGGGCAGCAGCCTCGACAGATGTCAGTCGTCATTTGGAAAGGAGGCAACCGCTGCTTACTTCTTCTTTGTTGCAAGGCCCGCAAGGCAGGCCAATGACAGCGTCAGCTACAAACCCAAAAATGTCAGTTGCGAAATTGTACAAAAAAATGGAGACGGTGAGGGAGGATGTTGCCGCTGAATCGTCTAGTTCAGGCGCGCCGGAAGCTGTCGTTGCAAAGCCGGTAGCTGCTGCAGTTGCAATCACTTCTCAACAGCGCGTTTAAAATTCAGTAGTTACTTAACGACCAAAACTCCTTGAGCAGTTTTTTGGTGGAAGTCGCCGAAGAACTTGTATTCGCCTGATTTTAGTGGGCTGACAATAATGCTGATTTTTTTCCCGCCGCCGACCAGTTTCTCTTTTTTCAAATCGTGACTTTCAAATTCTTCCAAAGTGCTGTCGAGATTTTCGACGACGAGTTTGAATTGTTGACCAGCAGGAACTTCGATTTTTGCCGGCTGGAATTTGTGGTTTTTGATTTGAACTAGGAATTCTTTTTCTGCGGCGAGGGCGTTTGAGGCTGCGCAGATCAAGGATAAAGTCAGGATGGTTTTGAATAAAATTTTCATTTTGGTAAAAATATTTTTTGAAAATGCGGGGTTAAGAAAATACGGGGTTAACGTCACAAACGCTAATTCAAAATAAGAATGCCACACTCCAGTCAAAGCCCCCCTGATAAGGGGGGTAGGGGGGTTTGTTTAGCAGAATTCAGACTGAATTTGTGGCGAGAAACCCCCCTACCCCCCTTATCAGGGGGGCTTTGACTGAGTGGGGCATTCTTATTTTGAATTAGCATTCACGCTAGAAACCTCAACCGCCACTCCCAACGGAATCGCTAAATTAGTCACGCCGTGGCCAATATTTTTTAGCGAGAATACCGGGATTTCTAAAGTCTCCGCAAAGATTTTAACCGTGCGCGGCACGTGATTTTGATTGTCCGCGCCCAACTTTTCCTCAATGTCTCCAACGAATAAAGCCTGGCAATTGTTGAACAGGCCGGCGTTTTGCAAATGTCTCAAAGCTCTGTCAACGGCGTAGGCCTTTTCGTCAACTTCCTCAATTAGCATTGAATAAGCAGGTGAGTTTGCGATTGACCAAGCTGTGCCAATGCCGCTTTGAATCAGAGACAAATTGCCTCCGAGCAAAGGCGCAAAATTTACTGTTGTGCGAATGGCTTCAGCGCGTTTGTTCAGCGGAGTTACGGGGTAAATAAAATTTTTATTTTTGTCAGTTAAAGCGTCAAAAAAATAATTGACACTTTGTTGGTCGACCTTGCCTTCAGTGCATTGTTTAATCACGGGAGCGTGCAGAGTCGGCAGCGACCAATGCGTATT
>CANDYP010000023.1 GCA_947425005.1 Rickettsiales bacterium | reverse complement strand
ATCAAAAGATTAAAATTAGTTGAGCAATTCATCGAATCCGACAATAGCCCAGCTTGGATGATTATGAGCGTATTGCCAGTGATTCCGCCCGATATCCGCCCGTTAGTTATGCTTGACGGCGGTCGTTTTGCCACTTCAGATTTGAACGAACTCTACCGTCGCGTAATCAACCGCAACAACCGTCTGAAAAGATTGATGGAATTAGGTGCGCCCGAAATCATCATCAAAAATGAAAAGCGCATGTTGCAAGAATCAGTCGATGCTTTGCTTGACAATGGTCGTTCTGGTGCGGTTGTAAAAAATTCCAACAAAAAACCATTCAAGTCTTTGAGCGACATGCTTAAAGGAAAACAAGGGCGTTTCCGTCAAAACTTGCTGGGTAAACGTGTCGATTATTCTGGCCGTTCTGTAATTGTGGTTGGTCCTGATCTCAAACTGCACCAATGCGGTTTGCCGAAAAAAATGGCTTTGGAATTGTTCAAGCCTTTCATCTATTCAAAGCTTGAACTTTACGGCAAGTCTCCTTCGATCAAAGTTTCTAAAAAAATGGTTGAAGCTGAAAGATCTGAAGTTTGGGATATTCTGGACGAAGTTATTAAAGAGCATCCGGTGCTTCTAAACCGCGCACCAACTCTACACAGACTTGGTATTCAAGCTTTTGAACCAGTTCTAACTGAAGGCAAAGCGATCCAGCTTCATCCTCTAGTTTGTTCAGCTTTCAACGCCGACTTTGACGGTGACCAAATGGCTGTGCACGTGCCTTTGTCAATCGAAGCGCAAGTTGAAACTCGCGTTTTGATGATGTCTACTAATAACATTCTCAGCCCTGCAAACGGCAAGCCAATCATTGTGCCTTCTCAAGATATCATCTTGGGTCTCTATTACATCACGATGGAAGGCCAAGATTTTGCTTCGAAAAAGGCGAGATTAATTGCTGATATCGGCGAGCTAGAACATGCTCTATTTAACGGCGCCGCTTTACATGACAAAATCCTTTACCGCTTTATGGTTAAAGACAAAGACGGCGAAAGAAATTTTAAAAAAGTAGAGACCACTCCGGGTCGCGTGATTTTGTACAACAATCTGCCAAACATGATGAAAAATGATTTGTCGATTGTGAATAACGTCATGACAAAAAAGGCAGTGACGAATCTGATCGATACCGTTTACAGAAATTGTGGCCAAAAAGAAACGGTGATGTTCTGTGACCGTATCATGGTTCTCGGGTTTAAGAATGCGGGCCTTGCCGGTATTTCAATTGGTAAGGATGACATGGTAATTCCTACTACTAAGCAAAAAAATATTACAGATTCTTTAGACAAAGTTAAGAAGCTCGAAAAGCAATATCGCGATGGCTTGATTACTGCTGGCGAAAGATACAACAAAGTCATCGACGAGTGGACTCACTGTACCGACAAGACCTCAAAAGAAATGATGAAAGGAATTTCGAGTTTCAGTAATCCCGTCCAGGCTAACTCAATCTTCATGATGGCAGATTCTGGAGCCCGCGGTTCAGAAAGCCAAATCAAACAGGTTGCCGGTATGCGTGGCTTGATGGCTAAACCATCTGGCGAAATTATCGAAACTCCAATTATTTCAAACTTTAAAGAAGGTCTAAGCGTTCCGGAATACTTTATTTCTGCACACGGTGCCCGTAAAGGTTTGGCGGATACAGCCTTAAAAACAGCTAACTCCGGTTATCTAACCAGAAGATTGGTTGACGTTTCTCAAGATTGCATCGTGATCGAAGAAGATTGCGGCACCAAAGAAGGCGTTATCATCGAGCCAATCATGGATGACGGCAGAGTGATCGCTTCTTTGGCCGAGCAAGTTCTTGGCCGTGTTGCTATTGAAGATATCAAAACTACCGACGGTAAAAAAGTTGTAGTTAAAGCCGGCATCATGATTGACGAAGCTTTGGCAGACTTAATTGACAAAGCTGGAGTAAAAACAATCAAATCTAGATCAGTGCTGACCTGTAATGCCAAAGACGGCGTTTGTGTGAAATGCTACGGTCGTGATCTATCAACCGGCAACATCGTGAGTATCGGCGAGGCGGTTGGTGTTGTAGCTGCTCAGTCAATTGGTGAACCGGGAACTCAGCTTACAATGAGAACCTTCCACATTGGTGGTGCGGCTCAAAGAGGTAGCGAACAATCTTCAATTTCTGCAGTAGTTGAAGGCGTGGTGAAAATCATCGACAAAGGCACGATTGTTAACCGCGATGGTAAAATCATCGTAGTTAGCAGAAATTCAGAAATCATTTTGTGCGACAAAGATCAGAAAG
The DNA here is from genome assembly GCA_947425005.1 of Rickettsiales bacterium. Classification (GTDB taxonomy): domain Bacteria; phylum Pseudomonadota; class Alphaproteobacteria; order Rickettsiales; family UBA1997; genus UBA2645. The sequence continues at coordinate 13,623 of CANDYP010000023.1, read as the reverse complement.
AAATCCACAGCTACAAGCTTCCATACGGTTCAGCTATTTTGCGCAAAAATGGTGATCCAGTAATGAAAGGTGACCACTTAGCTGAGTGGGATCCTTACAATATTCCAGTAGTTGCTGAAGCTAGCGGTGTCGTAAAATACAATGATCTAACTGAAAATGTTTCTCTGCGCGAAAAAATTGAAGAGTCGACTGGCGTTTCAACCAAGATCATCATTGATTGGAAGCAATACAGCAAACAAGAATTGAAGCCAAGATTATCCTTGGTTGACGGCAAAATAACTATTCTAAAAGAATACCCACTTTCGCTTAACACGATCATCGGCGTTTCGAATGGCGAGGAAGTTAAAGCGGGTGATATCCTTGCCAGAATTCCAAAAGAATCTTCGAAAACTCGCGACATCACTGGTGGTCTACCGCGCGTTGCCGAATTGTTCGAAGCTCGTAAGCCTAAAAATGCTTCATTGATGTCCGACATCGATGGCAGAATTGAATTTGGCAAAGATTACAAAACCAAACGTCGCATCACAATCAGGCCAGAAGACGCTTCTAAAGAGCCAATCGAATACGCTTTCATTAAAACCAAACATTTGTTTGTCGGCGAGGGTGATTTTGTCAGAAGGGGTGACGTATTAGTTGACGGTAACCCGGTTCCACACGACATTCTGCGCATCCTGGGCATGCAAGCTTTCACTAACTACATGGTTAATGAAGTGCAGAAAGTTTACCGCATGCAAGGCGTAAAAATTGATGACAAGCACATCGAAGTCATTTTGAGCATGATGCTGAAACGTGTTGAAGTAACCAACTCTGGAGATACCACGCTTTTAGTTGGCGAATATGTTGACCGTGATGTGTTTGAAGAAACCAATGTTAAGATGATTTCTAAAAACATGAAACCGGCGCAATGCTCTCCAGTATTGCTTGGTATCACTAAAGCGTCTCTACAAACCAAATCATTTATTTCTGCTGCTTCGTTCCAAGAAACCACCAGAGTTTTGACTGACTCTGCAGTTCAAGGTAAGTACGACGATTTAAGAGGGTTGAAAGAAAACATCATCGTAGGTCGTTTGATTCCTGCCGGTACCGGTCTTTTGGCTAGTAAGTTCCGCAGAATCGCCAATCAAGAAAAACACGCCGAAGAGGTGGTGGCTGAGCAATCTGAAAATGCTTAGAATAGGTTCTTGAAAAAGGGGCTCAATTGAGCCCCTTTTTTTATGCTTTTTTGAATTCCTGCCGCCGTGGCAGGAATTAGGCTTTTTTTCGACGCAGTAAAATCAAGGTTCAAGAGGGAGTGGCGCGTAAAAAATGACTACTTGTTTCTCGATTATTTTTAGCGAAGCCACGCTGTGACTGGCTCGAAGATTTCAAGATTTTGTAAATTTCTCACATCCGACATCAAGATCCTTTGTTTCCAAGGATTGCGCGATCAATCAAAATTCAAAAATGACCGAAAGTTTTGTTTCTAAATTCAAAAAAAACCGTCGCGGATATTTTTCTTTTTTAATTTTTGCTGCCCTTTTTTTTGCCACGCTTTTTGCCGAATTTATTGCTAACGAAAAACCGTTGTTAGTGCGTTTTAACGGTGCGTTTTATTTTCCGATCCTCAGTAATATTTCTGAAAAAGATTTTGGCGGCGAGTTCGAAACAGCAGCTGATTTCCGCGATCCCCAAGTGCAAAAATTAATCGAAGAAAAAGGCTGGATGATCTTTCCTCCCATCCCATTTTCTTACGACACCATCAACCTTGCCGTCAAAGCCCCAGCACCTTCCAAGCCCACAGCGGCCAATCTTTTTGGTACCGATGACAACGGTCGCGATGTCCTGGCTCGAACAATCTACGGCATCAGAATCTCATTAATTTTCGGCTTAGTTCTGACCTTCTTCAGCGCCCTTGCTGGCATTTTTATTGGGGCGATCCAGGGCTATTTCGGAGGTCTAACCGATCTCACGTTGCAGCGCTTCATGGAAATCTGGTCGAGCATGCCAGTACTCTTCCTGCTCATAATTTTGTCTTCAATTTTTGAGCCGAGTTTTTTTACGCTGCTGGCTTTGATGCTGCTATTTAGCTGGATGTCGCTGGTTTCCGTCGTGCGTGCCGAATTTTTACGTCTGCGTAATTTTGATTTTGTTCGCGCCAGCAAAGCTTTGGGCGCTTCCAACTCGCGAATAATTTTTCGCCACATCTTGCCCAACGCCGCACCAATCATCCTTGCTAACATTCCTTTTTTGCTGAGCGGGTCAATCATCACCCTAACTTCCCTTGATTTTCTGGGCCTCGGCATGCCAATTGGTTCGCCGTCTCTTGGCGAATTATTGGCGCAAGGTAAAAACAATCTCACCGCTTATTGGCTTGGCCTGACCGGCTTCGTCACCGTTACCATAATTTTAACTTTGTTAGTTTTTATCGGCGAAGCCGTGCGCGACGCCTTAGACACTAGGCGAGTTTAAGCACGAAAATTTCTAGACTTTTTGCGACCGAAAAATAACTTCCCCCGCCTCTTCAATTCCCCCTCCCAACAAATCAATATTTACATGCCAATCGAAATTCTGATGCCTGCTCTTTCGCCAACAATGAAAGAGGGAAACCTTGCTAAATGGGTAAAAAAAGAAGGCGATAAAATTAAGGCGGGTGACGTAATTGCCGAGATCGAAACCGACAAGGCCACCATGGAAGTTGAAGCAGTTGATGAAGGAACTCTGGGAAAAATTTTGGTCGCTGAAGGCGCAGAAAATGTCGCAGTAAATTCCTGCATCGCTCTGATTTTGGAAGACGGTGAAGACAAAAAATCTTTAGAAAATTACGCGGCAAAAACCGTTGAAAATGCCGCGCCACTTGCAAAAAAAGTTGAAGAGAAAAAAGAAGAAAAAATTTCCGCAGCACCAGCTCAGCAAAATCAATCCTCCGCAAGCTTTTCCTCATTTACAAAAGCCAGCCCATTAGCCAAAAGAATTGCCAAAGAAGAAGGCGTTTCATTGGCGCAAATTACCGGCTCAGGTCCGCACGGTCGCGTAATTAAAGACGACGTGTTAGAATTTTTGACCGGCGGTGGAGCCAGATCTGGCGCAGTGCGTCGCAATCCACAAGAATTCCGCTCTGTTAAAAATGGCAACATTCGCAAAGTCATTGCCAAGAGACTTTTGGAATCAAAACAAAATGTTCCGCACTTTTACCTCTCTTGCGAATTCAACATTAACAAGCTGCAAGAGCTACGTTCCGCTTTGAACGAAGTGGCTGAATTAGACGCGCAGGGCAATCCTTCTTACAAAATTTCCGTCAATGATTTGATCATTAAAGCGACCGCAATGGCTTTGAAAAAAGTTCCGGAAGCCAACTCTTCTTGGTCAGACGAGGCAACTTTGATTTACAACAATGTTGACATCTCAATGGCTGTCGCAATTGAAGGCGGCCTGATTACGCCAATCATCAAAAATGCCGACCAAAAAACTATTCAAGCAATCTCGGTTGAAACCAAGCAGCTCGCTAAAAAAGCGCGTGACGGAAAGCTGCAGCCAGAAGAGTTCCAAGGCGGCTCTTTTAGTATTTCTAATTTGGGAATGTTCGGAATCGATAATTTTGCTGCCATCGTTAACCCGCCGCAAAGCTGTATTTTGGCGGTTGCGCGCGCCGTTGAAAAGCCAATCGTGGAACATGGCCACATCAAAACTGCACACATGATGAACGTGACTTTGTCGTCAGATCATCGCTGCGTTGATGGCGCTGTAGGGGCAGAATTTTTGAAAGCTTTGCGTCGCTACATCGAGCATCCAGTTTTAATGGTGTTGTAACTTTGTGAAAAGCTAGCCAGTAATTTATTGCAATTAAGGGTAGGCGATTTTAGTTTGAAGCCTTCCTTCCCCTCATAAATCTTTTGTAAACCTTTGTCGCTCTAGGATAAACTCTGGGGCGGCGAATTATTAAAAATACCCCAATTATTCTAAACATGATCAAAGCAATCGAACTCATCGTTGTCGTAACCTTAATGGTTTTTTCATTTTTTATCGGCGTCAAATATTCTGAAAATGTCAAAAGCCACGCCGGTTGGTTATTTGAAACCAAAGAAGAAGAAGTTGATCTGCCTGACCTTACCAATGAAAATGGCGGCGAAGAATCCACCGTTTACGACAGCGGCGACAGCCTAGAAACCGGAGATCAAATGCCAGAAACAACTGAAGGCATGGCCGCTCCAATGGATAACTCAGGTGCTGACGTGCCTGAACAAAATCCTGTAGCAGCTCCGGCTGCTCCAGTTAAAGCCAACAAACCAGCTATTAAAAAACAGTAGTTTTTATATTTTAAACCGCGTCGTCATTGGCGGGGAAGAGTTAGACTTTTCACACCACAAATTTAACCCACAAAATGAAGCACCACTCATTTTGCAGATATCTGCGCCCCTCTTTATTCATTTTTTTATTCGTCATCTTTTTTGCGGATTCAGCCATTGCGCTGGATAGCGAGTCGGATCGAGAAAAAATCGTTTCAGCAAAATCCCGCAAATTTTACAGATCAAGCCGCGCCAGCCAATCACTTCTGCTGTCGGGTAATAAAGATTCTGACCAAAATTCCAAATCGTACCAAATCGATTCGCGCTACTACTACCAAAGCGACCGCCAAATGCATGAGGTTAGTTTTTTTCAAAAAACTGCTTACGCCAATCTCAGCTCCACGCCGGGCAAAAATTATTTGGTAAAAAAATCAGAGCTCTACGACGCAATGGTTTCCAACAAAATTATGCTCCTCGAAACCAAGAATTACGCCGCTTTGTACAATCGGGTTAATTACGACGAGCTCTCCACCTATTATTACGATTTGCGCAGCGCTGTGGGTTTGGGCCGGGTTTTCTTCGACGATAAAATTGAGATCGACACTAGTATCGGCTACATGGACATTAAAAATTCCGGCTCAAAAACTTTTTTGCTGCCCTCGTTTCGGGCCAATTTTCCGATTTCTAAAAATGTGCTTCTGACCCAAAGGGGCTACTGGTTCATTGATTACGAAAGCATGGATCACGACCTGCGCACCACTCTAAAATACCGCATTAGCAGCAAGCTTTCGCTGTCACTCAACCATGTTTTTGAGCAGAGAAAATACGACGATGTGAAGAAGAGGACGCAGGTTAACGAGACGCGGAGGTATATTTCGCTTGGGTTGGTGTTTGATTTGAATTGAGGGAGGGGGGGGTCTCGTCGCGGGCTCAATCTACTCTTTCTCAGAATTTCCAGAATTCTTCGCTGCCAAATTCTCTTCATTCAGCTTTTTAACTTCTTCGGTCACTTGCTCTTGAGTCAAGTCCGACCTGATCTGATGTACATTACTAACCCGATGTTCGTTGCCGTACATATCCACAATCACTGTTGATTCGTGATCTTCCGACTTCGCCTTTTCTTCCGCCATGCCGCGATTTATTTCCTGCTTTATTTCGTTCAATCCCAAATCTTGCTCCACTTCCTTAAACTGCTTTTTGATCTCAGAAAAAAACTTTTTTCCGCGGTAAAAAACCTTGCCTAAAAAATGGGCGATTTCGGGGAGGTCTTTGGGCCTAATGAAGATGAGGGCGATGATGCAGACTAGAAGTAATTCAGCGAGGGAGAATCCGAACATGGTTTGATTGATTGAGAGATATGAGCTTGGGATGAGAAACCCCCCTACCCCCCCTTGTACTCACAAACTTATTTTTTAATTTTTGCGTGAGTTGCAATTGCTAAAGCAATTGTCAGGGGGGCTTAAACCGAGCTCGGACAAAGCCCCCCTGACAAGGGGGGTAGGGGGGTTTCTCGTCCCAAGCTCGTACTTACCTAACCAAACCTTCCCGTAATGTAATCTTGAGTTTGTTGATTAGTCGGATTGGTGAAAATTTTATCCGTCGTGCCGTATTCCACAACTTTGCCCATGTTGAAAAAGGCCGTCATGTTGGAAACACGCGCCGCTTGCTGCATCGAATGGGTAACGATAATGATCGTGAAGTTTTCTTTCAGCTCGTCGATTAACTCTTCGATCTTGGCAGTGGCGATGGGATCAAGCGCCGAGCAAGGCTCATCCATCAAAATAACTTCCGGTTCAATGGCGATGGTACGGGCAATGCAAAGGCGCTGCTGCTGTCCGCCGGAAAGGCCGGAGGCTTGGTCGTTTAAACGATCTTTAACTTCGTTCCACAATCCAGCCTTAGTCAGGCTTTGCTCTACCATTTCGTCGAGCTCTTTTTTGCTGTGGAAAAGTCCGTGAATTCTTGGTCCGTAAGCAACGTTTTCGTAAATTGATTTAGGGAAAGGATTAGGCTTCTGAAACACCATGCCCACAGAGGCGCGCAGCAAAACTAAATCTAAACTTTGGTTGTAAATATTTGCGCCGTCGAGCGTGATTTCGCCGTCAATTTTGCAGCCTAAAATCGTGTCATTCATGCGATTAATGCAGCGCAGAAATGAAGATTTACCACATCCGGAAGGCCCGATTAAAGCGGTTACGCTGTGTTCCTTAAAATCTAAATTGATGTCAAATAAAGCTTGTTTTTGGCCGTAAAATAAATTGATACTTTTGGCCGAGATTTTGCTGTTCATGATTGATTCTGTTGCGGTTGGACTGCCATCGGAAGGCGGCCAGACAAAATATTTTTTCCATTTCTAAATTAAAATTCATTTCTGCGATGAGGCTTAAAAAATTCGTCCCGCGCTCGCTCTACGGAAGATTTTTGCTGATTGTCATTCTGTCGACTTTGATTGTGCAGCTGGTTTCAATTTACGTTTTTTATTACACTCACCTCGACGTAGTCAGTAAACACATGGCGCGCAGCGTCATTGAAGAAATGGTTTTTGTCAAAAAATCCGTCAACAAGCCGGGCTACAAAACTTTGCTTCAAGAATTGTCGGACAATACCGGCATCCAATTTTCTTTCGAAGAAAGGCGTAAATTAAAAAAGAAAAAAATCGGCGACAGTAAGTGGGAAAAAAGCAAAATTTACGATTTCATCAATCCTCTCATTGATCCCTACAACCGCTTCAAATCTGAGTTAGAAAATCACGGCCTCAAGCCCTACGAAATTTTTGAAAATCCTGACGACGTAGACTACATTACGGTCAAAGTGCAAACCAGGCAGGGCCTACTCTCATTCGACATTCCGATCAAAAGAATTACCAGTTCCAGCGCTTACGTCTTTACTTTTTGGATGATTCTGAGCGCCCTGATTACCTCGATGATTTCAATAATTTTCTTCCGCAATCAAGTGCGTTTCGTGCGGGAATTATCCGACGCGGCAGAAAAATTTGGCCGGGGTCAAGACGCCCCCAATCTAAAGCCGGCCGGCTCAGAAGAAATTCGCTCTCTAGCAATTTCCTTCATCAAAATGAAAGAAAGGGTGACGCGCCAAATCGCGCAACGAACCGACATGCTGTCGGGAGTATCTCACGATTTACGCACGCCTCTTACGCGCATGAAGTTGCAACTCGAAATGATGCCGCAATCGGAGGAGGCGCAAGATCTCAAGAGCGACGTGTCTGACATGGAGAAATTGGTCGAAGAATATCTTGATTTTGCGCGAGGCGACGACAAAGAAAAAAGCAGCGACGTGCAGATTAAAAAATTTCTGCAGGAAAAAATTGTCACTTACTATTCCAAGATGCAGAAGCAAATCCAGAGCGATCTCGACTTGCCTGATGACTTCGAAATGTCGGTCAAAAAATTAGCCCTCAAACGCGCTTTGATGAATTTGGTGAACAACGCTTTTAATCACGGCAATTCGGTAAAAATTTCTGCCGCACTTTCTCGCGACAATTTAATGGTGACGATTGACGACGACGGTCCGGGCATTCCGCAAGACGAGCGCAGCAACGTTTTTAAGCCGTTTTACCGCATTGACAATTCACGTAACCTCGATAAAAAATCGCCCCAAAATCTCTCGAGCAGTGGCTCGGGCCTTGGTTTGGCAATTGCAACCGATGCCATCACTTCTCACGGCGGCCGTATCGAACTTTCCGATTCCCCGCTTGGTGGGCTCCGCGTAATAATTTTTATTCCTCTCTAAACTCTAAATAAATGAAACGCATTTTAGTCACCGGCGGCGCCGGTTTTCTTGGGTCTTTTTTGTGCGAAAAATTACTGGGCCAAGGCCACGAAGTGATCTCTTTGGACAATTATTTCTGCGGCAGCAAAAGAAATATTGAGCATCTTTTAGACAATCACCGCTTCGAAGCCATTCGTCACGACGTCACTCAGCCCATTCATTTGGAAGTGGACGAGATCTACAACTTCGCCTGTCCCGCCTCTCCCATTCACTACCAGCACAACCCCGTCCACACTACCAAAACTTGCGTAATGGGCGCGATCAACATGTTGGAATTGGCGCGCAACGTGAAGGCCAAAATCATTCAAGCTTCAACTTCTGAAATTTACGGCGATCCGCTAGTACATCCGCAAAGAGAAGAATATTTCGGCAACGTCAACACCATGGGCGCGCGTTCTTGTTACGACGAAGGCAAGCGTGTCGCCGAAACTTTATTCTACGATTATTACCGCCAATACGACACTGAAATAAAAATCATCCGCATCTTCAACACCTACGGCCCCCGTATGTCGGTCAATGACGGGCGGGTAGTTTCCAACTTCATCGTGCAAGCTTTGCAGGGCGCAGACATTACGATTTACGGCAAGGGCGACCAAACCAGATCCTTCTGCTACGTCGACGATTTAGTCGAAGGCATTGTCAATTTTATGAATACTGACCAAGGCGAAATCGGGCCAATCAATCTGGGCAATCCGGGCGAATTCACGATTCTGGAATTGGCCGAAAAAGTTTTGAAACTGACCAATTCCAAATCGAAAATTATTTTCAAAGACCTACCGCAAAATGATCCAATGCAGCGCAAGCCGGTGATTGAAAAGGCGCAGCAGCTCATCAAATTCTCTCCCCAAATTGATCTCGAGCAGGGCCTGGAAAAAACGATTCACTATTTCAAGCAGGTCTTGAGCAATGAATAATATTTTTTCTGTTTGGAAACTGCGCGACGTTTTCGTCACCAATAATTGCGTCATCCTCAGCAAAGGCGCGGCAGTCAAGGCTTCTTGCGTGGGCGAACAGTACTACCAAAAATATTTAAGCTTCAAATTTCGTCTAAAATATTTTTTCCCGATTTTTTCTTGTTCCAAAAAATCTTACATTTTGGCCACGGATGAATGGTCGAAGAACTATTGTCATTGGCTGTGGGAAGCGCTTTCGAAAGTAATCGAGCTCAAAAAATCTGACCCTCAGGCAATTTTAATTTTGCCAAAATCTTACCTGAAAATTGACTTCATGATGAAGTCGCTCGAGGTCTTCGGATACACGCGGGACAACGTCAAAATCATTCCCCGAAAGTCACAATTACGCGTTAAAAATTTGTCTTACATTCCCTGCATCGGCATCGCAACCCCGGGCTATTACGATTTTTTAAAATTCACTGAAGTGGCGCAAGCATTGGTTGCAGGCTACCAAGAAAAACTCAAAACAAATTTCGGCGAAAGAATCTACATCAGCCGGTCGAATCCAAAAAATAACAATTCACGTCGAGTTGAAAACGAAGACGAAGTGGTCGCGATGCTTACCAAATACGGCTTCAAAAAGGTCTACATGGAAAATTTTTCTTTCCTCGAGCAAATCTCAATCATGCATTTCGCCAAATTTATTGTGGCGCCGCACGGGGCCGGCATTACCAATGTGATGTTTGCCAAGAAAAATTGTTACCTGCTTGAGATGGTCAACTCTAAGTGGAACAAGACTTGCTTCGCTGAAATGTGCGACAGAATGGCAATTAATTATTTCCGCTTTGATTGTGCGGAAGTGAATCAAGCAAGAGAGATGGAGCTTAGAGACGTCAATGTCGACGTCGCAACGTTAGAACCCGCCCTAAATCTCTGCCTGCGCCGGTCGTAAATGACGAATTCTCAGAAAAAAATTAACCGAATTTCTAAAATAAAATGAAAATTACAGTAATCGGCAGCGGGTATGTAGGCTTGGTTTCGGGCATTTGTTTTGCCAAGTTGGGCCACGAAATAGCCTGTGTGGACAAGGATGTAGCCAAGATCGCCAAATTAAAATCCGGCGTCATTCCCATCTTCGAACCGGGGTTAAAAGATCTGTTGGACGAAGTGGTGGCGGCAAAAAAAATCTCTTTCACGACAGATTTGCAAGAGGCCTTAAACGGCGCCACTGCTGTCTTCATCGCGGTCGGCACTCCGCAAGACGAAGACGGCAGCGCTGATCTTTCTTACGTTTTAGCGGCAGCCAAAGAAATCGCTGAGCTCTCCAATTCTTACAAATTAATTGTCACGAAATCGACGGTGCCGGCCGGCACTGGCGCCAAAGTAAAAGCATTGGTACAAGCAACAAATCCGCAGCTTGATTTCGCCGTGGCTTCCAATCCGGAGTTCCTGCGCGAAGGCGCCGCGATTGACGATTTTATGAATCCGGATCGCATTGTGGTTGGGGTGGAAGACGAAAAATCACAAAAAATTTTCGCCGAAATTTACGAAAAATTCGGCCCGGAAAAATTAATCACGACCGACATCATTACCGCCGAGCTGATCAAATACGCCGCCAATTCTTTCCTCGCCACCAAGATTGGTTTCATTAATGAAATGGCCGATTTGTGCGAAGTGGTGGGGGGCAATATTAAACAGCTTGCACACGCCATTGGCCTAGATTCGCGCATTGGAGAAAAGTTTTTAAATCCGGGGCCGGGTTTTGGCGGATCGTGTTTTCCCAAAGATATTTTGGCGATTCTGAATGTGGCCAAAGAAAATCAGGTAAAACTTGCGGTGCTTGATGCGGTGATTACTTCCAATCAAAAGCGCAAAATTAAAATGGCGCAGAAAATTTCTGCTATTTTGGGCGGCGAAATTCGCGGCAAAAAAATCGCTTTACTCGGCTTGGCGTTCAAGGCCAATACTGACGACATCCGCTATTCGCCAGCAATCGTAATCGCCAAAGAATTAGCCAAAAACGGCGCCCAAATTTCAGCGCACGATTTCGAAGCAATTGAAAATTCGCGGCGCGAATTAGCCGAATTTAAAAATATTGAATTTTGTGCTGATGTTTACGAAGCCACGGCTGGCGCGGATTTGATCGTGATCGCAACTGAGTGGAAAGAATACCAAAAGCTCGATTTAACAAAAATCAAAACCAAAAAAATCCTCGACTTACGCAATTTATTCGACGCCGAAAAAATGAAAAATTCAGGCTTCGAATATTTTTACGTCGGTGGAAAAAATTAACACACGCTCCTGTAGCTCAGGGGATAGAGCATTGGTTTCCTAAACCATGTGCGCATGTTCGAGTCATGCCAGGAGCACCAAAGATTACGAGTCCGAGACGAGAAACCTCCCTACCCCCCTTGTCAGGGGGGCTTTGATCGAGTTCGGTTTAAGCCCCCATGACAAGGGGGGTAGGGGGGTTTCTCATCCCAGACTCAAACCACTCAAAACAAAAATGATCAAAATCGGCAACATCACCCTCCAAGACAACGTCCCGCTTGCCCCGATGTCGGGGGTTACGGATTTGTCGTAGTTGCATCGTATCATGAGGCTTCAAACGTGAAATTATTTTTTAATCTACTGGTAATGCTGTCTCTTTTTGGCAGAGCGGCCTCGAGCGCGGAGTTAGAAAAACTGACTCAATTCACAATTTTTTCTGGGGATAAAAAAGCCAGTTACTACGCAGTTGCTAGCGGGATTTGCAGCGTTTTTAATCGTCATTATTCAAACCGAGGTTTTGAATGTGTTTCGCGCGAGAGTGCCGGTTCTGAAAAAAACTTAAATCTTTTAGCAAGTGGTGAAGCTGATATTGCGGTGATCAAGTCTCCCGAGTTTAACCAATTTTTTATAAAAAATTCTCGAGAATTGCAGAGTAAAACGGATTTTGTTGCCAAAATTCATGACGAATATTTAACAATTTTGGCGCAAAAAGGACTTAAAATAAAATCTATTTCCGACCTCGCCGGGAAGGTTGTGAACATCGGCAATATTGGCTCAACAAGCGATCTAATAATCGCAAAATATTTTGCTGATTTTGCAATCAAGCCAAAGGAGATTGTTAATTTCGGCGCAGCCAAATCCTTTGAAGTGCTTTGCGACAAAAAAATTGATGCTTGGATTTATTTCATCGGACACCCAAATCTTGGATATCAAGAAGCGCTAGAGAAGTGTGATTTAGAATTGATCCCACTTTCACAAAAGGAGGTTGCTAATTTTTTAAACAACGCGCCTTTCCTCAAGAAAGCAGGTTTGCCAAAAAATTATTACAAGGCCTTAAAAACTGATTTGGTCACCGTTTCTTCAAAAACAATTTTAGCATCGAGAAAAAATCTTGATCCAAAAATTTCCGACTTGGTGAAAGTTATTTTAACAAAAAACAAAGAAGAGCTGATAAAAGAAAGCGCGATATTTAAGAGTTTTTAAGCACTCTGGCAGCTTGAGATAGAGCAGCGCCTAAACCATGTTCGAGTCATGCCGGTCACGGGGATTTCTCGCCCTCGGACTCAAACCATTCAAAACAAAAATGATCAAAATCGGTAACATTACATTACAAGACAATGTCCTGCTTGCCCCGATGTCGGGGGTTACGGATCTGCCGTTTCGGCGGTTAGTCAAAAGCTTCGGCGCTTCGCTGGTGATTTCGGAAATGATTGCCTCGCGCGCGATGATCATGCAGACGCGTGACTCGCTGAAGAAGTGTCAGAAAGACGACACCCATTACCCAATGTCGGTGCAGCTGGCGGGCTGTGATCCGGAGGTAATGGCTGAAGCTGCCAAGCTTAATGAAGATCTCGGGGCCGACCTCATTGACATTAATTTCGGCTGTCCGGTGAAAAAAGTTGTCAACGGTTTTGCCGGCTCAGCTTTAATGAAAGACGAAGCTCTAGCCACGCGCATCATGGAGGCGGTGGCCAAGGCGGTGAAAATTCCGGTCACGATGAAAATGCGTTTGGGCTGGAATTACGAAAATCTCAACTCACCAAGTCTGGCTAAAAAGGCCGAAGATGTGGGTATTCAAATGCTGACAGTACACGGTCGCACCCGTTGCCAGATGTACAACGGCAATGCCAATTGGGAATTAATCGCGGCCGTAAAAGACGCCGTAAAAATTCCGGTAATCGCCAATGGCGACATTAAAAATTCGGACGACGCCAGAAAAGCTCTAGCGCTCTCAGGGGCCGACGGTGTAATGATTGGCCGCGCTTGTTACGGCAAACCGTGGCTGATTAATCAAATTAATTGCGAGCTCAAAGGCGCGGCAGTTGACGCAGCGCCCTCGATTGCAGAGCAGAAAAAAATCGTCCTCAATCACTTCAACGAAATGATTGAGCATTACGGCGAGCAAGTGGCGATTCCGCTGGCCCGCAAGCACATTGGTTGGTACAGCGGTGGGATCAGAAGCTCGTCAGAATTCCGCGCTAAAATTAACGTCACCCAAGGCGCCGAAAATGTCCGGGCGGAGATTGAGAGATTTTACGAAAGTGCTCTCGCAAATGTTTTGGAATCGCATTCGCAAAACACAGAAATTTGTTAAATTTTCTCGCAACTTTTTTACAAATTTTCGCTGTAATTTTAAACCGGCTTCAAGCCTTGATCTCACTAGCTCAAACGCATTTTATTTTGAATAT
>CANDYP010000022.1 GCA_947425005.1 Rickettsiales bacterium | reverse complement strand
TTGCGGTTGGCGTAGGTTTCTTTACCGGTAAAGTTTCTTGGGGTCTTTTGATCGGTGTTACTGCCGGTGTTGCTGCGATGTTTGGTGCTCCAACTATTGTTTCAGCAATCAGCGGTAAAACTGCTTTCGATTGCCAAGGCTAATTTTGGTCAGGAAGTTTATCTCTAGAGTCTGCTGCAAAGGCAGACTCTTTTTTTTGGAAAAAATTAGCTAACCAAGGCTCAATCTTTTGGACTTTTAATAACTTCTACCAATCGCACCGACCTACTATCCGAATCAATAATTTTAAATTTTAGCCCGCCTTTCTCAATTTCTTCACCAACTTCCGGAACGCGCTTAAATAAGGCCATGGCTAGGCCTCCAATAGTTTGGAAACCGTCACCACTGCGTTTGATTTCAATCTGCAAAGCTTCTTCAATTTTAGAAATTTCAACTCGTCCACCGAAATGAAAAGTGGATCCGTTAATTTTTTTGATTCTAAAAAATGCATTGTCGGAAGGCAGATCATGCTCGTCTTCAATGTCGCCGACAATCTCCTCCATTATATTTTCAATAGTCACGAAGCCGTCAACGCCGCCGAACTCATCCAAAACGATTGCGACGTGAACGCGCGCCATGCGCATACGCAACATCAAATCCAAGACCTTCATCGATCCAGGAACGAATAAAATTTTACGTAAAATTTTGGCGAGCGAAAAATCAGAATCTTGTCGACACAAAAACTTCGACAAATCTTTGCTGTGAATGAAGCCAATAATTTCGTCGAGATTTTCTTTGAAAACCGGAATGCGGGTGTGGCCTTTATTGGTGATTACTTTTTTGATTTCTTCCAAATCGGCATTTTGGCTGATTGCTACTAAATCAGCTCTTGGCGTCATGATGCTGGCAACTTTTTTGTCGCCCAAAGATGAGATGTTTTTGATCATCTTTTTTTCTTCAAAGCTGATCAGGTTTTCTTTTTCGTAAGTGTCGACCAGATGCGAAATTACTGATAAAAAAGATTTTTTGGTTTTTTTGCCGAGTAAACTGAGGAAGAAATTCAGTAATTTTTTGATGTGAGATTTTTTTGCAAAAGCTTTGGAACTGCTGGTCGATCGGCCTGTCATTGAAGTGCGGTTTAGTTGATATACGGGTTTGGAATGCCAATTTTTTTGAGGATTTTTACTTCTAAGGCTTCCATTTCTGTGGCCATCGTTTCGTCTTCGTGATCGTGTCCGATGAGGTGAAGAATGCTGTGTAAAATCAGGTGAGCCAGATGGTCACGAAATTTCTTTTTTTGTGCAAGGGATTCTTTTTTGATGGTTTGGTAAGAGAGGATGATATCGCCAAGAAGCAAGTAAGCGCAAGGACCTGCAGCTTTTTTAATTCCAACTTTTCGCACTAAATTTTCGTCCAAAGAGGGAAAAGATAAAACGTTAGTCGGTTTATTTTTTTGACGAAATTCGGAATTTATTTTTTTGATCTGTTGGTCTGAAACCAGCAAAACCGTGAGTTCTAACTCAAAATCTTTTTGCAGAATTTTTTTTAAATCGGTGAGCGGAATTAAAGTTTCGCAAGTTTTAACAATAAAATTTTCGATCTTTTTTTCTTCCAGCCATTTTTTGCTTTTGAGCGCAACGTCAACGCAGATCATGATTCGCAGAAATTAAAGTTAGGGCATTTGGTAAATTTTGTCGGACAGATTCTTTCAGATTTTTGTCCAGAAAAACAGGAAGAGGCGGAACTAGAATTGGCTTTTTTGCAAATTTCAGCCAGGGCTTGGATGAAGTGTCCATCGGTGTTTAAGGCGGGAACGCGTAAATAATTTTTTGCTCCCAAATTGAAAGCAAGATTTTTGTAATCGATGTCGAGCTCTACCAAAGTTTCGGAATGGTCTGAGACAAAAGAGACCGGCACAATCACTGGAATTTTCTGATCTAAAGCAACTTTTCTAATTTCGAGATCAAGGCTAGGACCAGTCCATTGTAAGCGCCCCACTTTTGACTGAAAGCAAATCTGAAAATCGATTTTATTCACATCCACTTCCAAAAGTTGGGCCAAATTTTCTACAACTTTTTTGGTCGTTTGCTCAACTTGAAAAACGTAGGGATCGCCAGCATTAATCACTTTTTGGGGCAAGCCGTGCGCTGAAAATAAAAAACGAAATTGCTCTAAATTTCTGTCGTACAATTTCATTAATGTCTGCTTGATCAGCAGAGCGTGAGACTTGATGAAGTCAGTATTGTCCGGATAGCAGCAAATAAATTTTGTGGTAATTTTGGCGCCGATTTTTTTCTGAGCACTAACAAATTTTTCAGCAAATTCTACCAAAGAAGAGGCGCTGGTGGCGCTAGAAAATTGCGGGTAAAGCGGCAGCAAAATGGCGTCGGAAGGATTATATTTTAGAACTTCTGCCGCCACTTCTGCGGCGAAAGGTTTGGTGTAGCGCATCGCCACAAAAACTTTGTAATCTCCGAAGAAGGACAATTCTTTTTCTAGGCTGTGAGCTTGTGCTAACGTGATGTCGAGCAGAGGCGATTTTCCGCCGAGAGCGGCGTAAATTTTTCGTGATTTTTCGGCTCGACGTTTTGCAATAAATTTCGCCAAAAAAAACCGCAAAGGTTGAGGCAGATTAATAATCGCCTTGTCGTTGAAGAGGTTGAATAAGAAGGGTTGGACCGCTTCCAGATTATCCGGGCCGCCCAGATTAAATAAAATTACTGCAGTTCTTCTACTTAAGTTGGCCATGGCGGAAGTGCAGATTTTTTAGTAGTAAGCCGAGGATGAAAATCACGCAAAAATTAGCGATTACTACGGCGCTGATGGTCAGGTCAAAATTACTAGCAAGCTTAAAAGATGAAGCGGTAACGAGTAATGCTACAACTAAGCTTAGCGTGAGCATCTGCTTCGCTGAAGTAGAAAAAATCCGCGCGATTGCTGCCGGCAAAATCAGTAAAGCAGTCATTAAAAAAACGCCGACAATGCGTACCGACAAAGCGACGGTCAGCGCCAATAAAATCACAAAAGATAAGTTCCAAAAAGAGATTCTAATGCCGTCAATTCTGGCTAAATCGGCATTGATGTTGATTAGTAAAATTTTTCTAAAAGCGAAAATCGTGTAAAAAATTGTAATTACCGTGGTTGCTGCCAATGCTTGAAGGTCTTGAGTTTCAGCTGTTAAGATGTCGCCAAAAACGTAAGATCCGAGATTAAGATTTTTTTGAAAAAAATCATTGAGAAGGATGGCGGCGGCAATGCAAAAATAAGAAGAGATGGCGATTACAGTGTCTTTTGAAAAGGCGCGATTGAGAGAAATTAATTCAACTAAAGCGGCGAAACAAAGGGCAAAAATAATCAGCGTTGAAATTTGATTAGCGTCAAAAATTGCTCCCAAAACAAAGCCGAGCAAAATTGAGTGCGACAAGCCGTCGCCGAAATAAGCGAGTTTTTTCCACAACACAAAAATCCCTAAAAGAGAGCAGGAAATTGCGATTAAGATTAGCGCCAGAAAAGGCTTGATAAGAAAAGCTTCGATCACTTAGTTTGGGGTTTGTTGGGTGTCAGACGCTGCTAGATAAGTGTCTACGAGATTTAAACTGAAACTAATGTCGGATGTCTGAAGAAATACAAAAGTCATTGTCGGCGTTTATGAAATCGCGGATGAGCAAAAAATCTAGCAAAAAAAAATCGTCAGAGTCGCCTCCGATCAAAACCGAAAAAGAAGTTGAGAAAGAGCAGGAAAAAGCGCGACTAGTTGAAGCCAAAAAAGAATCTAACAGTAAATTGGCCAATGTTGAAAAATGGGCAATGTATCGCCGGCTGATTTGGGAATATGTGGTGCACCTTGCGATATTGCTGGCTTACTGCCTTGTCTTTGGTATCGCGATGGTGAAGTTTGGTCTGGTGGTCCTCGATTTTATTAAAAGTTTTTTGCACGGAATTTTTGTACCGGTCACGAAGTAAAACTATTTTTGAAAAAGAGGGGTGGCGCGCCGTAAGGTGTAACGGGTGATTTGCTGACTCGAGAGAGATTCCTTGGAAGAGACCGCGCTCTGGACCAGGAATCCTCCGGCGCTACGCGCCACCTCCTTTTGCAAAGGAGGCCTGGACTTCATTTTTGACTTTTATTTTTGGCTGTTTACAAAGCGCCTCGAAAATTCCAAAAGACAATTCCCCAAAAGTTGGCAACCAGTTCCAACTGCCGTTTCGTAGCATCCTAAAAACAATAACAATGACTAAAAAATCTAATCTGGCAGCGCCCAAGAAAGAGCTGTCACAAGTGAATTTTGCTAAAAAAGATTTGCTCCATTTTTATCGAGAAATGTTGCTGATCCGTCGCTTTGAAGAAAAAGCCGGACAACTTTATGGCATGGGTTTGATTGCCGGGTTCTGTCATCTTTACATCGGGCAAGAAGCAATCGCCACCGGCATGCGCCACACCATGAAAGACGGTGACAAGGTGATCACAACCTACCGTGATCACGGCCACATGATTTCAGTGGGATCGGATCCAAAAAAAATAATGGCGGAATTGTTGGGGCGCGCGGATGGCTCTTCCAAAGGCAAAGGTGGTTCAATGCACTTATTTGATTTGGAGAAACATTTTTACGGCGGCCATGGAATCGTTGGTGCCTCAGTTCCAATCGGCGCTGGTCTTGCTTTCGCGGACAAATATTTAAACAGAAACAATGTCACTTACTGCTATTTTGGTGACGGCGCAGCGCATCAAGGTCAAGTCTACGAAGCTTTCAACATGGCGAAATTGTGGAATCTTCCAGTGCTCTTCATCATTGAAAATAATCACTACGCGATGGGCACTTCGCTGCAGCGCTCTTCCTCAATCGACGAGCTTTACAAGCGTGGCATCGGTTTCAATATTCCGGGTGTAAAAATTAATGGAATGGATGTTTTTGAAGTGATTCGCGAAGGGCAAAAAGCGGTTGATTACGCCAGATCTGGCAAGGGTCCGATGATTTTGGAAATGGACACTTACCGTTACCGCGGTCACTCCATGTCTGACCCGGCGACTTACCGCAGTAAGGAAGAACTGAATAACAAAAAAGAAGCAGATCCGATTGATACAATCAGAAACTACATTCTAACCAATAAAATCGCTGCTGAAAGCGAGATCAAAAAAATCGACGATTCAATAAAAGAACAAGTTAACGAAATTGTGGAATTCGCAAAAAACAGTCCAGAACCGGACGAGTCAGAACTTCTAACCGAAATTTATAATTAACATGCTGAGAAAATTAACAGTGCGCGAAGCCTTGCGTGAAGCGATGGCAGAAGAAATGAGAGCGACCCCAGAAGTTTTTGTCATGGGCGAAGAAGTGGCGGAATATAACGGTGCTTACAAAGTTACTCAGGGATTACTGGCGGAATTTGGCGCTAAAAGAGTGATTGATACTCCAATCACCGAGCACGGATTTACCGGTATCGCTGTAGGCGCAGCCTTTGCTGGCTTGAAGCCAATTGTCGAATTCATGACTTTCAATTTCGCCATGCAGGCCATTGACCAGATCATTAATTCTGCCGCTAAAACCAATTACATGTCCGGTGGTCAAGTACGCTGCCCAATCGTGTTTCGTGGGCCAAATGGCGCGGCATCTCGTGTCGGCGCTCAACATTCGCAATGTTACGCCGCTTGGTACGGCGCGATTCCTGGGCTTAAAGTTGTGGCGCCTTATTCTGCTGCTGATGCTAAAGGCTTGTTAAAAGCGGCAATCCGCGACGCTAATCCGGTGGTCTTTTTAGAAAATGAAATCACTTACGGCTTCTCTTTCGAAGAAGAATACGACGCCGATCACATTGTTGAAATTGGCAAAGCCAAAATCATGCGCGAAGGCCGCGATGTCACGATCATCGCCTTCTCTCTAACTGTAAAATATGCACTAGAAGCTGCGGAAGAATTGGCCAAAGAAGGCATTGAAGCTGAAGTGATTGATCTACGCACCATCCGTCCGTTGGATATTGAAACTATCGTTGAGTCGGTGAAAAAAACTTCGCGCTGCATTACTGTTGAAGAAGGTTTCCCTTTTGCTTCGATCGGCAGTGAAATTGCTTCGGTCTTGATGGAACAAGCTTTCGACTATTTAGATGCTCCCGTGAAAAAGCTTGCAAGTATTGATTCCCCTCTTCCTTATGCGGCCAATCTCGAAAGATTAGCTCTGCCAAAAGCTGACAATATCATCGCAGCAGCAAAAGAGTTGTGTTCCCGTAACCAATAATTTTGGGTTTATGTTTTTGTACAATTTCGTTAAAAAACATAATATTACCAAGCTAGTCTTCGTAGGCTATTTTATTGGTTTGGCGGCAGTTTGTTATTTTGCTTCTTGTATTGTTTTTGGTTCGAAAGGTTTGATCGAACATGCCGTGCTAAGCAAACAAATTTCCAACAAAGAAAGCGTCAAACAAGACCTGCTCTCTAAAATGCAGGTGAAGCAAAATATGGTGGATGGCATGAATTTAAATTCACTGGATGTCGATTTACTAGATGAGGAAGCCCGCAAAGTTTTGGGCTACGCCGGCAAGAATGAAGTCGTGGTCTACCAAGACAAAAAACCGTCAATCAATCAATAAATTGCCAGACCAATGAATCACATTTCGCTAAAGAACGAAGCCCTCCGTAAAATATTCCATCTGATGCTAATCCTGGCCCCGATCATGTATTTACAGCTGGGCAAATGGTTGAGTGTGGCGATTTTCGCCGCAGTTGCCGCGGTCGTAGTTTCGCTTGATTACATGCGCCGCAGCAATCCAGCAGTTAAAACCATCTTCGCTAAAATTTTTGGTCTCATTCTAAGAGAGCACGAGTTGGACGGAACTAAATTGTGCGGCGCCAGCTGGGTCGCCCTGGCAACCTGCATCAACTTTTTATTATTTTCTCCTGAAATCGCCGTCACAGCTTATTTAATTTTGGTTATTTCTGATGCCGCCGCCGCGATTGTCGGCAGAAATTTCCCCAGCCAACCTTTTTTTGAAAAGTCTTTAAATGGCGCCGTCGCCTTCTTCGTCACTGGTCTGATCGTGGTGATTGCTTGCGGCATATTTTTTCATTCTCGAGTTTGGTTTTACCTCTTCGGATTCTTTGCTTTAACTGCCGTCACAGTCATTGAGTCGCGCCCCAGCCTTTTTAAAATTGACGATAATTTTGTCATCCCCATCGCCTTTTCTGTGATCATGACCACGTTTGATTTGATGTGGAATTATTCTTATTAGAGCCCTCCTCGATCTAGCCCCCCTGATAAGGGGGGGGTAGGGGGGTTTCTCGTCACGAACTCGGTCTGAGTTTGCGTTAGCAAAACCCCCTACCCCCCTTATCAGGGGAGCTAGATCGAGGAGGATGTTTACATTTTTATTTAGATGCGTTTTCCCAAAGACTTTCCCGAAAAATTACGCTCCTCCATTCTAGTTTCCGAAGTCGTCGGAAAGAAAGTTAAGTTGAAGCTGCGCGGCAAAGAATTTACCGGCCTCTGCCCCTTCCACAACGAAAAGTCCCCTTCTTTCACAGTCAACGATCTCAAAGGATTTTATCACTGCTTCGGCTGCGCTGCTCACGGCGACGTAATTAGCTTCGTGATGAAAAATGACGGGCTGGAATATGTCGAAGCCGTGACAAAACTGGCCAATGATTTTGGCATTCCAATCCCGCAAGTGAAGTTCGATGAAGTCTTGGAGGACAAGCTTTCGCGCGATCTTCAAATCTTGGAAAATATCTGCCAATTTTTTGAACAAAACCTCATTTCTGAAAATGGAAAAACCGCGTTGGCTTATTTGCGCAAAAGAGAAATTGCCTCCGAAACCATTAAAAAATTTCGCCTGGGTTTTGCGCCCAATTCTTACGAAAGTCTGACTAAATTTTTGAAAGGCCAAGGCTTCACCGATCAAGAGATAGCGCGGACCGGCGTCATCGGACTCAATGACAAAAAAAACTTTTACGACAAATTTCGTAATCGCGTAATTTTCCCCATCACCAATAAAAAAGGTTTGGTGATTGCCTTCGGCGGACGCACTATCGGCGAGGATATGCCGAAATATCTGAACTCTTCCGAGACCGATCTCTTTAAAAAAAATCGAACTCTCTACAATTTCCATTTCGCCCGTAAGCCCATATTTACCAAGGGTTTCGCCGTGGTGGTCGAAGGCTACATGGATGCGATTTCACTTTTCAAGAATGGCGTCGAAAATGTTGTGGCTGGTCTTGGAACCGCTCTGGGGCAAGAACATCTCAAGGAATTATTTTTCACAACCGACCGCGTTGTGATTTGTTTGGACGGCGATGACGCCGGCGTCCGTGCCGCTAAAAGATTTTCGGAACTGGCTCTGCCTTTGATCAACGCTAAAAAAAATGTCGCCTTCGCCTTTTTGCCGGACAAGCTTGATCCCGACGATTTCATCAAAAAATTTGGCGCCAAAGAATTAGAAAAAGTTTTTGCGA
Organism: Rickettsiales bacterium; assembly: GCA_947425005.1. GTDB lineage: Bacteria > Pseudomonadota > Alphaproteobacteria > Rickettsiales > UBA1997 > UBA2645. The sequence goes on along the minus strand of CANDYP010000022.1, from coordinate 7,562 downwards.
GTGCTACACCACTTTCGGAAAGTCTCTTCGACTTCGCTTTGATGGAGTTGGGAGTCGGCAAAGGTGACAAAATCAGTGCCGAAATTAAGGCCAAAATCGAGGGCAATTTAGCGCTAAAAATCGCTGCCATTATCGATCCCACTTCCAAAAAATATTTCTCTTATTTTTTTAAAGATTTGCTGTTCTCCCTGGGAAGAAATGTCGGGCGAAGCTTTGGCGGTAAAAATAATCAGAAACCCGTCGAAAATTTTGGGACAGTGATGCAAAAAAACTTTACCAAAGTTGCGTCAAGTGCCTTAAAAATACAGGCTCAAAGCGTTATTGCGCTAATTATTAAATTCCCCGAATTAGCCAATTTTCGTGACGATGATTTTGATGTGAAAGAAGCGCAGTTTGCGAGTGAAGATCTGACCAGCCTAAAAGAATCGATCATTGATTTGATCGAAGAGAATCCGGAAGTGGATGAAAAAATCTTGATTTCAACTCTTGAAAAATCCTCGCCCAGTAACGACCTAACTGGCGTGAAGAATATTCTTGCAAGCATCAGCTCGCTTACATTAGACTCCGCGCGAATCAAATTAAGCACCCTACTTCTGAAAGATTTATTGCTTCAAGTAGACCTGCAATACAAGGAAGTTCTAAGCAAAATTGATGAAATTGAAACTCATCAAACCGCGGTTACCAATCAAAAAATAAAAGAAATCTTCGAATATAAAAACTCTCTGGAGCGCAGGATTGTGCTGCTTGAGAAAGAACTCACGTAAAATTTTAGAGGCAATATGGCGACAAAAAAGAAAGTTACCAAATCTACCAAAGTTCCTGCAAAAAAAATTGTAGCCAAAAAACCGCTCAAACAGGTCAAAAAAATTGTAGCCAAAAAACCAGCTCCGAAAGCGGTTAAAAAAGTTGTGAAGCCAGCCAAAATAGTGGCTAAATCAAAAATTAAATCAGCGGCAAAGCCAATTAAAAAGCCGGTGCCAAAGGCGGTAAAAAAAATCGTGAAGGCAAAAGTTGTAGTCAAAAAGCCGGTAAAAGTTTTGAAAAAAGCTGCTGTTAAAAAGCCGGTTCCTGCGAAGAAAGTGGTCAAAAAAGTTGTCACAAAAAAACTAGTTAAAGTTGCGAAGCCGCAAAAAATTCAAAAAATTGTAAAGCCGGCCAGGCCAGTAGAAAAGCCAAAGAAAGTGGCTAAGGTGAAAGTTGTTAAAGAGAAAATAGTTAAAGAAAAAGTTGCCAAAGTTCCGAAGAAAAAAGTTTCAAAATCAAAACTAGCCACCGCCATCAACGATAAAACCGTGGCATTGGCAGAAAAATTTCAATTGATTCAAGGCGTTAAAACCGCGCTTCTGCAGCAAGATGAAGAAGGCAAAAAGCTTTCAAATGAATTGGCAGATAAGCTGAAAATCATGTTGGCTCTAGGTAAGTCGCAAGGGTTTTTAACTTACGATCAGATCAACGAAAATATTGATTCCGATATCGATCCTAAAAAATTGGATCGCATTTTAGACATTTTGACCGAGTTCAAAATTCAGATCATCGAGAAAGAAGATGATCTGGACAAAGAAGATGGCGCTGCCAAGGACGAAGAGAAAAGCCAAAAGCGCTCTGAGGATTCCGTTAAGACTTATCTGAAATCGATGAGCAGCGTGAAACTTCTGACTCGCGAAGATGAGGTTGCCATTGCCATGCGTATCGAAGAAGGGCGCAATAAAACCGTGCAGGCGCTTTACCAAAGCCCGATGATCATGAAGCATTTTATCGAATGGTATAACGGCCTTTCCGGCGGCACCATTTTGCTGCGCGACATCATTAGAATTGACGAGACTTACAATTCCGAGCTCGAAGAAATTATCAAAAATAGCGAAAGACAAGCGGCGGAATTGCAAGAAGCTCAGCAAGCTGCGACTAGTGAAGAAGACGTAACCGCAATCATCAACGAACAGGTTGACGCTGCAGCTGAAGGAGAGTCTTTATTTGAAGATGAAGAGCTTGAAGAAATCGATGAAAGTGTGGTGTCGTTCGTTTCGATGGAGCGAATTTTGATGCCAAAAATGTTGGATCTCTTCCAAAAAATCGCCCATGTTTGTCAAAAAATTCTCGACAAAACTGCCGACAAAACTCGCGCTCAAATTGAAGCCGACAAAGACGTGCAAAAGCTGAAAGCTGATTTCATGAAACTTTCTCTGGAAGTAAGTTTTAACGATTCGTTGATTAAAGCTTTGGTGGATCAGCTTTTTGAAGCTCACGCCAAATTGATCAGCATTGAAGTTGAAATGCTGCGTCTTTCGCAACAGCACAGCGTTGATAAAACTGACTTTTTGAAGAATTACGCCGGGCTGGAAGATGGCGTAAAATGGATCGAAAAAATCTCGGCAATCAAAGAAAGAAGATGGAATAATTTTTACACAGCAGAAGCAGAAAAAATTAAAGAAATCCAAGCTAGAATTTTGAAGCTGACCAAAATCATGGGTCTGAATTTGCCTGATTTTAAAGCTCTAATTAATGTGGTTAGAAGAAGCCAAAATGAAGAGCTGAAAGCCAAAAAAGAAATGATCGAAGCCAATCTTCGTCTCGTAGTTTCGATTGCTAAAAAATACACCAATCGCGGTTTGCAATTTTTGGATTTGATCCAGGAAGGCAATATCGGCTTGATGCGCGCCGTCGATAAATTTGAATATCGCCGTGGCTACAAATTCTCCACTTACGCTACTTGGTGGATTAGACAGGCCATCACTCGCGCCATCGCTGACCAATCGCGCACTATTCGTATCCCAATCCACATGGTGGAAACCATTAACAAAATCGTCAAAACTTCCCGTCAACTTACGCAAGAATTAGGCAGAACGCCGGACGCTCAAGAAATCGCCGACAAGCTTTTAATGCCGGTGGATAAAGTTAGAAAAGTTTTAAGAACCTCGAAAGACCCGGTCAGCCTTGAAGCGCCGGTTTCGGGTGATGATGAAGACAGTATCCTTGGCGACTTCATCGAAGATAAAAGTGCGGTAATGCCTTTTGATGCAGCATCGCATTCTAAGTTGAAAGAAGTGACTGCCCAGATGTTGTCATCGCTAACTCCTCGCGAAGAAAGGGTGTTGCGCATGCGCTTTGGTATTGGCATGGTGACCGATCACACTTTAGAAGAAGTGGGTAAACAATTTTCAGTTACTCGTGAGCGGATCCGACAAATTGAAGCCAAAGCTTTGAAGAAATTACAACATCCTAAGAGATCGAAATTACTGAAGAGTTTCTTGCAGGATGCGTAGTTAAGGAGAAACCATCCCCTGCCGTCGGTTGAGCGGAGTCGAAACCTCGTGAGCTTATCTCTATATTTTTAGCGGCCAATCTCGCGAGGTTTCGACTCCGCTCAACCGACGGCAGGACCAGTTAAAACTTCCGATACTTCCCCTGACAATACAGCAGCGGCTCCCCGTCACTCATCTTCGCAAAATCAACTACCTCCCCAATCACCACATGGTGATCCCCCACTTTAATAATCTTGTGCTTCTTACATTCAAAAAATCCCAAAGAATTTTTGAAAATCGGATTGCCGTTTTGGCCTAAAGAATAAGGTTCGATTCCCCATTTTTTGCTGTTTTTCGGAGTGGCAAAACCGCCGGCTAACTCTTGTTGAGTCTCGCTTAAAATATTGAGCGAAAAATATTTATTCTTTTTGAAAAGAGCCAGATTGGCAGACGCATTGTCGATGCAGAATGAAATCAAAGGCGGGTTTAGGGATACTGAGGAAAACGAATTGATGGTCATGCCGAAAAATTCGGCGGCGAATATTTCTTTTAATTTTTGCAGCAAACTTTTCCCCAAAGCGGTTTCGCTTAGTAACTTACTGTTCAAAACTTTTTCGGAAAAAATTTTATTGTGCAGAATTTTCTCGGCGTCGATTTTCTCGGCGAGAAAATTTTTTTTGCGGGCACAGGCAATGACGATGCCGGTGGTAAAGAGTCCAAGGCAGTCCCGCAATTTTTTGTGATCCGTCAATTAGAATACCATCAATTGTTTGAAGGAGGCGATGAGGAAGAAGGTTAGAATTATGATGCCGAGCACAATTGAGAGGGCGTAATTGTAGATGTAGCCAGTTTGTAATTTGCTGACTTGCGCGGCGGATTTTCGGCACAAAAAGGCAATGCCATTAGGCATGCCGTCAACCAATTTCATGTCGATGATTTTCCACAAAAAGCTGCCGGATTTTTTGATGGGTTGCACCAAAGTGGCTTCGTAAATTTCGTCGAAATACCACTTGTTAAGCGAGAGCTTGTAGAGCGGCTTCAGGGCACTAGCCAATTTTTTTGGCCAGTCAGTTTTAACCAAATAGAAAATGTAAGCCAAGGCGATGGCAACTACGCCCACAATCATTGGCGACATTTTGACCAAGAAAGGTGCGTGATGAATTTCTTCGAGCAGTTCTGCTTTTCCTTCGGCAACAAAAATTGCGCCGTCAAAAAAGTTCCCTTCCGCTGCAACCATGTGAAAAATGTTGGCGCCGAGAAAGCCGACGACAATTGATCCCAAAGCCAAAACAAAAAGCGGAATCAGCATGGCTAGCGGTGATTCGTGAGCATGATCGAAAGTGTGTTTGTCGGCGCGAGTCTTGCCGTGGAAGGTTAGAAACAATAAGCGCCAAGAATAAAAGGCGGTCAAAAATGCGGCAGAAATTCCCATGAAATAGGCCAATTTTCCGAAAGGTGAATGCGACATGAAGGCGGCCTCTAAAATTACATCTTTGGAATAAAATCCGGCGAAGGGTGGGAAGCCAGCAAGGGCAAGGGATCCGATCCACATCATGGCGTAAGTGATGGGAATTTTTTTCCACAAGCCACCCATTTTTTGGATGTCTTGTTCGTGATGCATGGCGTGGATGACGCTGCCGGCGCCCAAGAATAGCAGGGCTTTGAAGAAGGCGTGAGTGGTTAAGTGGAAGATTCCGGCCGAATAAGCTGAGACGCCGCAGGCAAAAAACATGTAGCCCAATTGCGAGCAGGTTGAATAAGCGATAATTTTTTTGATGTCATTTTGGGTGAGGGCGATCGTGGCGGCGAATAAGGCGGTTGAAGCGCCAACCAGAGTGACCATCGTCAAAGCGATTTCTGAAAATTCAAAAATTGGTGAGCAGCGCGCCACTAAAAATACGCCGGCAGTAACCATGGTGGCGGCGTGGATTAAGGCTGAAACCGGGGTCGGGCCTTCCATGGCATCGGCCAGCCAGACGTGAAGCCCGATCTGGGCTGACTTGCCCATGGCGCCGATGAAAAGCAAAATGCAAATGGCGTCAATCGAGCTAAATTCGCTGCCAAAAAGAGTGAACTTGTCGTTTAAATGATTGCCAACTTCGGCGAAAACCGGGGCATATTCGACGGTGCCGAAGGTGGCGTAAATCAAGGCGATGGCGATGATCAGGCCGAAGTCGCCAACGCGATTGGCCACGAAAGCTTTGATGGCGGCGGCGTTGGCTGATTGTTTTTTAAACCAGAAGCCGATCAACAAATAAGAGGCGACGCCGACGCCTTCCCAGCCCACGAAGAGCTGCACAAAATTGTCGGCGGTGACCAAGATCAACATGAAGAAGGTGAAAAGCGACAGGTAAGACATGAAGCGCGCAATCGACTTGTCTTCGTGCATGTAGCTGGTGGAGTAGATGTGGACTAAGCTAGAAACCACGGTGACGACGACCAACATATTGGCGGTGAGGGAGTCGAGTTTTAGCGACCAATTAACCGAGAAGTCTCCGGAAGAGATCCAGCTCATTAGCATGACGACTTCATTGGTTTTGTGGTTATTAACGCTGATGAATAGCGTGACGGCGCAGATTGCGGAAATTATTAGAAGGGTGCTGGAAAAAATTTGGGCGAACTTGTCGGCGAAATTTTTTGGTGAAATGCGGGAAAGGAATCCTGAAAATAAAAAACCAAAAAGCGGCAGGAAGACGGTTAGTTTTAGAAGCATTTTGCCTAGGAGAATTGTTTGAGAAAAATTGAGAAATCCAGCGTGAAAAAATCGGGCGCAATTTAGGAATCGTGCTCCGAAAAATCAAAGAAAGTTTTGAGCGTGACTCAAGAAATCCCCCTACCCCCCTTGTACTCACAAACTTATTTTTTAATTTTTGCGTGAGTTGCAATTGCTAAAGTAATTGTCAGGGGGGCTTAACCCGAACTCGATCAAAAGCCCCTCTGATAAGGGGGATGAGCGCATGCCGGTCATGGGGGTTTCTCATCCCAAACTCAATCCCCGTAAATCTCTACCAAAGACCCGTACTACCCCATCTCGAGTCTCTCCGGGTAATCTTGAAAACGTTACCAATGCTGTGTCCACCCATGTTGTAGCGGTCGTCGCCGGGATTTGGCGGGTTCATGTCGGCAGTTTGTAAAACGCCGAGAGCGGCGTGACGACAGAAGGCGTGAGCGCCCCAGAAAATCGTGTTGTAATCACTAAAATTCTTTTGCACTTCTTTCGGATTGTCCCAGTTGATATTGCGTAATTCTTTTCTGTAGCGGGCGCGAATTTTGGTGATGTTGGGATCAACTGAAGTGATGTCAGGATCTCTGCTCCAAGTGTAAAACGACATGTAGAAGGCTCCGGCGAATTGACTGCCGAGCCCCGATTGGCAACCGTGAATCCAGCCCAGTCTAAAACCTGGAGTGCCACCTTTGGGCATTTGACTGAAGAGAGAGTAGCCGTAAGGCTTGTACCAATTGGGGGTTGAACAGTTTGCTAGAAAGCAAAGCAAAAAAATTGTGCAGATTTTTTTAAACATATTTATTCCCAGCCAAAAAATTGTCCGCTAGAGCCGCCGGCCCACAAAGGATTACCGCCAAATACAGTGTAACTACCACCGCCGCCTACCCCCATACCGTCGTTGCCTTTTTGCAGTACGCTGAAAGATCCGTCAATGCCGCCACCAGGGCCGCCTAATAAGGAGCCGCTCATTGGTGCGTTGCCAGAATCGCCTAGAAGCCCTTGAGCGTTTATGTTACCCGGAGAGGGGTCAAAAACAGGAGGGTACGGAAATAAAAATTTATCCGCCGAACCCCAACCAGCAGTGGAGGAGAGAATATTTTGGAAACACCAAGTGTAGCCCCGTTGGTGTCCGAAGCGATATTCGGTGTTACCGACCATGGCTGTGTCATAATGGTATTTGTAGCGGGAGCGGTACCAGTCATTACCGCGGGCATAAAGTACTGTAGAGCAACCGTCTTTAAAGCCTTTTTGAAAAGTTGGAGTTCCGTCAGGTATTTTGAAATTAGTTCCTGCGAAGTAAGTGCTACCAACTGCCCCCAGCCATCTACAAGCAACCAGGCCTTGAGTGAGCAAAACGATTAATAAGATTTTTTGAAAAATTTTCATTTACCTTGTGATTATCTGAAACCGGTAAAATACGAACCCCAGATTGAGCTTTTTTGCTTCACCCAATCGTGACGATAGCAATACCAAAAGGCGTTACTCCAGCCAGTTTTATATTCAGGAGAGCCAGCCATTTTGTAGCCATCAACTCGATTATTGCGGTAAAATATTTTGTAAAAAGTGTTGCTGCCGGCGGACATGCCGACTTCACAACC
>CANDYP010000021.1 GCA_947425005.1 Rickettsiales bacterium | reverse complement strand
CTTTCAAATGCGCGGCTTCGCGATCTAGAGTGATGGACTCAACAGCGCGGTGAGCGGTTAACAAAATTGTTCCACCTGGTGTTTCATAAACGCCGCGTGATTTCATTCCGACGAAACGATTTTCAACCAGGTCTAGACGACCAATTCCATTGGCTCCACCCAACTCATTTAATTTTGTAAGAATCGTAGCGGGTGACATTTTTTTGCCGTTAATGCCCACCGCGTCACCTTTTTTAAATTCGATCTCAATCAATGTAGCCTTGTCTGGCGCAGCTTCCGGGCTTACAGTTCTTTGGTAAACATATTCCGGAGCTGGCTGGCTTGGATCTTCCAAAACTTTTCCCTCACTTGAAGTGTGCAACAAATTTGCATCAACCGAATAAGGCGATTCGCCACGTTTGTCTTTTGCCACCGGGATTTGATTTTTCTCAGCGTAGTCGATCAGCTTCGTGCGCGAATTTAAATCCCACTCTCTCCACGGCGCGATGATTTTGATGTCGGGCTTGTTGGCGTAGTACGCGAGTTCAAAACGCACTTGGTCATTTCCCTTGCCGGTAGCGCCGTGAGCGACCGCATCCGCACCAACCATTTTGGCGATTTCGATTTGTCTTTTGGCGATTAACGGACGCGCAATTGAGGTGCCGAGCAAGTAAACACCTTCGTACAAAGTGTTAGCGCGAAACATTGGAAACACGTAATCGCGCACAAATTCTTCGCGCAGATCTTCAATAAAAATTTCTTTCACTCCCATCTTTTTAGCCTTGAGGCGCGCTGGTTCAAGCTCTTCACCTTGCCCTAAATCAGCAGTGAAAGTGACCACTTCACAATCGTAAGTTTCTTTCAACCATTTCAAAATAACCGAGGTGTCCAAACCGCCCGAATAAGCGAGAACAACTTTTTTGATTTTGCCATTTTTTGGCGCAGCAGTTTTGGTAGTTTTATTTTTCATTGATAAGTTTTTGGTTGATTAGTAATTTGATCTGCGATTTTTAAGAAGTGCTTCCAAGCCATGTCCAGCGCCGCTTCTTAAGGCAGGAATATTCAAATTAAAAAATAAAATGCAAATAAAAGAAGTTCAAAATCGTGAAGAAATTTTAGATACTTTAGCTGTGCTGACGCAGATCTACACTGATCTCAATCAAGATACTTACGTTGAAGATATTTTAAACATGATGCAACGCGGCTACAAAATGGCTGGGGTTTTTGAAAATGCGAACACTCCGGATAACCGCTGCATCGGCGTTATCGGCATTCGCATCATCAGAAAATTACATCACGGCAAAGCAATCGAAATCGAAGATTTTATGATTGATCGCGCCAAGCGCGGCATTGGCGTCGGCAAGATGCTGATGCGCTGGGTCGAATGGCAAGCAGCCAATTTTGGCTGTAACAATATCATCGGCACCCTTGAAACCAAAAGGTTAGAATCGCAAAAAATCTTCTCACGCGAGAAATTTATTTTAGACGGATTCTTCTTCAAAAAATCCTGCTAAAACCCACCAAATAAATGTCCAAAAATCGTTCAAAATTCGATTATTTTTTTCGCAGATATTTCGTCATTCCCCTCAAAATCCTCCGTCTTTCCATCTACGACACCGTCAAACAAGATGGCGTTGAACACGCAGGATACCTAGCTTTCTTAAGCATTCTTTCGCTTTTCCCTTTTCTAATTTTTTTAATTGCAATCATCGGATTTTTTGGCGCGTCGCATGTGGGAATTAACGTAATTCACTCAATCCTCAGCGCCGCTCCCAAAGAAATGGCTGATGCCTTAGCGCCTCGCATTAATGAAATTATTTCCGGTCCGCCGCAAACTTTTTTAACCCTCGCAATCATTGGCGTAATTTGGACAGCCTCTTCGTCGGTTGAAGGATGTCGCACTATTTTAAATCGCGCTTACCGCATTCATTACCCACCGCCGTACCTTCTGCGGCGCCTCTTCAGCATTTTAGAATTTTTTATTCTCATCTTCATCATCGTCACTGGCATTATTATTTTCGTCGTCGCGCCGAATATTTTGCAAGAGGCCGAGAAAGGTTTTTCTTTCAGCTTAAGAATTGATTACGACTTTTATTACCTTCGCTTCGTCGCAGTTTTTTCTCTCCTCACTTGCGCCACTTCACTGCTTTATTACGCCCTGCCCAACGCTAAGCAAAAATTTAGTCAAACTGTCCCCGGATCAATATTGACAGTGCTTCTCTGGATTGTAGTTGAACATATTTTTGCACTTTATTTAGAAAATTTTCACCAATTTAGTTTGGTTTACGGCTCGCTCGCCGGCGTGATTATTTCGCTAATGTTTTTTTATTTAGTCAGTTTGATTTTCATTTTAGGCGCCGAATTTAATTACCATTTCCACCGCACTTACAGAATTTTTTTGGGAAAAAAACCGGACAAAAAGATCAAATGAAATTCCCGATCTGGCCTGATTTTAAAGGCTACCGCAACATTGAATTAGGCTTGTCGCGAGTCTACGAATTACTGGCACGGCTCGACAATCCACAGAATAAAATCCCTCCCACAATTCACCTCGCCGGCACTAACGGCAAGGGTTCGACCCTCTCTTTTTTACGCAGCATTTTTACGGAAAGTGGCCACAAGGTACACACTTACACCTCACCCCATTTGGTCAATTTCAACGAAAGAATCGTTTTAGCCGGCACGGAAATTTCCGACAATTTTTTGAATGAATGTTTGCTTGAATGCAAAAAGGCGGCCGAAAAATCTCCATCAATTGAAGTGACTTTTTTTGAAGGAATTACCGTCGCCGCTTTTTTGGCTTTTAGTCGCGTCCCCGCAGATGTTCTGCTGCTTGAGACCGGACTTGGCGGCCGGCTTGACGCCACTAATATTTTGCCGCAAGTTTTGTGTTCGATCATCACGCCAATCGCTTTTGATCACGAAGATTTTTTAGGAAAAACTTTGGCTAAAATTGCTTTTGAAAAAGCTGGGATCATCAAAAAAAATTGTCCGGTAATTATTGGCCGGCAAAAACCTTCAGCGCTGCAAACCATTGAGGATCAAGCGCTCACGATGAATTCTCCGACAAAAATCTTTGGTCAGGATTGGAAAATTAAAAAAGAAAAAGGCGGATTTTTGTTTACCGGAATGGGTCAGAAAATTTCACTGCCTCTGCCCTCTCTTGCCGGCGAACATCAAATTGAAAATGCCAGCACGGCAATTGCCGCAGCACTGACGCAGCAGAAATTTAAGATCGGCGAGAATCACATCAAAGCAGCTTTGAGCAAAACCTTTTGGCCGGCGCGATTACAAAAAATTGAGTCAGGAAAATTTTTCGAACTCTTGCCCAAGAATTGTGATTTGTATTTGGACGGAAGCCACAATTTGCAAGGCGCTGCGACGATTGAGAAATTTCTTAAATCTCAAAAAGGTAAAAGGATTTTTGTAATTTTTTCGATGTTGGAAGACAAAAATTGTGCAGGTTTTTTGCAGAAAATTGCTGCAAATATTGACCACTTAATTGCACTGACCATCCCCGATGAGCCGAAGTCACGTCAGGCGCAAGACATTGCAGTAATTGCCAAAGAGCTCGGGATAAAATCGATGTGGAAGAGGAATTTTGACGCGGCGTTTGAGGAGATTTTATTGCTGAAAGAATCTGAGGAAGAGGCTTTGGTGCTGGTATGTGGCTCGCTTTATTTGGCGGGAAGTTTTTTGGAATTGAGTTTGTGACGAGAAACCCAAACTAATCCACCACATATCCGACAAACTGCGCGATGCAGTAGGCGTCAATTACCATCGACACCAACACGGGATTCCATTTGGTAATCGACTCTTGAAGGAATAATTTTCTCGCTATTTTTTTGCCCAATTCTTTGCGGTTTTCTTCGCTGATTTTTTGCTTTTCTTCTTTGCTGAGCTTGATCTTTTTTGGTGAACATTTTTTTAAAGCGTAGATGTGCCACGAGAAATAGCAGATCACGAGCGCTGAAATGATTACTACGATAAAATGCACGTGAACCAATTTAATCACTTTATTCACGACAAAAAACACCACCAAATAACCGATAATTCCCCACCAACGAATGAGATTATTTATGGTCTCTTCGCCTTTTAAAGACGCCTTAAAAGATGCTTCGATTTTGTGAAGAATGTCGCTCATAAAATTTAAGATTTATTTTTATTATTGTCTGACATGGCGTGTCTAGCCCCTTCAAGATTACCTTCCCAAGGCATTTCAAAATCAAAATTTCGGAATTCTTGCATCAACTTCACTGGCTCGTAAATGACTTTTTTTTGCTGCTCATCGTAGCGCACTTCTTTGTAGCCTGTCAGCGGAAAATCTTTACGTAATGGATGACCTTCGAAACCGTAGTCAGTCAAGATGCGGCGTAGATCAGGATGGCCCGAAAAAACAATGCCGTACATGTCGAAGGCTTCGCGCTCAAACCAGCCGGCTGAGCTGAAAACTTGCGTTGCAGTTGCAACTTTTTCGCCCTCATTCAGCGCAACTTTTACGGTGATGCGATTATTTAGCTTCAGACTTAAAAGATTGTAGATCACCTCGAAGCGTGGGGTTCTAATGCCCAGCAGATCAGCGCCAAAAACATCAAGCAAAAGTTTGAAAGATAAATTTTGATCGTCGCGCAAAAATTTGAGGAAATTTACGATATTTTCTGAGGGGGAATAAATGATGAGATTGCCGTGATTGATTGGCTCGACAACTGTTACGCCTTCGAAATTATTTTTGATGTAATCGGCTTGCGCTTGAAGATTCTGAATCATTGAAGGTCATGAATTGAATGAGTATACCGCTTTTTTAACGATTAAATTTTCCGGTTCTGGAGATTTTTCTTTGGAGGAGCATAACGCCGTAAAGCAGAGCCTCTGCAGTTGGAGGACATCCCGGCACGTAGACATCAACCGGAACGATGCGATCGCAACCTCTCACAACTGAGTAAGAATAATGGTAGTAGCCACCGCCATTGGCGCAGCTTCCCATTGAAATTACGTAACGTGGTTCGGCCATTTGATCGTAAACTTTGCGCAGCGCCGGGGCCATTTTATTGGTGAGAGTGCCCGCCACAATCATCACGTCGGACTGGCGCGGAGACGGGCGGAAGACCATTCCGAAGCGGTCAAGATCGTAACGACTTGCGGCAGTTTGCATCATTTCAACAGCACAACAAGCAAGGCCAAAAGTCATGGGCCACAGTGAGCCGGTTCTGGCCCAATTCACCAGCTGATCAAGTTTTGCAACTACGAAACCGCGGTCAGAAACTTCATCCGTAACTTGGCTGAGAAGTGCGTCTTGATTGAGAGGGCTAAGATTAAGATTAGTCATTTTAAAAGTTCGTAAATTTAGATTTAAAATGATGAGGGGCTATTTCCATTCGAGTGCGCCGCGTTTCCATTCGTAGATGAAACCGACTGTGAGTAAGATCAAGAACACCATCATTGACCAAAATCCGAAAATGCCAATTTTTTTTAGAGAGACTGCCCAAGGAAATAAAAAGGCAATTTCTAAATCGAAAATTATGAAGAGAATTGCGACTAAATAAAACTGCACATTGAATTCACTACGCACCCTTCCTTCACCTTCAAAACCACATTCATATTGCGAAAGTTTTTCGTGATCAGGCTTTGATTTTGCCACGATAAATGGGATCACTAAAATCACGCAAGAGAGGATAATTGCGACGGCCAAAAACAATAAAATTGGCAAATATTGTGCTGACAACATATCCGCGCTGGAAACAGCATTAACAGCCCTTGAAAGGGTTTCATTACCACTCATTATTTTGCCTGATTTGTTGATTGTGTTTTAAAGAGGAGCTGACTAATTTTTTTCCGAGAACCTATCTGAAGAACCTCCCGCAAAATATTTTCGCTCGAGATAAAATCAATTTAAAATTCGCATGACGACAGAAACATTCACGGCACTTGTTACGCCTTTTAAAAATGGCAAAATTGATGAAAAATCTCTGGAAAAATTAGTTGAATATCAGATCCAAAACGGTGTCGATGGAGTGATCCCTTGCGGCACAACTGGCGAGTCTCCAACCCTGACTCATGAAGAGCATAATTTGGTAATTGATCTCTGCGTTAAGATCTCAAATAGAAGAATTAAAGTGATGGCTGGCACCGGTTCCAACTCTACTGCCGAGGCCATTTTAATGACCAATCACGCCAAAGAAATTGGCGCTGATTCTTGTTTAATCGTGGCTCCTTACTACAACAAACCAACGCCAGAAGGCGTGTATCAGCACTTCAAAGCGCTGAATGAATGCGGCATTCCGCTGATTGTTTACAATATTCCGGGCCGCTCCGTCATTAATATTTCTGACGAAAATTTGGCCCGCATCGCAGAGTTGAAAAATATCGTAGGGCTGAAAGATGCTACAGGCGACTTGGCTCGCGTCGCTTCTTTGCGCATGTTGATCAAGAAAAAATTCTCTTACCTGTCCGGCGAAGATGCGACAGTCGTGGGCTTCAATGCCATGGGCGGCAATGGCGTGATTTCGGTGACGGCGAACATCGCACCAAAATTAGTCAGCGATTTACAAAAATTTTGCGCGCAAGGCGACTACAAATCGGCCTTAGAAATACAGGATAAATTAACCGATCTTCACGCCGCGATGTTCTGCGAAACTAATCCAATTCCGATTAAATATGCCGCCAGTTTGATGGGGCTTTGCAGTGCAGAAATTCGCCTACCTTTGGTTGAGCCGTCACCGGCCGCTAAAGCAAGAATCGAAAAAGAAATGAAAAAACTAAACCTTGTATAGGCCGATAGTTTTTTCCAAAGCGTGAAGCGCATCAGATAGATCATGCGACTTTTTTTCTTCGACAACTTTTGACAAAGTCATTCTTCTTTTACTAAAAATTCCTACTTCTTGCTTCAAATTGAAGACCCCGTAACCGTTGAAAGACACACCTTCCGCTAAAATAATTTTAGCCTCATGAACATCTTGCTTGGTAAAATTTTTCAGAACTTCAACAAAATCAGCAGGTAGGTTTTTCAAATTAAAAAGATTTTTGATGGCTTTCTGATAGAGCTCTATTTTTTGCACAATCACCTTGTTGGAATGAGCCTTGGCAACGCTCAGAGCAATATCCAACTCATCAATTCCCCACTGCAATAAGAACGACACCATTTCGTCCTGACCTTTACTCGCAGCAACGTGCAAAGCGTTGTGACCCGAATTGGTTTTGTCAAAAATATCCGCGCCATTTATTAACAAAATTTCGGCAACATTAATATTACCAGCGCTCACCGCGAAATGTAGCGCTGTTAATCCGGAAGATGTTTTGACCTCCTTGTCGACCCCCTCTTTCATCAGCAACAAAACCACATCCGAATAACCACCAACAGCTCCGTAGTGCAATGCCGTCATGCTGTGATTTTCTGCAGTTGTTTTGACATTTTTATTCGCTCCTACGCCAATCAAAAACTGTAACAAATCTGTGTGACCAAATTCCGCAGCAATAACAAGAGGCGTCAAGCCAAATGATGTTTTGATTTCTTTATCAATTCCGGCGCTCAGCAAAGTTTTAACTACCTCTAAATGACCACCTTTTGCAGCGTAATGAATCGGCATCCATTCGCGATCCTTTGGAGAAGCTTTGGGATTTTTTTCTGCACCACATTCCAAGAGAAAAATCACCGCATCTACCCAACCATTTTTTGCAGCGTAATGTAGTGGGGTAAAAAAGTTCTCGTCCCGCAAATTAACGTAATATTTTACATCTTTGGTATCTACGGCTGAGGCATCCATGCCAACATAGGTCTCAAGAATTTTATTAACGAATTCAACAACCCTTTTCATTTGCTCAACATCGCCAAATTTAGCCGCGATGTGTAAAATATTATTTCGCGATTCTGACAGAATATTAACCCCATCTTCCGTACTAATTTTTGTAACCAATTCATCTACGTAACTGGCAATTAACGCCCTTACCGAATTGAAATCTTGTTCAGAAAATTTCGCCAATTTTCTGTCTGAATATTCGGCAATTTTATTTGTGATTTCTGTTAGTTGCGGAAGCATTGATTAAAAAATTTAAGTTAAATTAAGTTCTGAATTTAGGTGGCAAAGACTCCCAATAACCCGCTCTGAGTCTCGTTGCGATGAGTCAGAAAGGACTGATTTGCGAGCACCGTAGCGTAGCGTACTTAAGGTACGTGAGCAACGGAGCGCAGTAAATTAGTCCTCTCTAACTCGTCACAGCGGGACTCCCGAAACCCGCTCTGAGTCTCGTTGCGATGAGTCAGAAAGGGCTGATTTGCGAGCACCGTAGCGTAGCGTACTTAAGGTACGTGAGCAACGGAGCGCAGTAAATTAGTCCTTTCTGGCTCATCGCAGCGGGACTCAGAGTGGGTTTAGCGGCCTCGACTGTGTTGTTTGCCGGCTACACGCTCTTTGGCCTCGATCATGCTCGCCCAAAAACCTTTGTCGCCACGCTTATTAATCATCTGCGCCGAGTTGATTAAATACGTCAACTTCTGACCCAAAATCATCGAGGTCCAAAAGCCCACCGGCTTCACAATGTCCACAATATTGATTTCATTTAGCTCTTTTCTGTCCCGCTCTTTTTCTTCCGACGCAATAATCTCGTAACTGCCGCTCGACTCTCTGCCTTGCTTCGCCCTCATTTCCGCCTTAACTTCTGAATGGGCGCGTGGAAGTTCCGCCGTTTTTTTGCGCAACAATTCTTCGTCTTCTTTCAAATATTTTTTCTTTTTGACGGGAAAGAATTTTTTGCCCTTCATCTTTTTGGCCAACTTTTTGTAGGCACGCTCAACTAAGAAAGTCAGGATCACGCGCATCAAAATAATGGCACAAAAAACCACCACAAAAATCGTCAATAAAACCGGCGAGGCTTTTTTGGTTGCGATTAATAATCCGGTTAAAAATTCCAGCATGAAAAAAATGAGAGGGGGGTTATTTGATGTCAGCGCAAACTTCTTTCATCTTGGCATAAGCCTGAGAGAAGCCGATCAGAGAATAAGTGTCGTTGGAATTTTTGCCGTCGCGAGTCACGCCAGTCACAACAAATTCTTCAACTTTTTGCATCTCTTTAATGATGTCGATATCCTCATTTTTGTCATTAGCCCAAGCCACTGACATGTAGGGGAAGAGGTAGAATTTTTTTGACCCGAAAGACACTTCAACATCCGATTTTTTTTTGTAAATAAAGCCCGATGAAGCGCTGACTTCATCAGCATCATTAACAATATTTGTGATTAAAAAATAGGGCTCACCTCTTTTATCGTAACTGCCATCGCGCTTGATCGGAGTAGACGCCACATAGCATACCACGCGATCTCCTCTTTCTGCTTTAAAAACATTCCAATCTTGAAATTTCGCCTGCAGTTCTTGCGCCGAAAGATCGCAAGAAAGAAAAACGCACAATATACCTACAAAACCCGAAAATACCAAATTTTTACTTCGTCTTTTTTGTAAAAATTCGCTCGGAGAATGACGCCGTACCACTTGGTACGACTTACATTCTCCGTCGTGATTTTTCCTCAAAAATGCTTCGTCAGAAGTCGGTATCTTCAGGTTGTTTGGGTATAAAAAATATTTGATCGATTTCATAACTTGACTTTTTTGGGTCGGAAAATATTTTGCCCGCTCTTTTTTGAAGCAGCTTTAGAGCAATAGCAATCGCGCTCGCGTCACGTTTCATATCTCAACTTTTGCATTCGCGAAAGATCACGAAGAATTTTTAAAAAATCCAACAAATTTCTAAAACATGTCCGGATCAGGTCACGAAAAACACAATCCTCTGGCGCAATTCGAAGTTCACAAAATTTTCGATTTAAACATCGGCGGCATCGACATTAGTTTTACAAATTCCGCTCTTTACATGGTAATCGCCACCATCGCAGTCATCGCCTTCATGCTTTTTTCCACCAGAAAAAAATCTTTGATTCCTTCAAGATTTCAGGTCGTTGCTGAATCAATTTACAACTTCGTTTTCGACATCATCAAAGGCACAATTGGCGACGAAGGCACTAAATTTTTTCCACTAGTTTTCAGTCTCTTCACTTTCATTTTGCTGTGTAACATGTTTGGCCTCACGCCTTACAGCTTCACTGCCACCAGCCAAATCGCTGTCACCATTTCTCTGGCGATGATCGCCTTTTTCACCATCACAATTTTTGCAATTTACCGCAACGGCATTGGCGGATTTCTCCACATGTTTTTGCCCAGCGGCGTACCCGGATGGATGGCCCCACTAATTTTTGCCATCGAGCTTTTCTCTTTCCTGATTCGTCCCATCACTCTCTCAGTGCGTCTTTTCGCCAACATGGTCGCAGGCCACGTTTTACTTAAAGTTGTCGCCGGCTTCATCATTTCTCTCGGCGTAATTTTTGGAACCCTGCCCTTTTTATTCAGCGTTGTCATGACCGGCTTCGAGCTTTTTGTCGCCGTGCTTCAAGCTTACATTTTCGCAATTTTGGTCTGCGCCTACATCGGCGAAACCACAAGAGAGCACTAAGAATTTGGCCCACACGTCTGCAAAGCCAAATAATTTCCCGATCAATGGGTTGTTAAGCGGACATCAACTAAAAAATAGGTAAAAAATGGAAGAAGTAGTCGTTAGTAATTTTGAAGCTTTTAAATACATCGGTGTTGGCCTTTGCACTTTGGGCATGGCTGGTGCCGCTCTTGCGATTGGCAACATCTTCGGATCTTTTTTCAACAGCATCGCCAGAAACCCTTCTGCCGCTCCTAAGCTTGAAAAATACATCTACATCGCCGCCGGTCTTGCCGAAGCAATGGGTATCTTCGCGGTACTTTTGGCCTTCTTGATCTTGTTCTCTTAATCACACTTAAGTTGTTAGTTGTTGGTGCTTAGTTGTTAGTTTACACTTACCGTTCTAAGCGCCAACAACTAAGCACTAAGCACTAACAACTAAACACTAACCAAATGCCTCAGTTAGATTTAACCACCTACAGCTCACAAATTTTCTGGTTCCTACTTTGCTTCGCCGCACTTTATTTCTGCAGCAGCCGCATAATTTTACCAAGAATTTCTGCCATTCTTAAAAGCAGAAAAAATATCATTGATGCCGATCTCTCTTCAGCCGCCGCCTTAGATGACCAGATTCACAAACTTCAACACAAAGCCTCAGAACTACGAAAAGACGCCAATCACAAATACCAAACTAAACTTGAAGAAGCCGCCAAATTCGCCACTCAAACCCGAGAAAAAATGATTGAAGACCTCAAAGAAAAGCTCGATCAATCCACCCAAAAATCTTTTCAAGAACTTGCTAATTTAATCGAGCAATCCCGCACTCAAAGCGAAGTGGCGATTAAAAATCTTACCGGACAAATCACAAAAAAATTGCTTAGCAACTAAGTTACAAATTTATTTCAGAAAAAAATGTTCAACGAAAAATTTTGGTTAGCGATCGCCTTTGCCGCCTTCATCACCCTCATCATTAAACTAGCCAGAACCAGCATCACCAAATCTCTGGACGATAAATCAAAAGCCATCGCCGAAGAAATTTTGGCCGCCAAAGAAATGAAGGAAAGAGCCATAAAACTTTTGGCCAGCGCTGAAAAATACAATCAAGAATCTCTGAATTATTCCCAAAAATTAATCAAAGACGCCGAACTAGAAGCGCAAAGATTTTTGGCTGATGCGCAAAAAAGCGTTGAAGATGAAGTCGCTAAAAAAACCGCTGCGGCCTTCGCTAGAATCGAACAAGAACAAATGGAAGCCATGCGCAAAATCAAAAATCAAATCATCGCTTCGGCACTACAGGCAGTTGAAAATAGCGTGACGAATTTGGATGAGAAACAAAGTGAAGCTGTGCTGTCCCACGCCACTCAAGATCTAAGCAAAGTTATCTAATAGCTCTCAGTCTAAGCCCCCCTGACAAGGGGGGTAGGGGGGTTTCTCGTCAAAATTCAGATTAAACTCGTGCTCAAATTAATTCTGAATTTTTGACGAGAAACCCCCCTACCCCCCTTGTCAGGGGGGCTTAGACCGAGACTGTAAACACATCAAAAACCTCATGAAACTCACTCTCTCCTGGCTTAAAGAATATCTCGACACTGCTGCCACTCTCGAAGAAATCTGTTCCAAGCTTACTAGCATTGGCCTCGAAATTGAATCAGTCGAAGACAAAGCCAAAATCCTCGCACCATTTTCCGTCGCCAAAATCATCGACGCGCAGCCTCACGAAAATTCTACCAAACTAAAAATCTGCCAAGTCGCCACCGTAGATTCAGCCACTCCACTACAAATTATCTGTGGCGCGCCCAACGCCCGCACCGGCTTGAAAGTTGCTTACGCCCCAATCGGATCGGTTATTCCCGCCAATCAAATGGTGATTAAAAAAGCCAAAATCGCCGGCGTTGAAAGCAACGGCATGTTGTGCTCCAAGCGTGAATTAGGCTTGGGCTCTGACGATGAGGGCATTGTTGAAATCGAAGAAAAATGGGAAGTGGGCAGCAAAATCACCGAGGTCTTCGCGCTTAATGACGCCGTAATCGAAATCAACGTCACTCCAAATCGCGGTGACTGTTTGGGAATTTTCGGCATCGCCCGCGACCTTGCCGCCACCGGCATCGGCACTTTAAAAAATCCCGCAATCAAAAAAATCGCCGGAGAATTTCCTTGTCCCATTGAAGTCAAAAACGAAGCCTTTGACGCCTGCACCTACGCCGCTTTCCGCTATTTAAAAAATGTCAAAAATTGCGAATCGCCAAAATGGTTGAAAGAAAAATTAAGCGCACTTGGCCTTAACTCGATCTCCGCAATCGTCGACATCACTAACTACGTAATGCTGGTTTTAAACCGCCCGATGCACGCTTACGACGCCAACAAAATCGACGGCGCAATCGCTATTCGCTTCGCCACTAACGGCGAAAAATTCACCTCACTAAAAAATGACGAATTTATTTTAGACGAAAAAATTCTGCTCATTGCCGACAGTAAAAAACCAGTCGGAATCGCTGGCATCATTGGCTCGGCAAGCTCGTCCTGCGATTTAGAAACTTCCGAAATCTTGCTCGAATCCGCCTTTTTCGCCCCATCCGCAATTGCTTACGCCGGCCGTAAATTAAATATTCTGTCCGACGCCAGATTCCGCTTCGAGCGCGGCGTCGACGAAAACACTTGCGAAAGCGGAATCGATTTAGCGACGCAATTAATTTTAGAAATTTGCGGCGGCGAAATCAGCGAAACTAAACTTGTTGGCGCCAAATCTGTTGCCAAAAAAGTTGAATTTGATTTGGCAAAAATCAAAAAATTAATCGGCGTAGAAGTGACACCAGATCAGGCTTCGCAGATTTTGTTGGATTTAGGTTTTGAACTCGAAAAACTTTCCGAAAATAAATTCTCCGTCACCGTCCCATCCCACCGCCACGACATGCATGGCGCCGAAGATTTAGTCGAAGAAGTAGTGCGAATTTTCGGCTACGACAAAATTTCTAAAACCGCTCTGCCGCAAAATATCGGCGAAAAAGCGCCGCTGAATATTTTGCACAAAGTCAGATCCCACCTGGCTTCAGAGGGTATGCTTGAAACCATCAACTGGTCCTTCGTTGATTCCAATTTGGTCGAAATTTTTGCCGAAAAAAACGAAAAATTAATTTTAAAAAATCCGATCAGCATCGAGTTAAGCCACATGCGCCCTAATCTGGTGATGGGCTTGCTTGAATCTTACCGCAAAAATTGTTTGAGGAATTTTGCCGATCTCGCCCTTTTTGAAATCGGAAATGTTTTTCTTGCTGACGGCCAGAAGTCAATGATCTCAGGCCTGCGCGCCGGTAAAAACAAAGAACAAAACCATTACCACGACGAGCGTGACTTCGACATCTTCGACGTAAAAAAAGATTTTCTCGACGTAATTGAAATTTTCGGCCTGCGCGCTGAAAGCCTGCAAATGAACATCTCCGAAGCCCCGAAATACTACCACCCTCACCGCTTCGCTTCGCTAAAACTGGGTAAAAATTTGGTGGGATATTTCGGCGAACTCCACCCCCAAATCGCCAAAAAATTCGATCTTAAAAACCGCGTAAATATTTTTGAAATCTTCGTCGACACTTTGCCACAAACCCAAAAACCAACTTCACGCAAAGCCTTCAACGCCAACGATTTGCAACTAGTCG
Organism: Rickettsiales bacterium; assembly: GCA_947425005.1. Lineage (GTDB taxonomy): Bacteria > Pseudomonadota > Alphaproteobacteria > Rickettsiales > UBA1997 > UBA2645. The sequence continues at coordinate 2,659 of CANDYP010000021.1, read as the reverse complement.
AACGCGACTTCGCCTTTTTAGTAAACAAGGACCAAGCGGTCGGCGACCTCATCAAAACGGTGCTGAACTGCGACAAAAATTTAATAAAAGAAGTAATAATTTTCGACATCTTCGCCGGCAAAAACATCCAAGAAGACAGGAAATCCGTGGCGCTGCGCGTAAAAATTCAACCAGTTGAAAAAACTTTAACCTCTGACGAAATCGACTCCATCTCCAAAAAAATCATCGATGCCGCCGCCAAATTCTACGGCGCCACTTTGCGGGAATAATCGTTGCGAGTAAATTGCGCTCTTTAGCTATTGAATATACCCAAACAACCTTTCGACACCGACTTCTGACTTCGCCTTTTTGGTAAAAATTCACTCGGAGAATGACGCTGTACCACTTGGTACAGCTTACATTCTCCGTCGTGATTTTTCCTCAAAAATTCTTCGTCATAAGTCGGTGTCGAAAGGTTGTTTGGGTATATTTTTGATGATAAATTTCTTCAGCCTTTCCAATTCAGCCAAATCTTTACCTTTGATGAAATAGTCTGAGGCTCCCAATTTTTTTGCCTCTTTCTCAATTTTGTGATCTTCGTGACTCGTAAGAACAGCGACCGGAATTGCCAAATCTGATTTGGTGATGTCTTCTATTAGCTGAAATCCCGAAATGTCGTACATGGATAAATCCAGCAATATCAAGCCCACATCGCCTCTTGAGACTTTCACTTTACCGCCTTTTCCAAACAAAAATTCGGCTGCATCTTTGCCATTATTTACGACAACAATTTTGTAACCGTAAGGCTTGATTTCGTCGCCAATAATTTTCTCAAAAAGCTTGGCCTGAACTTCCTCATCTTCAACGTAGAGAACGTATTTCTTAGAATTCATAAACCAAAAATGTGGTAAGTGATTAGTAAAAACGACAGCCAAATACCTACATTGGCGACAATACAAATTTTCAGAAGTTTGCTCATCTTCAAATTTTCTACCAAAGCCTCCGAGAAGCCTTCCCGCAATTTTTTTCCAGCTTGAACCCACTTGAAGCGATTGTCGTAAATCACTTCCAGCTCTTTCAATATTTCCCGCTGATTCTGTTTATTTTTTTGAGGCATTTTTTTTAGAATTTAATAGGCACTGCGCGGCCAACCCGGTGATGTATTTTGATTCTAACGAATTCAAAAATTTCTTTTTCTCGCCGCTGCTTTTGAAAGAGTCAATCGCTGTTAACAAATTGAAGATTTCTGCAGCAATTTTGATTGTCATTTCTTTCCCCAGATCAACGCGGAACCCCGCTAGGGTCATGGCTTTCTCTAATCTTGCTCTGGATTTTTTATCGATACTTTCGTCGGATTCGCCAGTCAAAATGTGGTTTACGCTGACATCAAGAACTGCGGATATTTTGTCTAAACTTTCTTTGGAGAAGCCTTGTTTTCCCTTCTCAAAGTCAGAAATGTTTTGCTTAAACAAGCCGGCCTTTCTTGCCAAATCAGCCTGCTTGATTCCTTTTTCCTGCCTAATCTGTTTTAAAAAGTTTTTGAGCATTTGGATCGTAACAACTTTTTTAATTTGGAGCCTGTACTAAATCTCGCTGCGACGAGTCGGAAATGGTGGATTTGCGAGCACCGCAGCTCAGCGTACTTAAGGTACGTGAGCAGCGGAGCGCAGGAAATCCGCCATTTACGGCCGTTGCAGGTAGAGATTTGGAACAGGTTCTTAGGAAAATTAGCGGAAGGAAGCTTGGGTCACCCCAATTCGTTTTACCTTCCTCAAACCCTTCTAACAAAGGGATAAAGCTGCTTTGAAAATATTGTTGTGGATGAGATTTTGATCCACAAAAGAAATTAGGAAGACACTTACTTCGAATCAAGAAGTTAAATCCATTTCACAATTTTTTTTCTTTGGCGTCAAAAATATTTCTTGTTAGTTGAAAAGAGTAATGTAAAAAATGACTCACACATTACTTTTTCGAATGACAAAGTAATTCAAAACGCTGCTCACCAAAAAGATGAAACCACCGACCACCACCATGCAAACGCATCAAAGCGTGTTAGCACCTGGGCTCTTTCAGCAAAAACTGAAAGAGCCTTTTTTTTTGCCCAATTTTCCGTGACGCGCGGACACTAGATTTTATTCGCAGTTGGAGAGGGTTGGATTGTTTAAAAAAGGGGGTCAGTTCATTGTTCCCGCAACTCCGAGTTTGTCTTCAGCAACTTCCCTGACGGTTTGAGCAGCTTCGCCGTAAAGTTTAGCCGTCCCACCCAAATTCTTCTTTGCCTCCTCTTTCAACTGACCCTGATCATGAAGCTGTTTGGCGCGATTTAAGACTTGTAAGGATTTGAGATTGGTTTTTTGAATTCTCGCGGCGCTGCGAGAATTAGAAGTTTTTGTGGATGTAGAGGAATCAATGGTTGGGACAGGGTGATGTGTAAAAATCGGGATTAGTAACTGAGTTGATTGAGTAAATAAAAAACTAGTGATCGTAAAAATAATGAAGAGTTTTTCGATTTGGTAGAAGTGGTGATTCGTAGTAATTGATGATGTCATCACTCTTTTGCTTCGATGATTTTACCGGTTTCGTCAGCGATTATTTTACCGGTTTCGGAGTCGATGATTTTACCGGAACCGGCTAAAATGCTTTTGCCTAAATACGCTCTAAAGATGTTGACGTGGTAGTC
>CANDYP010000020.1 GCA_947425005.1 Rickettsiales bacterium | reverse complement strand
GATTGTTTCTGATCCCGGAGTTTTTCAATTCGTGAAAGAACGGGCGCCAGAGCTTGAGCTGCATATCTCGACGCAAGCCAATGTTTGCTCTTGGCTCACAGTTGATTTCTGGGAAAAGCAGGGCGCGAGTTTGGTGGTGATGGCGCGCGAAGTAGCATTTGACGAGCTCGCGACCATTCGCGAAAAATGTCCGAACATCAAAATTGAAACTTTTATTCATGGCTCGCTCTGCATGACTTACTCGGGCAGATGTTTGCTTTCGAATTTCTTGGCGGAGCGCGGAGCCAATCAGGGCAGCTGTGCGCATAGTTGCAGATGGGGTTACAAATTAAAAATAAAACTCAAAGACAACACGGAACACGAAATCGAAATCAACGAAAGTAATAAAGAAATGTTCGATTTCTTTTTGGAAGAAGAAGTGCGTCCGGGCCAGTTGCTGCCTTTCGAGGAAGATGTTCACGGCTCTTACATTTTGAATTCAAAAGATCTTTGTCTGCTGCCGAAGCTCGACGAATACATCAAGATGGGTCTTGATTCATTCAAGGTTGAAGGTCGTAACAAAACTGAATTTTACGCGGGCTCTGTTGCTCGCGTTTACCGCGCTGCGATTGATGATTACATGGCTAATCCCGAAAGTTGGAATGCGGATGATTACATGGATGAGATCAATGCCGTTGCTAATCGCGGTTACACTCTGGCCTTCCACGACGGCCGCCTAACTAACTTGGCGCATGATTACGAAAGCACGGGCTCGACTTCTTTTTACGAATATGCGGCGCGAATTGTTGATTGGGATGGTGACGACATGATCGTTGAAGGTAAGAACCGCATGGATGCGGGCGATGTGTTGGAATTTTTATCGCCTCATCAACGTGAGCCGATTTTGTTGCGCATTTATGAATTTAAGAAAATAAAAACGAATGCGAACGGCTATTTTGACGATGCAATTTCAGACAAGCTTCACGCTGGTCAAAGGCCACTCTTTAAAATTCCGGCGGCGGATTTTCATTTATTCAGTAAAGAAAAAATCAAAGAACTTTTGCCGCCACTTTCTTTGATTCGCAAAGAAAAAAGCAATGTCGAATCGGAAAAGTTGAAAGTGGAATCACGTCAACTTTCGCACCAGTTAGAAGCTGGTGAGGTGCGTGAAGAAAAATATGAAACTAAGCGTAAAAAATATTTTGCGGCGCTTGCAGTTGGCGACGAACAAACTTCTCCGCGCACTCCGCGTATCGGTCAAGAAGGCTGTTGTGGCAAGGGTTGTAATGGTTGCATGATTTTCTGGCACGACGATAAATACGCCAAAGCGCGCGAAATTCTGAAGACGAAAAAGATCGGCGAGATGTTGTAGATTGAGGTTTTGCGAGTTGGAATTTTGTAACGTCTTCAGATTTTATTTTGGTGAAATATTATTGAGGCTTGACGAAAAAAAGTTGATCAACAAGCTGACTCTCCCAAGGCTCTCAGTGTTTAGGTTAAATTTTGTCGTGAAGGTTTTTAGAGCTGTCCGTTGATCTGCAACTTACCCCTGTGTAGTTTTTCTATTTAAGTTTTATTAAGAAGTTGCTCGAGTCATATTTAAAAAAATGCTACTACAGAAGTGAAAAATTGCTCGTTGGTTTTGACTGAATCGAGACAGTATTTCAGCTCTTTGGTAAGCTAAATAATGTACGTGTTCTTGCGAGAGAGCATGGGAATTTAATGATCATATGAGCAAAAAAAACATCCCACTCCTTTCAAGAATAGCTTCTGTATTTTCTCCAGATGTTAGATCTACCGGTGCAGCCGGTGCGGCCTTATCATCTGTCGCAACTTCAACTGAAGATGCGAGTCGTCAAGATGTTAATATTACTACTTTGCTTACTGCACGCAGTAATGATGGAGACAGAAAAGACAGCGTAGAGTCGGATAATTCGGCTAATGATAGCGCAAGATCCACCATGGCTTTGTCGCGTGTAACGCTATTTGACATCAGTGATAAATACGCTTTTTGCAAGGAAAGTAAGGCAAACGGCAGAGTTCATTTTAAATTTAATCCTCGTGATGGATTGGGGGGTAGTATTGGAGACCAGCCCGTTGATGTTGCGCAAGTGTTGCTTAACAATGTAAAGGCTGTGATAGGTGGTGCTAGCGCTGAGAGCGGTTCTGCTGATTTGCGCAAACATTCAAATTATATTTCTTTTCCTAGTGAGGAGATGTTTGCGTATTGGAGTAAAAAAGTAGGTATTTCTGTAGATGAAGTAAGTGTAGTTCGAGAAGGGGGTTTAAGAAAAAAAATAGTAGTCCTAGGTGCTGGAGATGTTGGTAAGTCAGTTGTTAGAGAGCTCGGAGCTTATCATGACAAGTATGGAATTCCTTGCGAGATAGTGTTATTCAACCGCAATGCGGCACTTGCCCGTCACTGCATTAATGACGTTAAAGAAAATAGGGTAGGTGCAGTCAGTTCTGTTGTGTCTTATAGGGCAGCTGACAGCTCGCGGGATATTTATCAGGCTGATTTATTTATTATGACAGCTGGCGTTAAGGCTGGTCGTATAGGGGCTGAGAGCAGAAAGGACGCATTAATCTACAACGTAGATATCATAGACAAATATTCAAAACTCATAAAGGACAATGCTAAGCCCGACACTAAAGTTATCGTCGTGACTAATCCGGTTGAGATGGTGACTAAGTTAATGCAAGAAAGTTCTGGATTGCCTACGGAGAATATAATCGGTTCTGGTGTCTGGTTAGACTCCATCAGATATGCTGAGTTTTTAGAAGATGAATTGAGAAAGTATCATAACACAGAAGCTGTGAAAGCTACGGTGATTGGTCAGCACGATAGAAATGGCATGATCTTCTTACGCGATCAACTCACGTTGGGCGGTAGACCAATTTCGGAACTGGTTGAGTATGGCTCGATTGGTCAAGAGCGTTTAAATAGGATGTTAGATTTGGTAGAGACCAGGGCTAGGTCCGAAGGGATTGCTATGGCTACAAGTAGTCGACGCGGCCAGGGGGCTTGTGATAAGCCGGCGGAAGCGGTTTGTGAAATTGCTGCTAACTGGATGTATGGCAACAATACTCCTAACAATACGCTGTCGGCCGCAGTTTATGTAAAAGAGGGGCGGGATAATCCATATGGAGTTCAAGGTCCTTGTTATGTTGGGTTGCCGATTACTTTTGCAAGTGATGGAAAGTTTAAGGTCTTTGGTGACTGTACGCTTACTGAGGAACAGAGGGGGATCTTAATAAGAGTTTCAAAAGAGCTGGTTGATACTAGATCGGGAATGCCATTGAAATTAGCATCATTGGTCCCTTTATCAATGAGCTTAAATGATGCGTTGGAGAATAGTGAAAGACGATCCTCTATAATGGATGGGTTTAATAGTATTTGGGTTTGTTCCAAAGGTGATTTAGAGAGTCGTTTAAATAAATTGGGAGAATTATTCCATGTTGCGATTGCTGATGGCACATCAAATACGCTAGTCATTAAAATAAAGCATGAGGACCACAAAGATTTTACGCACGAGCTTTTTGGACATCTTGCAATGATGGCGCGAGGCTTTGGATTGCTTGAGTCCGAGAGCAAGAGTCCCGTCAGAGGAGATACATTAACTATGACAGTAACTTCGGAATTTAAAACTATGTTGAGAAATCAAGATGTACTAAAACCAGCTTCTCTGCAAGCCGTTCCTGGAGCGGAAGGGGATGCGGCTTATGCATCATCAACTCCGTCAACTGCTGTGAAAGTTGCGGGGGGAGCGGCTAATGCTCTAGTGGCCGCCGCCGCTGCTCAGAAGCAACCTTTATTATAAAGATTAGGTAAATGGCAGACTATCGCGCCGTAAAAAATCACAAGACGCAAAAATGATAAGAAACTTTTTTCATTCCAATTTTAAATCAATCAAAAAACTTTTTATTACCTACACCATCGTAATGTTTTTGGTGTTAGGGGGTGTCTTGCTTTGGCTGATGTGCAAAACCTACCTGTCCTGCATGGAGGTTAAAAGATTAGAAATGGAAGCTGCAATTTCTAAGATTGAATTAAGCTTCGTGGGCATGCTGGATTATACCGAATCAGTGATGAATCACGTAGGAAAGCAGATAGGAGTTTCTCGTGGTAGCGAAAAAGAGGTTAGTGAAATTTTAAGTTCTTTCCGTGAAAAAAAAGATGACGAAGAGTCGGTTAAGAATACTCTCTCCATAAGTATGTTTTCATGGGCTAACGATAAAAAATTCGTGGTGCTTAACAGCCAATACGGATTTATGCAAAGGCCTCTCGATATATCTGGCAGAGATTATTTGCAGAATACCATTGATAATCCTTGGATGATATACACTGGATTGCCGGTGATAGGAGTGGTCAGCGGTCAACAAATTATACCTGCTGGATTGGGCGTAGAAAACATCAAAAGCAAAAAATACTTAGGCAGCATAGTTCTCGGATTCACGGTAAATAGCCTAGTGGAAAGGCTAAAGAAGATAACCAATATTCCAAATTTAGATTTTACCATTCTTGATAAGGATGGCAAAGTGATCTTGGAGTCAACAGCTGGAATCTTTTCTGAAGATAAAAATATTTTTAAAAATGTGGCGGCAAGTCACATAAAGCACAGCGAGGCAATTTCTCAATTTTCCTTACTGGCTTTAGATGATAGTTACTTAATAGCTAAGCGTACCAATAAACATCCCTACATCATAATAACTGGTTATGAAAATAGTATTATCGCTAGAGGGCTGGTTGGGGCTCTTTGGCCTTATGCGTTAGGATTCATAATTTTATCGATATTATTTTTTACCGCTTGGTACGTCTTAAGATCAAAAATTATCAGTCCGATTATCCAGCTATCTCACGTCTCAAGATTAGTCGCGCAAGATCGTGACGATGAAGTGGTGATGCCGGAATCCAATATTGCAGAAATCATCGAATTAACCGAGCAGGTTAAGTTAATTGAGCGCTACAAAATAAACTTGCTGCAGGCCAAAAAATCTCAGGAAAGATTTTTTGCGAACATGAGTCACGAGTTGCGCACGCCTCTCAACGGCATCTTAAATTTTTCTTTAATGATGAAAAAAGAAGCGTTTGGGCCGCTTGATGCAGACTACAAAGAAATGGCTCAAGACATCTATTCTTCTGGGTCGCATTTGTTGAATTTGGTTAACGATATTCTCGATTTTTCCAAAATGGATGTCGGCAAAATGAAGTTGAATGAAGAAGAATTTGACATGCTGGAAGAGATTCGCGGGGCAATTAAAATTATCTCGTCGGATGCGTCCCAACATGATCAGAATCACGCAGTTAAAATCACTTCTGAGGTTGAAAGTGGGCTTTCCAAATTCTTTGGTGATCGCAGAATGTTTAAGCAGATTTTGCTTAATTTACTTTCCAACGCTTCCAAATTTGTTGAAGAAGGTTCGATCAAATTAAATCTCTTTACCGACGAGAAAAAAAATTTGGCGTTGGAAGTGCGCGACACCGGGATCGGTATCAAAGAGGAAGATCTGTCCAAGCTGGTTGTAGAGTTTGGCCAAGTTGGCGACGGCTATTCTCGAGGTAAAAGACAGGGCAGTGGTCTTGGTCTGTTCTTGGTTAAAAAAATGGCAGAGCTACACCAGGGAAAGTTTGAAATTAGCAGTGTTTATGGCGAAGGAACGGTAGTAAAAATAATTTTCCCGAAAGATAGAATTATCAATTCTTAAGAGATTGTAAAATGACTCAAGGTTTCGCGGTAAAAAAAATTATGATCGTTGAAGACAATCCGGTGAATCAAAAAGTGATGCAAAGATTGGTAAAAATTTTTGGACACGAAGCGCTCGTGATTGAAGATGGTTTTCAAGCGATTGAGCAAATAAAATTGTATCAACCTGATTTGATTTTGATGGATATCCAGCTGGTCGGAATTTCAGGAATCGACATCACTCGCGACATCAAAAACGATCCGCAGTTAAAACAGATCCCCGTCATTGCAGTTACAGCCTCAGCCACTTTAGAGGACCAAGAAAAAATTGTCAGAGAGTCAAAATGCGATGATTATTTAGCAAAGCCATTCACGCCCAAAGAGTTATCCCAAAAAATTTCTCAGTTTATTGAGGTAAAAGAGACGAATTTGTAGAAGGCGTTTCTTGATTTATTTTTTCCGAGTTTTTAAAACCGTAAATACAGTTTTACTGTAAATACGGTTTTTTTATTTTTAACCATTTCAAACATGACCAAACTAACTTTAGAAATTCCGGATGCTTTGCATCGCACGGTAAAGTCTTTCGCCTCAGCTCACGGCGAGACCATCAAAGATTTTTTTATTGATGCTGCGACAGAAAGGCTGAAGAAAAAATCCAAACTAAAAACCATCAAAGTCACCAAAAAAACCATGAAAAATACTGCAAAAAAACCTTCAAAATACATCACCGAAAAAGAAGCGGATAGAATGCTGAAGCCTTATTTGTTGCGCATGATCAGGCGTATTCAAAGCGGAGAGGAAGAGACTTACAGTAAGGAAGAATTCTTTAAAAAGTTGCAAGAAGACTAAATCAAAAAACACCACAAAATGAAAACCACATATTCCAAACGTTTCTTAAAAGAGGCGAAAATTTTGCGTAAAAAATATCATCATATCAATGGTGATTTGTTGAGTTTTATTGATACTCTTGAGTCTGGACAATATGTCGGCGCGGACCGAATAGAAAGCGTCAAGAGTCTTCACGTCTACAAAGCCAGAATTAAAAATAGCTCCAGTTCTACCGGAAAAAGCGGCGGCTTCAGAGTCATCTACTACACGCAAATTGATGAGGAGACCTTCTACCTTTTGTCAATTTACTCCAAATCACAAAAATCTGACATCTCGCGTGACGCAATTTTAGAAATCCTCAAAAGTGAAAATTTAATTAAATGAAAAAATCTTTAGTGATCGCAATTGATGGTCCCTCTGCTTCGGGCAAAGGGACGTTGGCAAAAAAAATAGCCAAGCATTTTGATCTGCCTTACCTCAATACTGGCGCGCTTTATCGCCTGGCGGCCTCTCGTGTAATTCAACAAAAAATTGATCCAGAAAATTTTGCAAATCACATTTTTGATTTAGTAAAAAATATCACGGAAGCAGATTTAGAGCCGGAAGAATTATTCAGCGAAAAGGTTGGCGCAGTGGCGTCAATCATTGCCAAAAATCCAAAGTTACGCGCCGCACTTTTTGATTTTCAAAAAGACTTTGTGGCAAAAGGTCGAGCCAAAAAAAATGGCGCCGTGCTTGATGGGCGCGATACCACAACGGTGATTTGCCCCGGTGCTGACTACAAATTTTTTGTGACCGCAGATGTAGAAATCCGCGCCCAGCGCCGTTTCAATCAGCTTCAAACTTCATTCGATGAAATTCTGGCGCAGCTAAAAAAGCGCGACGAAAATGATTTGAATCGCAGTGATGCCCCGCTTAAAATCGCCCCCGATGCCCACGTGATCGACAACGGCAATTTGTCGATCGAAGAAGGTTTCCAAAAAATTCTCCAAATTATTAATTCCTAGAAATGCAAAACTTACAGAAAATATCGCGTTGCCTGATTTCAGTTTCGGACAAAACCGGAATCGTGGAATTGGCTCAGTATCTAGCTTCAAAAGGTGTCGAAATAATTTCCACCGGCGGCACTTCTAAACTTTTAAGCCAAAATAAAATCGCCAACAAAGACATTTCTGAGTTTACCGGATTTCCCGAAATGATGGACGGACGGGTTAAAACTCTGCACCCAAAAGTGCACGGCGCATTGCTTGCAGTGCTTGATAATCCTGAACACATCGCCGCTGCAAAAGATCACGGAATTGACTCGATCGATCTACTAATCATCAATCTTTACCCCTTCGTTGAGACGGTTGCTAAAACTTCTGACGAAGAAGAAATCATTGAGAACATTGATATTGGCGGGCCGGCAATGGTGCGCTCGGCTTCCAAAAATTTTGCTTACAAAACCGTAGTTACTTCTACGGCGCAATATCCGCATTTGATTGAAGAGTTGGAAAAAAATTCTGGCTCTACTGCGTTTGAATTCAGGAAAGACTTGGCTGCGCAGGCTTTTAAAAATATTGCCGATTACGACATCGCGATTTCAAATTGGTTTAACAAAACAGATTTTTTGCTGCGCGGAGATCTTAAACAAAGTCTGCGCTACGGCGAAAATTCGCATCAAAAAGCGGCGCTTTATTCTACTTCCGATTCAGGAATCGCCACGGGAATTATTGCCGCCAAACAACTGCAAGGCAAAGAGCTGAGCTACAACAACCTCAACGATTCCGATGCCGCTTACAATCTGGTTTTAGAATTCGAAAAACCGGCCTGCGCCATCATTAAACACGCTAATCCCTGCGGAACTGCAATTGGCGCAAGCTTGCTTGAAGCTTACAAGCGCGCGCTCTCTTCTGATCCAAAAAGTGCTTTCGGCGGCATCGTGGCACTAAATGGCAAGATCGACGAAGCCTTGGCGGTCGAGCTTTCCAAGATGTTCTTCGAAGTAATTATCGCTCGTGAAATTGACGAAAAAGCGGCAGCAATTTTAGCAGCAAAAAAAAATCTGCGAGTACTTCTGGCCGACTTTAAAAAAAGTGCTGGAAGCCAAATAAAATCAGTATCGGGAGGGTTTTTAATTCAAGATTTGGATCAAAAAATCATCAGCAAAAATGATCTGAAATTAGTCACAAAAAAATCAGCCACTGAGCAAGAAATCGAACAATTAATTTTCGCGATGGCGGTGTGCAAACATGTGAAATCAAATGCCATTGTCGTGGTGCAAGATTTTCAAACAGTGGGCCTGGGCGCTGGCCAAACCAGTCGGGTAGATGCTTGCGAAATTGCCTGCAAAAAAGCGTCGGAATTTTTTGACGGCGAAAAAAATATTAACAAAGCACGCGGCGCACTTTTAGCGTCCGACGCCTTTTTCCCTTTTGCGGATAATATTGAAATTGCTGCATCTTTTGGAATTGGCGCGATCATTGCTCCTGGCGGCTCGGTGCGTGATGAAGAGGTAATTGCCAAAGCTGACGAAAAGGGAATTGCGCTTTACTTCATCGAAACTAGACATTTTAAACACTAGAGGCTATTGGTTTGAAGTGGCTTTCACAAAACAACTTAATTGTTGGTCGGAAGAAAATATGAAAAATTTCCTCAGAAGGGTTCTCACATTTTTATTTATTTGTCTGAGTTGTGCAGCCAATGCTACGAACCATCCCGATGACAATAGTGGTTTTTATGTCGGGGTTGATCCACTTAAGACGGACAATAAAATCGGCAAAATTGACAACTCAGTTTCTGTCGACAGTAAAGTTCCTGAAGACCGTTATTACGGCTACAAATTTAGCGGCGGCGGGCTTTTTGTAGCGCCAGAAGTTTTCATGCAAAATGGCACCCAGATTGTTACCTCGCCAATATCCGGCACCACTACAAAATCTGATCAAACCACTGCCGTACCGAATGTGAGTTACAATGTTAAAGCCAATGTCGGTTACGACTTCAACCCCCGCGTTTCTGGATTCGTAACTTACGATCTCGGTACTTTTGCTTACGCCCCAGGGCAAAGATCAGTTACGGTGGGCGCTAATAGAGCCACTAACAGCGCGGTTGGAATCGGATCACAAATAAATTTTTCCAACAGTTTCGGCGTAAAAATAATTTACAGCCAACAGCAATTTGAAAATAGTGCAGTTGGCGGTGGGCAGGTTAAGTCAGATGTCATCAAGCTCGGGACGGTTTACAGCTTTTAAGATTTATCCTAAATACTGTTGCTAATTGCGCAGCAATTTCAACGCCTCGAGATGCAATTCTTTAGTTGCAGATGCGATTATTTTTACACCAGATCTCAAACCTAAATCCTTCCCCTCCCAATCAGTCACAACTCCGCCCGCCATTTCAATAATCGGAATTAGTGCTGCGTAATCGTAAACTTTCAAACCGGGATCAATCACGATATCAACAAAGCCGGACGCCAGCGAGGCGTAAGAGTAACAATCGCCGCCGTAAATTATGCCGCCGATTTTTTGATATTTTGTAAGGGCGGAAATTTTTTTAAGAATTTCTTCGTCGCCATCTTGAAAGTGAAATGACGAGCTGGCGCACATCACGGCGTCTCCAATATTTTGACAGTTCCTGGTTTTAATTTTTACGCCGTTGTGAGTTGTGCTTTGTCCGGCAATTCCAATCCAACGCTCAGAAGTGATTGGCTGATTCATGATTCCTAAAATCGATTTTCCTTTGTAGGTGAGGGCGATCAAGGTGCCGAAAATCGGGCGTCCAATGATGAAAGACGAAGTGCCGTCGATGGGATCAAGGATCCAGACAAAATCGGCGCCAGAATTTCTGTCGTCATATTCTTCGCCGATAATTCCGTGATCGGGAAATTTTTTTTCGATTTGCTCGCGAATAATTTTTTCGATTTCGCGATCAGCTTTGGTGACGGGAGAATCGTCCTCTTTCGTGATTTCGCCGTTTGGAACACGAAAATATTTTTTAGCAATTTCGGAAGAAAGATCAGCTAAGTGATTGGCAAAATTTATTATTTCTTGGTTCAACATTTTGTAAGATTTTAAGTGGACGTTAATCAGGACAGGTTCTTAAATTCATCCACCTTCCCCAACTTTTCAAATCATTTTTCCCCTCATTTATGAAAGAAAGAATCGCGATTATTTCCGGCTTTAGATCCCCAATGGGCAAAGCCGGCGGAGTGCTGAAAAACGTGACTGCACACGACCTTGGTGCCCGCATTGTAAGAGAGGTTATTTTGCGATCAAAAATCGATCCGCAAAAAATTGACGAGGTGATTATTGGTAACGTAGCCCAGCCCGCAGAAGCAGCAAATATTGCGCGCGTAATTGCGCTGAAAGCCGGAATTCCTGAACATGTTCCCGCCTTTACGGTGCACAGAAATTGTGCTTCGGGAATGGAGGCAATGACTACTTCAGCGTCAAAAATTTTAAATGACGAAGCTGAAATTATTTTGGCCGGCGGCGTCGAATCAATGAGCAACATCCCGCTTTTTTTTGGCAAAAAAATGACGGCGCTTTTTGCGAATTTGGCGAAGGCAAAAACTTTCGGGCAAAAAATTCAGACGATTTTATCTTTTAGACCAAGCTTCCTCACGCCAGTTGTGGGGCTAGTTCAAGGCCTTACTGATCCGATCTCCGGATTAATAATGGGCTGCACGGCAGAAAATGTGGCGAAGGATTTTAAGATCACTCGCGAAGAGCAAGATCAGTTCTCATTACGCTCGCACCAAAAAGCCGAAGCGGCAATGGCGAGTGGAATTTTTAAAGAAGAAATCGTTCCGGTTTTCAACAATGACGAAAGAAATTCTTTAATGATTGAAGAAGATGAAGGCGTGCGCAAAGGCCAAACCATTGAGGCGCTGGCCAAACTCAAACCATTCTTCGAAAAAGTTACCGGCACTGTCACGGTGGGCAATTCTTCTCAAGTTACTGACGGTGCTGCGTTTGCAATTTTGATGCGCGAATCCAAAGCTAAAGAGCTCGGACTTACCCCCTTAGGGTATATTCGTGATTTTGCTTACGCTGGGTTGGATCCTACTCGCATGGGTCTTGGACCAGTATTTGCTGCGAAGAAACTTTTCGACAAAACTGGTTTGGGCGTAAAAGATATTGAGCTATTCGAAATTAATGAAGCCTTCGCCGCCCAAGTAATTGGCTGTCAAAGAGCCTTCGCTTCTGACGAATTTGCTAAAAAATATCTCGGTCTCGACAAGGCTCTTGGCGAAATTAATCCGGAAATTCTGAACGTGAATGGCGGCGGCGTAGCCCTAGGTCACCCGGTTGGAATGTCTGGTGCTAGAATTATTATTCACACTCTTCGCGAATTAAAACGCCGCGGAAAAAATCGCGGCCTTGCTGCGCTGTGCATTGGCGGTGGTCAAGGCGGTGCGGTGATTGTGGAAGTAGAATAAGCCTCCTTTGAAAAAGGAGGTGGCGCGTAGCGCCGGAGGATTTCTTTAGCCAATCTCCGAATTCGGCTAAAGAAATCCCCCTCCGCCATTTCATGGCTCTTCTCACTAAAAATGTGCGTTAAGCACATTTTTTTAACGCTTAAAGCCCTTTTTCAAAAGGGGTTAACAAAAACTAAAAACTTATGAACATTGAAAAAATCGCAATTGGTAAAGACGCGCCGAATCAAGTTAACGTAATCATCGAAGTGCCGATGAATGCTGATCCGGTGAAGTATGAAATGGATAAAGAAAGCGGTGCAATTTTTGTGGATCGCTTCATTGCGACTCCAATGCATTACCCGTGCAATTACGGATTTATTCCCAACACTTTGTCGGATGATGGCGACCCTGCGGACGTGTTGGTAGTATCAGATTACCCAGTTGTTCCAGGTGCCGTAATCGCCGTAAAACCGGTGGGCGTTTTAATAATGGAAGATGAGAAAGGAATGGACGAAAAAATTATCGCCGTGCCTGCCAGAAAGCTAAATTCGCAGTTCGAAGCCGTCGAGTCTTACAAGGAATTGCCGGAAAATTTAATCAACAAAATCAAACATTTCTTCGAGCATTACAAAGATTTGGAAAAAGGAAAATGGGTAAAAGTTACTGGATTTGAAGATGCTGCTAAGGCCAGATCTTTGATTCAGGAAGCAATCGACCGCGCCAAGAAGTAATTTAGTTTTGGACGAAAAACCCCTCTACCCCCCTTATCAGGGGGGCTTTGATCGAGCCTCTGGTTAAGCCCCCCTGATAAGGGGGGTAGGGGGGTTTTTCGTCACGTACTCTTGCCAACGTTAAATCTCATCCACCTTCTTCCCCGCAATCTTCTCTTTCAAAACCGCATTAACCTTCTGTAGCACCAAATTCTCCGCCGCTTTCCCTAACTCCTGTTGAGCCAGCAAAATAGCATCTCGCGAAGTTTTTTCTGCAATTAATTTTTCCAAAATTTCTATTTTATCCGCGATCAATTTTTTCTCATCTTGCGGAATTTTATTAGCGGAATTTTGTAAATCTTTTTTGATGATTGAGGCGTCTTTATTTGCCTCAACAATCGTCTGAATCAGCAGCCTATTCT
Source organism: Rickettsiales bacterium (assembly GCA_947425005.1). Taxonomy (GTDB): domain Bacteria; phylum Pseudomonadota; class Alphaproteobacteria; order Rickettsiales; family UBA1997; genus UBA2645. Next base: position 3,744 of record CANDYP010000020.1, on the reverse strand, counting down.
CAATGTCAGCCTGCGAATTTTTTAGAGAATCAAGAAGCATTTTCTTAACTTCATTTTGATCTAAAGAATAGCTCGGACGCACCTCAATTTCCTGTTTCGCTTTGGTGAATTTTTCCTCAGCGCTTACGGTTAAAAGTCCGTCAGCGTCAACTTTGAAAGTGACGGCAACACGCGCCAATCCTGCTTTCATCGCTGGGATGTTTTTGATTTCAAACTCGGCCAGGCTGCGGCAATCCTTTGCCAGTTCTCTCTCGCCTTGCACAATGTGAAGCTTCATTCCGGTTTGATTGTCAGCGTAAGTGGTGAACTCTTTGGTGAGAGCCGTTGGGATCACAGAGTTGCGGTGAATTATTTTGTCAACAATGCCGCCCATCATTTCAATTCCGAGTGAAAGTGGAGTGACGTCGAGTAATAAATTGTGTGATCTGCCACTCAAGTTGTAAGCCTGCCAAGCCGCGCCAGCAGCGACAATGCGGTCGGGATCAAGTTTGTTGAGAATTTTTTTGGCGCCAAAAATTTCCGTAAGTTTTTTGGTGACGAGAGGAATTCGTGTTGAGCCACCAACTAGGATCACGCCTTTAATTTCTTCGGCTTCCAGCTCTAAATCGTCGATTAAATTTTTAGTCAGCGTGAAAGTTTTTTCGATTTTTTTGGCGATTAGATTTTCGAATTCTTCGCGAGTAATTTCGAAATGGACCACGTCACGCGACGTGGCTACGATTGTGTGCGACGTGGTTTGTTTCGTCACTGATTCTGACGAAAGTTTCTCTTTAATTTTTCTCGCTTGCGCACGACTTACTTCAAACTTCTCCGCAACCAAATCGTCAAAATCATCCCCGCCCAAAGCGTTGTCACCAGCGACTCCCAAAACTTTGAAGACACCTTTTTGCATTTTTAAAATTGAGACGTCGAAAGTTCCGCCACCTAAATCGTAAACGCAGTAAGTGCCTTCGGTAGAATTGTCGAGACCGTAGGCGAGTGCTGCGGCTGTGGGTTCGTTGACCAGTCGTAAAACATCCAATCCAGCTAAATTAGCGGCGAGTTTGGTGGCATTTTTGGCGGCTTCGTCGAAATAAGCGGGGACGGTGATTACGGCTTTTTTAATTTCAGTTTTAAGATTTTTTTCGGCGAGATTTTTTAAATATTTTAAGATCTCGGAAGAAACCTCGGCGGGCCTGACTTTTCTGGCTCCAGCCACAATTCGCAAAACTTCTTTTTCGGCAGATTCTGGATCTATTTCGAAGTCAAATTTTTCATTTTTGACGTCGGCAAAACTCTTGCCCATTAGGCGTTTAATCGAAGAAATTGCGGGGGCATCGTCTAGTGCCCTGCCAACGCTCACAACATTTCCTGCCTTGTCGTAATTAACGATTGAAGGGTGGATTTCGCAGCCATTTTCGTCGGAAAAAAATTTTACTTTTTCATTTTCAACAATGGCGACGAGTGAATTAGTTGTGCCGAGATCAATGCCAATGACAAGCTCTTGCGACTGCTCTGTTTCTTGGTTTGCGCCTGGTTCCTGGATTTGAATTAGTGCCATTGAGAAGGTAAGTAATATATTTATTCACTCGATCCAAGCCCCCCTTGACAAGGGTGGTAGAATCTCGATCAAGCCCCCCTGATAAGGGGGGTAGGGGGGCTTGGATCGAGAGTTTTATGATTTTTGTTTTTTCAGTTTTAAATCACGCAAAGTTTTGTCGAAATATTTTACTTTCATTAAAACTTGCGCCGCTGCTTTGAAGTCTTCCCTATCAAGCTTTTCAGCCACTTCTTTTAACCAAGATTTTATTTCTGAATTTAGGTATTTTCTAAGATCTTCAATTTCATCGGCCGCAATCTCGGCAACTTTTTCCTGCAATTCCAAAATCTCTTCAAGCGTTGCCATGTCTGGCTTGGGAGCGTTGCTGTCATCTTCAATGTCAATGCCGTTTAATCGTAAAATGTAAGCAGCGCGCGCGAGAGGGTTGCCTAAAGTTTTGTAAGCTTCGTTAATTGTAATCGATTGCTCAATGTCGGCAGTGCTTGCGGCATCTGGGTGGAACTGCTTTTGAAATTCGAGATATTTTTTTTCTAGATCGTCGAGATTGATTTCAAAGCGCGGAGGAATTGCAAAAGTTTCAAAAAAATTTTTCATACTTTAAACGATTCACCGCAGCCGCAGCGGCCTTTTTCATTGGGGTTTACGAAGTCGAAGCCGGATGTTAGTTCGTCGGTTTTGAAGATCATTTCGCTGCCGATCAAAAACATTGAAACCTTGGGATCAATGTAAACGGCGGTGTCGTCTTTGATTACGACGTCGTCGAATTTGGAAATATTTTTGTCACGGATGGCGTATTCGATGGTGTAGGACATGCCGGAACAGCCGCGGGTGCGCATCCCGACTTTGATGCCTTCGCACGGTTCGGTGCGTTGTCCGAGAAGTTCTTTGATGTGGACTAGCGCGTCGTCGGTGATGGTGAGGTAGTCGACGATGGCATTGCCCCCAAGGGATTTTGTTTCAGAAAGTTTAAAAGCCATTATTACGCTGCAGATTTTTTTTGTTTGTAATCTTCAATCGCGGCTTTGATTGCTTCTTCCGCCAAAACCGAGCAGTGAATTTTTACCGGCGGTAAAGACAGTTCTTGGGCGATTTCTTTGTTGGTGATTTTCGCCGCCATGTCGATATTTTGCCCTTTAATCCACTCGGTGGCAAGTGAGCTTGAAGCAATGGCAGAGCCACATCCAAAGGTTTTAAATTTCGCGTCAGTAATCACGCCGTCGTCAGAAACTTTGATTTGTAATTTCATGACGTCGCCGCAAGCCGGTGCGCCGACAAGGCCGGTGCCGATATTGAGTTCACCCTTGGTGAATGAGCCCACATTTTGTGGGTTTTCGTAATGGTCTAAAAGTTTTTTTGAATAAGCCATAAATCCTCCTATTTGATTTTATGTTTGCCGAGTTTTTTATTTTCTGATCCGATTTTTCTTTCTAGCTTTTTAACGTCTTCTTCCGCCGGTAGTTTTTCTGGATAGATTCCACTTCTAATCAAAGTTTCTCTCACTTCCTTGTTACTACGAACGTGCTCTGGGGTGATTTTTGTTTCGCTGTGTAAGTCTGACTTTTTAACATTAAAATTTGTGATTTCAGCAGCAAAATCTTTGGCTTTGATAGTGATGGTTGGTAAAAAATCTGCCAACGCTCTTGGGCTTGGAACGCCGAGTTTTTCTTTCATTTTAGATGTGCTAAATCCACCAAAGAGAGCCTCATCTCCTTTGGCTCTGATGCGTGCGAAGCCTTGATCATCAACGCCGCGTTGATAAAGATTTCCTGAAAGTTCTTTTTCGGTTTTAGTTAATTTTTTGCGGGCATTGAGTCTTTCTTCTAGGGCTAACCTCTCTTCCAAGAGTTCCTGCTTTCTGGTTTGAATTGCAAAATAGGTTTGAGCAAAGGCAATGGCATCTTTTTTTGGATCACCATTTTGGGCGACGAGGTAGCAGGCGTAACGACTCATCATAATGTCATCAAGGCTGCGCTCAGTGTTTAAGCCGATCGCGACCATTTTGTTGACGTCAACGAAATGGTCGGAGGGCTTATATTTAGCGGCTTCACAGGATTGCTTTGCTTTACTGATTACGGATAAAAAGTTGCGCCAATCGTTGTAATCCAATAGCTTTTGCAAGTCGCGCGCAAACCAGAATTCGGCTTTTGAATCATTATTGGAGAGCTGTTTTATCTGGTCGAACAGTTGCATAAATTTTGTGATTT
>CANDYP010000019.1 GCA_947425005.1 Rickettsiales bacterium | reverse complement strand
AAAATTCAGTTTTCCAAAAAAACCGCCCAATTTTAAAAGGCCAAAAAATTCCAAACATCCCGCGTTGACAAGTTGAACCGTGCCAATATTTTTGCCGCCCCTTCCCCGTTTTTTTCAACAACAAATCAAACACAAAATGAAAGTTTACTACGACCGCGACGCTGACTTGGGCGTTATTCAAAACAAGAAAGTCGCCATTATTGGTTACGGTTCGCAAGCTCACGCTCACGCGCAAAACCTTAGAGACTCAGGCGTTAAGGAAGTTAAAATTGCTCTTCGCGAAGGTTCGGCTTCAATTGCCAAAGCGCAAAATGCCGGCTTCGAAGTGCTCACCAATGCTGACGCGGCCAAATGGGCTGACCTCGTAATGATCCTGACTCCAGACGAGTTACAAGCCGAAATGTACGCCGCCGATTTACACGCCAACATGAAGCCAGGCGCTACTCTGGCCTTCGCTCACGGCCTGAACATTCACTTCAAATTAATCAAACCCCGCGAAGATTTAGACGTCGTAATGATTGCGCCAAAAGGCCCGGGACACACGGTACGCGGCGAATACGCCAAAGGTGGCGGGGTTCCTTGCCTCGTGGCAGTTGCCCAAGACAAATCCGGCAAAGCTTTGCAAACAGCGCTTTCTTACGCTTCCGGCGTCGGCGGCGGCAGATCTGGAATCATTGAAACTGACTTCAAAGAAGAATGCGAAACTGATCTTTTCGGCGAACAAGCAGTTCTTTGCGGCGGCGTTACAGCCTTAATCCAAGCTGGTTTCGAGACTTTGACCGAAGCCGGTTACGCCCCAGAAATGGCTTACTTCGAATGTTTGCACGAAATGAAATTAATCGTTGATTTGATCTACGAAGGCGGCATTGCCAACATGCGTTACTCAATCTCCAACACTGCAGAATACGGCGATTTAACTCGCGGCCCACGCGTTGTCACCGAAGCCGCCAAAGCTGAAATGAAAAAGATTTTAGGCGAAATCCAATCCGGCAAATTCGTCGAAGAATTCATGTTGGAGAACAAATCCGGCAAGAAAAATTTCGACGCCCTACGCGCCAAAGGCAAAGCCCACCCAATCGAAGCCACCGGCGAAAAACTCCGCGTAATGATGCCGTGGATCGCCAAGAATAAATTGGTGAACAAGGCGGCAAATTAACCAGATTTTAGACCCTGCTAATTGCGAGGTCTAATTTTCTGACACGGTGGCTGGAAAATAATTTGATTCTCTTCCAGCCACTTTTCACCAACCACTCAACCACAAAAAAACACCCAATGAATACAGATTTTTTCTTGCAACTCGTGACCGAAGTTGGCTTAACAAAAGCCGTTTTTTCGCTCGTCATTTTGTCCTGCCATTTCTACATTTTCTCTCTGTACAACGACAGGCTGAGAGAGCGCCAAGCCGAAATCGATCGGTTGGCAGAAGAAAATCACCAATACCGGGACAGGTTTCTGAAATTAATAGACAACACACTTAGCAACAAAAAGGAGGGCAAATAATGTTTCTTACAGTCGCTTCCATCTTGTCTTTGTCGCTTCTTGTTCATTTGTACAAAATCAAAAAACACGCCAAGCACGACCTTTATTTGTACAAATTCTGCGCCTTAAGAAGAGACGTAATGAACTACCTGAGAATCAATCACGATCTAGTTTCCAGAACAGAATACGAATCAATAAAACAGCTCTTAAACATCCTAAACAACACCATTAATCTGTATTCAAAACACAACGCCGCCACGACAATTTTTAACTTTCGGAAGTTCGTAAAATACGTAAAAAACACCAAAGATTTAGCCGATTCTTCCAAGAAAATCGTCCGCAGCGACAACGAAATAATAAACGATTTCCGCAACAGTTTGAACCGCAACATTGTCGGCGCCTTCTTCGCTTACACCCCATTTCTTTTTGAAGAAGCTTGTTTGAGACTGCTCTCTCTCGTAGTCTCCGGCCTAATAAATATTGGCCTGTCTAAGCTAAATAATGTCAAAAATAGTCTGCTGGCTGTGAATCAAAATTTTGACAGCATTGACTCTTACAGAAGAGAGTTTTGTTAACCCCTCCCTTGTTTTTTAACCCCATTTTCACAATGCAAAACCTCTCCATCCTCATCCTTGCTGCTGGCAAGGGCACTCGAATGAAATCGGATTTGCCGAAAGTTTTGCACAAAATCGCGAATCGCGAAATGTTGAATTTAGTGATTGACGAGGCCAAGACGCTGAATCCGCAAAATATTACGATTGTGGTTTCGGAGGAAATGAAAAATTTCGAAGCACAAATTCTGGCCCAGCACGCTGACGTGAAAATTTCTTTTACTTTACAGAAAGAGCGCAAAGGCACGGCGCACGCGGTTTCTGTGGGGCTCGAAAATCTTACCGATCTCGGCGAAAAACTTCTCATTCTTTACGGCGACACGCCGCTTACTTCGCGCGTCACTTTGCAAAAAATGGTCGAAAAATTAAACGACTTTTCTTTGTGCATTCTGGGTTTTGAAGAGGAAGAGGAAAATGCGTACGGTCGCTTGGTCGTTGATTCCGCTGGGCATTTGGAAAAAATTGTTGAGTTCAAAGACGCCACCGACGAGGAGAAAAAAATCGCTTTGTGCAATTCCGGCGTTGTCGCTGTTGACGGCCGCGCAATCAAAAATCTTTTGGCGAAAGTAAAAAATGAAAATGCCGCCGGCGAATTTTATTTGACCGACATTGTTGGAATCGCTGGCGAATCGGGCCTGAAACGCACTTTCCTCAAAACTGCAATTGAAGAAGTTTTGGGCGTCAATTCGCGCTTCGAGCTGGCCAAGCTGGAAAAAATCAAACAGAACCAAATTCGCAAAAAAATGTTGGATGCAGGCGTGACAATGCCGGATCCGGCTTCGGTTTATTTTTCTTACGACACTCAAATTGAAAATGACGTCGTGATTCACCCGCAAGTTTTTTTCGGACCAAAAGTTGTAGTCGCAAAAAATGTTGAGATTAAATCTTTTTGTCACATTGAAGGGGCTGAAATCGCCTCTGGCGCGGTTGTGGGGCCTTACGCCCGACTTCGTCCCGAAACAAAAATCGCCGAGAACGTCCGCGTCGGGAATTTCGTCGAAATCAAAAAATCGCAAATAAAGAAGGGTGCCAAGATTAATCATTTGAGTTACGTCGGCGACTGTGAAGTCGGCGAAGGCAGCAATATCGGGGCTGGAACGATCACTTGCAATTACGACGGCTACAAAAAATTCCCCACCAAAATCGGTAAAAATGTTTTTGTCGGATCAAATTCAGCTTTAGTGGCGCCGGTTGAAATTGGCGACGGAGCCGTGATTGGCGCGGGAAGCGTGATTACAAAAAATGTTGTGGCGGACGAGTTGGCGGTGTCGCGCGCTAGGCAGACGAACTTGCCGGAAGGCGGGAAAAAGTTTCACCAGAACAAGTCGGGGGAGAAATAATGAGAATATTTGGATTGAGATTGTTGCGAGAAACCCCCCTACCCCCCTTGTCAGGGGGGCTTAAACCGAACTCGATCAAAGCCCCCCTGACAAGAGGGGTAGGGGGGTTTCTCGTCGCAATCTCAGTTTTATTCCTAACTCCATTTCCTTCTCACGCCGCCCGCAACATTACCACCGTCAACTATTTCTCCTCCCTGCGTGCCGCTGAAACCAATGTCCGCGCTGGCCCTGGTCAAAACTACCCGGTCAAATTCACTTACAAATTAAAAGGTGTGCCCGTGCGCGTAATCAGCGAGTACGACAATTGGAACGAAATCGAAGATTACGAAAAACAAACCGGCTGGGTTAGTCAAAGCCTGCTGACAAAAAAACGCACTTTAATGGTCTACACCTCGAAGGACTTCGTCGACATGCGCCGCAAAAACAGCGAAAATTCGCGAGTGGTTTTTCACTTAGAAAATCACGTGATTGGCGATTATTTGAAATGCGTGGAAGAGTGGTGCGGAATTAAAATCAACAGCAAGAAAGGCTGGGTGCAGAAGGCCGATATTTTTGGCGCGGATGAGTAATGTTTGCGGGAATTATTGGGGCGGTAACGGGTGACGAAGCGTCGCTTTGAAAGCTAACAGATTTACTGTTTTTCATTCTTTTTTCTTGGGTCGAGGTAAATCAGGATTGGCGCTGAAATGTAGATTGAGGAATAGGTTCCAATCGCAATGCCGAAGAATGCGGCCAAACTAAAACTTCTTAAAGCCTCGCCGCCGAAAAAAATTAACGCTAGCAATGAGACCAGTGCTGTACTGGCGGTGAGGATGGTTCTGCTTAAAGTTGAGTTAGCGCTGGAATTAATTAGATCGGCCAAACTCATCTTTTTAAATTTGATTAAATTTTCGCGGATGCGGTCGTAAATCACCACCGAGTCATTGATCGAGTAGCCAATGATGGTGAGGATCGCGGCGATTGAAGTGAGGTTGAATTCGAGTTGCGTTACCGCAAAAAATCCGACGGTTAAAACCGCGTCGTGCAGCAAGGCGAAGATTCCGCCCAGACCAAACTGCCAGTCAAAACGAATCCAAATGTAAATCATAATGAAGGCGAAGGACATTAGTAGCGCCATTACGCCTTTCCAAATCAGCTCAGAGCCTACTTGCGGACCTACGTAGTCAACTTTGCGGTATTCAATATTGGAATAATTTTGATTGAGAACTTCTTGAATTTTTCTGACTAAAACCGACTGCTCAACATCTGATTTGGCGACTCGGATTAGCAAATCTTTTTGGTCAATATTTTGGATTTGAACATCTTTGGCTTCGGCAGTTAACAATTCGCGCACTTTACTGACGTCTACATTTTCCTGCATTCTGGCTTCAATTAAAATTCCGCCGGCGAAATCAATTCCGAAATTTAAACCCTTCGCGAAAACCAAACCCACTGACGCCAACATGCAAACCACCGACATTACCAGCGCGATTTTGTGCACTTTCATGAAGTCAATTCTGGTGTGGCTTAAAGCGGAGCGGAGGTAAGAAAGCATGTTCTGGAGAGATTTAGAAGGGGGGGGATGACCTCCTTTGAAAAAGGAGGTGGCGCGTAGCGACGGAGGATTTCTCGTCACGAAAGAGAGCTACTTTACTTAAACCGAGCTCGGCTTAAGAAATCACCCGGCGCTACGCGCCACCCTCTTTTTCAAAGAGGGCTCTCTACTGCTTATTTGGCGTTAATTTTACGGATTGCTGAAGCAATTCTGGTCAATTTTCTTGCTGCAGTATTTAATTTGTAAACTTCTTTAGTGACACCGCGCATGATTTCTGGCTCTAGGGCTTTGAAGGCAATGCGAGCTTTTGGTTCGTCACCGGCTTTAATGGCGTCTTCAACCTTTCTAATGAAGGTTCTGATTCTGTTTCTTCTAGCGTTGTTAGCTTCTTTTTTTGCTTCGCTGCCGCGCAGCGCTTTTTGTGCTGATGTAGTATTAGCCATGTTTTTTTAAATTGTTTTGAGACGAGAGGATTTTTTTTGAAGGCCGCGGAAAATATTGGCGACGTTAAATTTAGCAAGAAATTTTCTTTACCCCACCTAGGTAACCCACCAAAGCTTCCGGCACGTTAATCGAGCCGTCTTCGTTTTGGTAATTTTCTAAAATCGCCACCAAAGTTCGACCGACCGCCAGAGCCGATCCGTTTAAAGTGTGTACGAAATTATTTTTGCCGTCTTTGTTTTTGTATTTGATTAAACCGCGCCGGGCTTGGAAATCGCCGCAATTAGAGCAGCTGGAAATCTCGCGGTATTTCGCTTGCGACGGCAACCACACTTCCAAATCGTAAGTTTTTTGAGCGCAGAAACCCATGTCGCCGGTGCAGAGTAAAATCTTGCGGAAGGGCAATTCTAAACGGCGCAGGATGTCGCAAGCAACGTTGGTCATTTTTTCGTGCTCGGCTTCCGACTGCTCGGGCGTTGTGATTGAGACCAATTCCACTTTTTTAAATTGGTGCTGACGAATCAGGCCCTTAGTGTCTTTTCCCGCTGATCCGGCTTCGCGACGAAAGCACGGCGTGTAAGCGGTGAAGCGGATCGGCAAGTCACTTTCGGCAAGAGTTTTTTTGGCAAACAAATTGACCAGCGAAACTTCCGAAGTGGGAATCAGCCAGTAACCGTCAGTCGTGACGAAGGCTTCTTCCGCAAATTTCGGCAATTGCCCCGAGAAACGCATTGCGTCAGATTTCACTAAATTCGGCGGCGAAACTTCGGTGTAATTATTTTCCTGAGCAACGTCCAACATGAAGTTAGAAAGCGCGCGCTCTAAGCGGGCAAGCCCTGCCGTCAAAGTAGAAAAACGCGCGCCTGACATTAAAGCTGATTGGTCGAAGTCGAGCATTTTTAAATTTTCGCCGAGCTCGTCGTGGGCTTTGGGCGTGAAAGAAAATTCGCGCGGCGTGCCGAATTTTTCGATTTCAACATTGTGATTTTCGTCAGAACCGACCGGAACTAAATGGTGCGGAGTGTTGGGAATTGTGCTCAAAATCTCATTCAACTTTTCGTCAATTGAGAAGTCGTTTTCGGCTGAGCTTAATTCTGCGTTAACTTTTTTTGACTCTTCTAAAAGCGCACTCGCATCTCCACCCGACTTTTTTACGACAGCAATTTCTTGGGCGAATTTATTTCTCTTGGCTTGCAATTCTTGAATCAGCGCCGTCTTGCTTCTTTTTTCTTCGTCGAATTTTAACAGCTCGGAAGCTTTAAAATCTGCGCCGCGTTTTTGCATTGCCGCGTCGAACTGTTCAGGATTCTCGCGGATCCATTTGATGTCTAACATTGTTTGATTGATTTGAAGTGAGGAGGGAAATAAAAATTATTTTTATTCTTCTTTGCCAAATCAAAAAATTCAACGCCGATCTAGAGAAACCCCCCTACCCCCCTTGTCAGGGGGGCATTGATCGAGCTCGGTTTAAGCCCCCCTGACAAGGGAGGGTAGGGAGACTTCTCATCACAATCTCTAAATTTAATTACTACCAATGAAACTAGACGCCGTCGCCCTTTCGCAAAAATTGATCCAGATTCCATCTTACAGTGGCGTGAATTTAGAGGTGATTGAATTTCTTGGTGATTACTTAAAAAAACTCGGATTCACCTGCGATTTTTTGGAATACGAAGGCTCCGATTCTTACCGCGTAAATAATTTACACGCCGTTTTTAATCCCAAAAATTCCGAGCGCGTTTTGTATTTCGCCGGCCACACCGACGTGGTAAATGAAGGCAACAAAGCCGCTTGGACGCACGATCCCTTTGCCGCAAAAATCTTTGACGGAAAACTTTTTGGTCGCGGCGCTTGCGACATGAAATGCGCAATTGCCTGCTTCGTTTCGGCAGTTGAAGAATTTTTGAGCGCGGAAAATTCCCCAAAAAATTTAGATTTCGGAATCGGCTTTTTAATCACCAATGACGAAGAAGCTGACGGCGTCAACGGCACTAAAAAAGTTTTGGAATGGATGCAATCTGAAGGCAAAAAAATTTCGCACTGCTTGGTGGGCGAGCCAACTAATCCGGAAAAATTCGGCGAGATGGTGAAGGTGGGAAGACGTGGCTCGATTGGCTTCAAGGTTAAAGTGACTGGCAAACAAGGTCACGTCGCTTACCCGGATATTGCGCTAAATCCGATTACGATTTTGATTAATCTTTTGAAGATTTTGAAGGACCACAAATTCGACGAAGGCACGAAATTTTTTGACGCGAGCAATTTAGAAATCACTTCAATCACGTCGCAAAATCTGGGCGGCAATGTCATTCCGAATGAAGCCGAAGCTGCGTTTAACGTGCGTTTCAACGATTTGCATTCTTCGCAATCAATTGTGGATTTGGTGGAATACGCTTGCAAAAAAACCGTCGGATTCGGCGCTAGGTACGAGTTAACGCATCGCGCCAGTGGCGAAAGTTTTTTAAGTCAGCCGAAATTTTTGGCTGAAATTGTTTGTGCTGCGGTTGAAAAAATTTGCGGCAAAAAGCCGGTTTTAAGCACAACTGGTGGAACCTCTGACGCCAGATTTATCAAGGATTACGCCGAGGTAGTTGAAATCGGCCTCGTCAATAAAACCGCGCACAAAATTGACGAATATTCGGAAGTTTCTGAAATTGCAGAATTGCAGAAAACTTATTTGGAAATTTTGAAAAATTTTAATTCTTAACCGTCCCAAACATGCTAAAACTTCACGAACTCTTCCTCACCTTTCTTTATTCCGGCAAAGTACCAAAAGCTCCGGGAACATTTGGCAGCTTAGTAGCACTAGCCGCATGGTTTTACGTCACGTTATTTTTCTGCGACCATCAGGCCACCTTATTGGCCCAAAATATTTTCTGGGGAGTTTTTCTAATCATTGCTTTCGTTTACGGCTGCGTGGCAACTCCGCTCTACACCAAACAATTCGGACAGGTCGACCACCAAACAATTGTGCTCGACGAAGTCGTCGGTCAAATCTTGGCGCTACAATTCACCTTCGCTTTTTTTTACGAAAATTATTTTTCGCATCTCGGCCTGGTCGTCGCTCATTTAATTTTTTGCTTCGCCTCTTTCCGTTTTTTCGACATTAAAAAACCACTCTTCATTGGCTACGTTGACCGCAATTTTAAAAACGGTTTTGGCGTAATGTTTGACGACCTGCTTTGCGGAATCGTTACGGCTTTGCTGGGATTGATTTTCTTAGACCCTGTCCTAAATCTCTACCTGCAACGGCCGTAAATGGCGGATTTGCTGTGCTCCGCTGCTCACGTACGTTAAGTACGCTGCGCTGCGGTGCTCGCAAATCCACCATTTCCGACTCGTTGCAGCGAGATTTAGGACAGGTTCTTGAAATTGACATTGTTGATTCGCTAAATAAATTGCGCGCCTCAGCGTCGCCCCTCCCCCCAAATTTTCAAAAACATGGAACAAATTTTTCAGCAGCTCTTTGACCTGCTCCTAACTTCGATCTTGCCGGTTATTGGCTACATTTTGCTGGTGACTTTTCCGTTGATTGGCGCGGTGGCTTATTTGACGCTGATGGAGCGCAAAGTAATCGCCGCCATGCAGCTTCGCAAAGGCCCAAATGTGGTGGGTCCGTTTGGCTTGCTGCAACCTCTCGCCGACGGCATGAAACTGATGTTCAAAGAAGTGATTCTTCCTGCCAAAGCTAACAAAGTTTTGTTCTTGATGGCGCCCGTAATCACTTTCGTTTTAGCGCTGATCGGCTGGGCCGTCATTCCCTTCAGCGACAGTTTTGTAATTTCTAATATTAATGTCGGCGTTACTTATTTGTTGGCCACCTCGTCTCTCGGCGTCTACGGCATCATCATCGCAGGCTGGGCCAGTAATTCCAAATACGCCTTCCTCGGTGCCATCCGCTCTTCGGCGCAAATGGTTTCTTACGAAGTTTCAATTGGTCTAATCATTATTTCTGTCGTGCTTTCTGCCGGCTCGTTGAACCTTAGCGAAATTGTCTTGGCTCAGAAAAGTCACTGGTTCGCGCTAGCTCACTTCCCGATGTTTATTTTGTTTTTTGTTTCAGCTTTGGCCGAAACCAATCGCCTACCATTTGACCTTCCTGAAGCAGAAGCTGAGCTTGTTGCCGGCTACAACGTCGAATACAGCTCAATGCCTTTCTCGATGTTTTTCCTCGGCGAATACGCCAACATGATTTTGATTTCCGCCTTCGCCTCCATCCTTTTCCTCGGCGGTTGGCTGCCCCCTTTCGACATTGCAATTTTCAACGCAATTCCCGGCCAAATCTGGTTGATGCTAAAAATTTTCTTCCTACTTTTTTGTTTTATTTGGGTGCGCGCTACGTTACCAAGATACCGTTACGACCAACTGATGAGATTGGGTTGGAAAGTTTTTCTACCGCTCTCGCTCACTTGGGTTGTAGGCACCGCAGCCTGCATCGTTTATTTATAATTCCAGAATCATGAAGCTCTTCAAACAAATTTATTCCTTTCTTCTACGAGAAATCGTCATTGGCCACATCATGACTTTGCGCTATTTCTTTAAAAAAAAGGTCACGATCAACTACCCTTACGAGAAAGGCCCAGTCAGCCCGCGCTTCCGCGGTGAACACGCTTTGCGCCGCTATCCAAACGGCGAAGAAAGATGCATTGCCTGCAAACTTTGCGAAGCAATCTGCCCGGCGCAAGCAATCACAATCGAAGCCGAAGAAAGAGCCGACGGCTCCCGCCGCACCACCAAATACGACATTGACATGTTGAAATGTATTTACTGCGGATTGTGCCAAGAAGCCTGCCCAGTTGACGCCATCGTTGAAGGCCCCAATTTTGAATTTTCCACCGAAACTCGCGAAGAACTTTACTACAACAAAGAAAAACTTTTAGCCAACGGCGACCGTTTTGAATACGCTCTTCACAGCAACATTGAGGCTGACGTTAAAAATCGTTAATTTAGTTGTTAGTTGCTGGTTGTCCGTAGAAACAACCCTCCCTAACAACCAACAACCAACAACCAACAACCAAGCTAACAACCAACAACCAAAATGAATTTCACCCTCGATCTTTTTTACCTTTTCTCTTTCATTCTAATCGCTTCGGCCCTGATGGTTGTTGGCGCTAGAAATGCAGTGCACTCTGTAATGTTTTTGGTTTTGGCGTTTTTAAATGCTGCTGGGCTTTTTGTTTTGTTGAATGCGGAATTTTTGGCGATGCTGTTGGTCGTTGTTTACGTAGGCGCCATCGCGGTTTTGTTTTTGTTCGTGGTGATGATGCTCGATATCGACAGCGCAAAAATTAAGAATGAATTTAATCGCCACTTGCCGTTGCTAATTCTGGTTTCAATTATTTTATTTGCCGAAATTCTCTTGGTGATCAAAGCCTCTTCCATCAAGGTTTACGACATTAGTCCGCTTTACAAAATTCCCCAAAACGTCCACAATACCAACGCTCTGGGCGACGTACTTTACACTAATTTTATCCTGCCTTTTCAACTCAGCGGCGCCATCCTTTTCGTGGCAATGATTGGTGCCATCGTGCTCACCCTACAAGAAGAAACCCGCTTCATCAGAAGACAAAATATCAGCAATCAGGTTTTCCGCACCAAAGCAAATTCGCTTGAAATCGTTAAAGTAAAATCTGGAGAAGGAATCAACATATGAACACAGTCAACGGCATCGACATCAATAATTTCGTCATCTTATCCGCCATTTTATTTTGCATCGGCATTAGCGGAATTTTCGCTAATCGCAAAAACGTCATTTCGCTTTTGATGAGCATCGAGCTCATGCTGCTGGCGGTTAACATCAATTTCGTCGCCTTCTCCGCCGTGCTGAATAATTTAGTCGGACAAGTTTTTGCTATTTTTGTTTTGACCGTCGCCGGCGCTGAAGCCGCAATTGGCCTGGCGATTGTCGTGATTTATTTCCACAACCGTCGCACCATTGAAACCCGCGACATCTCCTCAATGAAAGGATAAAATTTGAAAAATACTTGCACGAAAATTGCCCTAATTCTTTCTTGCATATTTTTTGCCACATCTGCTTACGCCGCGCCAACAGAAGATCCCGCCCTCACCAATACCAGCTGCAACATCGATGACGAGACCTTCGATCAAATTATCGCCGAGGTCAAAAAGAAGAATAGCGACATCATTAACAGCCTGATTGATTGCCTGAAGCTCAACCGCAAATTAATGCTGCGCGCTGCCCTCATTGATCCGAAACAGTTTCAATACGCCTCGGAGATTTTGCGAGAAGATGAAAGTTTTGTGTACCGCGTAATCGAAATAAATCCGGAAATTTTAAAATTTGCCTCAGACAAATTACGCTCCGATCCCATCTTCATGGAGAATGCCACTTACTTAAGTCGCGACGCTCTGCAATACGCTGACCCTAAACTGCTCGACAACAAGCTCTTCATCAAAAACATGATTCGGATCGATTCTCGGAATTACATGTTTGCCTCTGACCGCCTCAAAGAAATTCCGGAATTTGCCGCCTCAGCTTTCAAAGATAACGGCCTGCTATTGGCCAACGCGCCGACGAAAATCAAAAGTGACAAGGCTTTAGTTAAAATTGCCGTCACTTCCAATGCGGCCGCTCTAGAGTTCGCCGATGACGCACTTAAACAAGACAAGAATTTAAAAAAACTCGCCACTCACAAATCAGCGATCAAATCTCAGGAAGATTTGTCGAAATTTCTGCAAAAAAATTACCTCAACGATTCCGGCAAAAAACATGTCGGCACCGTGATCGACAACCGCATGAAGCATTTCTCCGCCAATAAAATTATTGACCGCAATTACGTCACGAAATGGCAAAGAAGTTTTGCCGCCAATGACAAGAGCGACGATGTGCACCTGATCACGGCCGACATCCGTAATTATCCGATTCCGTGGAAAAAAGATTTCAAAAAATTCCCGCTACTAATCGCAAAAATCGAAAAGTTTTTTCTGAATCATCAAGTGGATCGCAACACGAGTGACAGCCTTTCGACGACTTATTTCTGGAAGGTAAAGAAGGTTCCGCAAACGGTGGTTTTCAATTTGTATTTGTTGCGCGACAGCAAGGATATTGAGCTGGGGCCCAAGTTTGCTGACGTCACTTCTCTGACCGCAATCGCCCAGAAACAAGGCGAGGAATGGCATTTGTCAGTCGTTGAAGTGATTTTTGACAGCGAGATAAAAGTTGATCCGACTTACGAAAATGGTCACAAAAAATTCAATCTGTGGGATTTGTACGAAGTGGACAAATCTGACAAAAATCCAAAAATTATTTTCAAAGTTGAAGATAAATTCCGCGAATATTTTCAAGTTTTTGAAGAGGCGAATAACGGAAAATATCAGATGGCTTACGAAATCGATGCGCTGAAAGACGCGGCGGCGGCTGAGAAGGAAGGTGAGAAAGAAGACGTGAAGCCGGAGGAGTTTTAGGGAAGAAAGTTTGGTGTAGCTGCAAGTCTGATCTCAGAACCTATCCTAAATCTTTTTTATCCCCATATTTCGTCCTATTCCGGCTTATTTTTTGGTAAAATTTTTCAAAATATATCCAGATATTTATCAAAATTTTACCAAAAAAGCGCTCGGAATATGTCAAAATCTGAGAATAAAAAAGATCTAGGACAGGTTCTCGGGCTGGTCCAAGTTTTTGTGACTAAATCAACCCCCCTTCTTTAAAACTAAAATGCCCCGCATTGCCCACGATTAGATGATCCAAGACCTTGATCTCCAGATTTTTTAGCGTCGCAATAATCTCATTCGTGGTTTTAATATCGCTTGCGGAGGCGCGTAAATCGCCGCTTGGGTGGTTGTGCATTAGAATTATTGACGAGGCGGACAAGAGTAATGCCTTTTTAGCGATTAGCTTGGGACTTACGGAGACGTGGTCATTTTCACCAATGCCGATTAGTTCATCTTCGATTAGTTGGTGTTTTTTATCCAAAAATAAAACGCGAAAAACTTCGTAATTTAGATTTTTTAAAACTGCGTAGGCGTAATCCAAAACTGCCGACCAGTTGTTCAAAATTGTTTTGGATTGAGCAGATTTTTTTAGAACTCGATTGAGGATTTCAGGAATAATTTTGATGGAAGTAATCGCGCTTTCACCCACCCCTTCAACATCTCGAAGCAGATCAACCTCAGCGTTAATCACGCCGGAAATGTCACCAAATTTTGTGATTAGTTTTTTTGCGAGCGATTTGGTGTCGGATCTTGCATTGGCAGCAAAAAGCAGAATTTCCAACAATTCGTAATCGTGTAATTCTTTGCCCAGCGAGGAGAGAAATTTTTCTTTGATGCGCTTGCGGTGACCCAAAGTATCAGGTTTTTTTTCCATAAATTTGTGGCGTGATTTTGTCAGTGGCGAAGTTTCTGATTCCAAGAGTTTCAAGCTCTTGCAGCCTTTGTACGTCGTTTACGGTCCAAGCAAAAATTTCAATGCCGGCGAAAACTTTTACAAAACTTTCGCTAATCAGTTGGTGAAAAATCGACAGAAATTTTAAATTATTTTGGTCTAAAAATTGGCGCAATTCTTGAACTTCTTTTTCATTTTCTACGCTTTTACGAACGGCGATTATTTGCGCTTTTTCTCCGAAGAAATTTCTAATCACGGCGCAAATTTTTGACGCTTTTTCGAAATCAATCGCAATGGTCGCGAAATAGATTTGGTCTAGACTGATGTCGGCCGCTTCAATTTCTTGTTTTACCAAATTCAACGCTGCTGCGGAATTTTTTTCGTCGAGGTTTTTGAAATCCAGCCAATAGGTCAGGGAATTTTTGTGAGAAAAATAATCTTTTAAATTTGGCAGGGTTGTAATTTCTTCCACCACTGGCTGATCGTGTTTCAAAACCAACTTCTCTTCAAAGAGCCAAATATCAAATTCGACCCCGGAGAATCCTTGCGTTACCGCCTCATTTAGGCTGGCGACTGAATTTTCCTGATGCGTTTCCGCAACAAAGCCGCGATGGGCGAATAATTTTACCATTTCGACGATTTACTAAAAATTATTCACAATCCGGCCGCACGTGACGCGCACCAATTCCTAAAAAAATTACCAAACCTCATGAAAGATTTCGTAACCATCTCGACGACTTATCCAAATTCTGCCCCGGGCAAAAAGCTAGCGGAAAATTTAGCGCAGCTTCTTTTAGAAAAAAAACTGGCGGCCTGCGTGCAATTTTCTGAAATCGAAAGTCACTATTTTTGGCAAGAAAAAATCCAGCGTGATCGCGAAATTTTAGTGACGATAAAAAGCAAAACTGCGCTTTATTCCCAAATCGAAAAAATTATCCAAAGCAATCACATCTACGAAGTTCCGCAAATTTTGGGAAGCCTTGTTGATTGTGGGTTTGAAGGATATTTGGATTGGATCAAAAAAACCGTTACGCAGCCCAAATAAAAACTAGCTAAATTAAGTCAGCCTTCATAAATTTCGGCGCAGTTTTTAATCTCGGGTTTGAAAAAATTTTAAACTAAAAACCCGACTCTTTTTCTAAAAAAAAGACAGCACTATTTCGATTCGCAGGGACAGTTATTTCTTCTTTTTGGTTGCAATTTTTCCGCAACCACATTTTGTAAAATCTTTATGAAACCTACAGACTCTTACTCAAAGACGTTTGTCTAAACTCTAGAAATAATTGTTCCCTTAATTAATTTTTGGGAACTTCAAATGAAAAACAAAACAATCATCATCGACTCGGCGCATCGCGAAGAGACTCGAGTTGCCGTCTTAGAAGATGGCATTTTGCAAGACTTTGATCGCGAAGCCATCGCCATCAAGCAAATCAAAGGCAACATCTACCTTGCCAAAGTCACCCGGGTAGAGCCTTCATTACAATCCGCCTTCGTTGACTACGACGGCAATCGCCACGGCTTCCTCCCTTTCGCCGACATCCACCCCGACTATTACCAAATCTCCGAAACAGAAAAGCAAAAACTCCGCGAACTTTCCAACGAAAATCAGTCACAAAAATATGACGATGACGACGGTTACGAGCAGCGCCCTGAGCGTGATCGCAGCGATCGTTCTGACCGCGGAGATCGCGACCGTCGCAACTCCGGCAGCAACCGCGATACTGATCGCGACCGCCCTGCCCGCTCTTCCGAACGAGCTCCAAGCGCTGATGGTTTCGTTGACGCTGGCGACGAATCTAGCGAATCAGTCGTAGTCGGCTCTTACTCCGTAGAAGACGAAACCGGCGGCAACTACACCGGCAACATCCACAACATTTACAGAAAATACAGCATCCAAGACGTCATCAAACCGGGGCAATTAATCCTGGTGCAAGTGGCCAAAGAAGAGCGCGGCAACAAAGGCGCCTCAATGACTTCTTACATTTCACTCGCCGGCAAATATTGCGTCTTGATGTCCAACACGCCAAACAAAGGCGGCGTCTCGAAAAAAGTTGACAATTTCCGTGATCGCAAACTTTTGAAATCAACCTTAAGCGAACTAAATGTTCCCGGCGACAGATCCGTCATCATTAGAACCGCAGGCGTCGGCAAAAAACCGGAAGACATCAAAAGAGACTACGATTACCTCTCAAGATTGTGGGACAGCATCAAAGAAGCCTCTAGCACTTCCAAAGCTCCTTCCTTTATTCACGCCGAAGATGACGTGATCAAAAGATGCATCCGCGACGTCTACAATGAGTCAGTCAGTGAAGTTGTGGTTGAAGGCGAAAAGGCTTTCGAAGAAGTCACCAACTTCATCAAACTCACCATGCCCGGCAGCGCGCACAACGTAAAATTCCACGAAGAAAGAATTCCGATCTTCAACAAATATCGCGTTGAGCAGCAAATCTCTTCACTTTACGAAAAACAGATTTCTTTGCCGTCAGGCGGTTCAATCGTGATTGATCACACTGAAGCTCTAGTGGCGATTGACGTCAACTCCGGCCGCGCCACCAAAGAAAGCGGCGTCGAAGAAACTGCCTTCAACACCAACTACGAAGCCGTAAAAGAAATCGCTAGACAGCTGCGACTCCGCGATTTAGCTGGCTTGGTCGTGATCGACTTCATCGACATGTACGACCAAAAACATCGCCGCAACGTCGAAAGAGCTTTGCGCGACGAGTTACAAAATGACCGCGCCCGCATTCAACTCGGCCGCATCAGCGTGTTCGGTTTGCTTGAAATGTCGCGCCAAAGATTGGGTGCCAGCTTTTTCGAAACCATCACCGAACCTTGCAAACATTGTAACGGCACTGGTTACGTCCGCTCAGTCGAAATCCTCGCCGTCAGCATTTTGCGCGCCGTGCGTTACGCCTGCACCGACAATCAAGTTGGCGTGGTTTACATCTACACCACTCCCGAAGTCATCACCTACATGATGAACTACAAGCGCCAGGAAATCATCTCGACCGAAAAAAATTACAACATTCACCTCTTCATGCATCAAAGCGACGACGTGGGCAGCCACGGCTTCACCATCAAAAAAAGGAAGAGCCTTTCTGACGAAGAAAGAAGAGAAATCGAAATGGAAGTTGTGACCGGAAAGGTGAACCAGCTTGGTTTGGAGAAGAGTTACTTGGACAGCTATTCCGGCGAAAAAGATTTTTCTGACAGCTCCGGCGACGAAAATTTCCGTCGCGGTGATCGCAAAAAATTCGACAATAAATTCAAGAAAAACCGTCGCGGCGGTGATCGTCGAAAATTCGACAACCGCTTCGATCGCAACAAAAAACCATCAGCTCTCGGCTCATTCTTTTCGGGAATTTTTGGGGGGAAATAAAACTCAACAATCTTGATCGATTCTGCAGTCGGACCCCGTCAAATGACAGGGTCCGGCACGTAATTAAATTTTCTAAATACTTGGTTGATTTTTCTAGACCCAAAAATAGCATGCCCGCCCTTCACCGGTCAGCGTGAATTTTTCCCGAACAAATCTTGAGCAAAACTCAAGCCCCTCCAAGAAATCCAAAACTTGCTTCCCCGCAAAATTAGATCTCTTCAAAATACACAAACCATTCCCTGGTAGCTCAGTGGTAGAGCAAGTGACTGTTAATCACTTGGTCGGAGGTTCGAATCCTTCCCAGGGAGCCATTCTTTACGATGGCTCAAATTCATCATCATATCAAACGGTTTACGCAGCGTAAACACTAGCTTCGCAGAGTTCATTTCCAAGTTCGGAAATACTAACGCGATAATTCTTCTATTTTCTTCCAGTTCCGAACTTTTAAAAAGATCATGTGCCTTTGAAGCTAATTCAAAGATGGTCATGACGTTTTTGTTGAAGCT
>CANDYP010000018.1 GCA_947425005.1 Rickettsiales bacterium | reverse complement strand
TGGTTCTAAACTTTTTCTTTTGCCAACATCGCCGCGCGCAACACGCCGCTTTTATCGTTCAGCATTTGCACTTGGGTCATCACATCTTTACCGATTGGAGCAGCAGCGCCAGAGCCTGATCCGCCATGCTCCACCACCACCGAAATTGCATATTTTGGATCGTGGACTGGCGCGAATCCTACAAAAATTGCGTGGTTTTGATTTTCGTTCAGAGCGGTTTCGGCTTTCGACATCTCATCAGCGCGCTTCGAAATAACTTGCGACGTTCCGGTTTTGCCGGCCATTTCAAAACCTTTGACTTCGATTCTTTTGCCGTAAGCCGTTCCGCCGGCTTCATTCATCACGCGATTCATGCCTTCCTGAATCATTTTCAAATTACTTTGCGGCACTACTGGCTCGCCTTTTAAGGCTTCATATTGTTCGTCAATATTGTGATTACGAACCAGGTAAGGCTTGATCGGAATGCCGCCATTAGCGATGCGAGCGGTAACCAAAGCCATTTGCAGCGGAGTTGCCAGAACAAAACCTTGGCCAATTGCACTGTTTAAAGTGTCACCACCCACCCAAGGAGTTTTAAAAATTTGACGCTTCCACTCATCGGACGGTACGGTACCAGCTTTGGCACCGTACAAACTAATGTCGAATTTTTCGCCGTAACCAAAACGCTTGGCCATTTCAGTAAATTTTTCGGCACCGATTTGATTGCCCACCGTAAAAAAATAAACGTTGCAGGAATTTTTAATCGCATCGACCAAATCCATCGAGCCGTGTCCGCCTTCTTTCCAGCAATGAAAGGCTCTTTTGCCGAATTGGTAGTGACCATTGCAATGCACCCGATTGTGCGGATTGACGCCATTTTCAAGCGCCGCCAAGGCCACCATTAATTTGAAAGTTGAACCCGGCGGGTAAAGCGCTGCGATTGGCTTGTTGTTTAACGGTTTGCGAATGTCGGTGTTGAGCTCTTGCCAATATTGCTTGGAGACTCCTTCCACAAAATTATTCGGATCAAAAGATGGGCTGGATGCGTAAGCCAATATTTCGCCGGTTTTGACATCCATCACCACTGCTGAAGCCACTTCATCTTTGATTCTTTCGGTGACAAATTTTTGCAGGCGTAAGTCGATGGTCAGATGTAATTTTGAGCCTTCGGTTGCCGGCTTGATCGACAAAGTGCGAATCGGAATTTCGTGCGCATTTACCTCGACATATTTCACGCCGTATTTGCCGCGCAGAGCTTCGTCGAAAGTGCGCTCGATCCCGGCTTTACCGATCCGAAAATCAGGATGCATGAAAAGATTTTGTTCATTTTCATCAATTTCTTTTTCGGAAGGCAGCGAGGCGTAACCCAGGAAATGCGCGGTCTCAGCCGGGTACAAGTAGTGTCTGATGATGCCGCTTTCAATTGAGATTCCCGGCAGAAGATGTGAGTTGGTTTCGATGCGCGCGAGATCGTCCCACGCCAAATTATCCATCAAAGAGATGATGCTTTTGCGGCGGGCATTTTTGATTTTTGTTAAAAAAAGATTTTTCTGCTCAACGGTGAGATCAAGAATGGCGTCAAGTTTTTCGATCAACTCGTTGGCGTTTTTTTTATTTTCGAAATAAAGCAGCAGGCGGTAATTGCCTTCATTCTTGGTCATCGGAGCATCGAAGCGATCAAGAACTGTGCCGCGCGGCGCCGGATTAATCATCGGCTTAATCCGGTTACTGTCGGACTGAATTGAGTATTCTTCGTGTTTAAAAAGTTGCAAATAAGCCAACCTGGTCACCAAGGCGGTGGCAAGAACAGACTGGGCCGCACCGACAAACAAAGCGCGCCGATTAAAAATTTTATTTTTGCGAATATCTCGGAGCATCTCTAATTATTTTCTAAAAGTTTTTCGCTCAAATAATCGAAAAATTTATGCATCAAAACGTAGAGGGTTGAGGATAAAATAAACTGCACCAACGCAGTGGTGACGCTTAAGAACGCCCCGTTAAAAGCAGACAGGATCATCCATTTCATCAACAAAAAACAGAAGCAGAAGGCAATGAATTGCTGCCAGATTTGTTGAAAATTTTCTCTGATGATCAATCTGCCATTTAGCAAAGAAAATAATTTTACCAAGACGATGTAGCAGAGGGCAGTAGTGCCGAGGGGACTTCCATTCAAGGCGTCATTCCAAATTCCGAGAAGAAAAATAAACCAGATTCCAAAGACCGCTTCAAAAACAGTGAAGTAAAAAATCATCATCAGGTCAAAAAGCGGGATGAGGTCGGAAAGGCCGGCAATTCTGATGTCCGAGATGTTGAAGATGACAAATAAAATCGCGACTAAATGCAGTACAATAATTCGCGAAATTGATTTTTGTTCGAGCATTTATTTGGAAAATTTTTGGAGAATATCTGGTAGAAAATATCAGGCGGGAGACGAGCGGGGGAAGCTATTTATCAGTCAATTTTTGTCCAGAAAAAATCTGTGTGGTGTCGCCCCGCCCAAAGAGGCACTGCGCCTCTAATGACGGGGTCTAAGAATTATTTTGCGAACATCTTAGCAAAATTTCTTCGGCTACGTTTTTTCCAAAAGCCGCGGTGATAAGCGTCGGAAGCCAGAAGCGGAATCACGGAAGTGGCTTCGGCGAAAACCATTTGTTCGTAAGTAGTGTCAACCTTACCCCAAGAGCAGGCTTCTTTGAGAGTTGAAGATGAGCAGGCGCCATCGCGGGAATCAGCCACTGTAATTTGTACGGCATATTTGTGCATCTCAGCTTCAACACCCAAAATTTCAGCGCAGACTACGGTGTCTTGTACGAAGTTTTTCGGCACGCCGCCACCGATCATCAGAAGGCCAGTGGTACCGGCTTTAATTTTGATGTCGGTCAATTCTCTGAAGTCAGCGATTGAATCAATCGTCATGTGCTTCTTGGGGTTTTTAACTTGGTGCAGAACTAAACCGAAGCCGGCAGAGGAGTCAGTGAAGGCCGGGCAAAAAATCGGCACATTGTAGTCGTAGCACAGCTCGATCAGGGATTCTTTTTTCTTCGCATGTTTTTTCAAATATTTTCCCATTTCCCAAATGAACTCGCGAGATGAGTAAGGGCGCGCTTCCAAAGAGTTAGCAATTTTGAAAATTGTGCCGTCGCAATTTTGTAAATCTTTTTCGTCGATGTAGGTGTCGTAAATTCTGTCGATGTAATTCTTGCGCAGGAATTGGTCGTCGATGAATGGCGTGCCTTGGTAGTGTTTGAAGCCCAGCGCTTCAAAGAAATCCATGTCGACGATGGAGGCGCCGGTTGCCACGATGGCGTCAATCATGCCGAACTTAATCATGTCGGCGTAAACTTTCATGCAGCCGCCGGCAGAGGTGGAGCCAGCAAGAGTTAGGATGGTGGAGCATTTTTTGTCCTTCAGCATCATGTTGAAGATCTCGGTTGCTCTCGCCAAATCACGCGAAGTGAAAGACATGTGATCCATCTGATCGATGATCGGACGCGCGTCAAATGAGGTGATGTCGATGTGTTTAACCGGGCGCTTTAACAGCTCTTTTTTAGTAACCATGTTGAGGGAAATTTGGTTGGGGAAATTTTAACTTTTAGAAACTGCTCGGGCTTCTTCTTGCTCTTGAAATTCTTGGTACATCGAAACCAAAGGCTCATCCGCAACTTCGATTTGGAGATTTGTGTTAAAACCGTTGAAGTCAGTTCTGATGCTGCGCGAGTAGGCGCCAAGCTGGCCGATTTCAATGTAATCACCTTCGGCAATATTTTCGGGCAAATAAAACGGACCCTTCATTGTATCAAGCGAGTCGCAGGTTGGGCCGTAAAATCCAAAGGGAATATTGTTGTGGCAAGACAGCTTTTCTCCGGCAAGTCGGGCAGCTTTTACCGGATAAATAAAACCGGGGAAACCAGCGTCAAATAAGCCGCCATACGTTCCATCATTTAGGTAGAGCATTCCTTTTTTTCTGGCTTCGACGCGAACCAAAAGCGAACCAGATTCAGCAACCAAAGCACGGCCAGGCTCACACCAGATGCGGCAATTTTTGTCTAGGTTCAGATGATTAACCGAGTCAAAAATTTCGTCGAAATAAGCACGTAAATTTGGTGGGGTCATGCCCGGATAAGATGAGGGGAAGCCACCGCCAATGTCGATCACGTCGAGCTTCACTTTTGATTGTTCAAGAACTTCTTTGGTGATGTTGAGGGCGTTACGGTATTCTGTAGGCTCCATGCATTGAGATCCAACGTGGAAGCAGATTCCTAGCCTTTTGGCAGCAGTGCGAACTTTGCGTAAAAGGGCCACTGATTCTGACGGAAGAATGCCAAACTTGCCCGATAAATCGATCGCCGCATGCGAGTTGGGAATGGCCAGGCGCACATGCAGGCCAAGGTCTTTGGCGTTGTTAGTAACTGCAAGAATTTTTGCTAATTCGTCGAACGAGTCGAGAGAAAAATCACGAATTCCGTGATTAAAATAAGCGTCAAAAATTGCTTCGCGCGATTTGATCGGATGCATGAAATACATTTGCACCGCGTCACCAAAAAGCTCGTTGATCAGCTTAACTTCAGCCATTGAGGCCACGTCGTAATGCTTGATGCCGGAGTCAAATAGATGACGCAACACGGCAACATCCGGATTACTTTTTACGGAGTAAAGAACGTCGCTGGCTAGTTTTGGAGTTTTGAAATTTTCTAAGAAAAATTTTGCGGCGCGCTTAATCGAATTCGGACGAATGAAATAAACCGGAATTGACGGTTTTAATTCGAGAACTTTTTCTGCAACTGTGCTGAGAATTTTTGGATCTGTCTTTTTGGAAACTTGCTTCTGTCCCTTGATGAAATTTTCCTGAAGAGAATTTTTTTGGGAACTTGGTTTTTTGAAATCTAAATAATGAATTTTTGAGCTCACCGCCCCGTCATATTCTTGTGCCTGATCCATTTCTTTGTTGGGTGGTTAAAATTAAGTAAAAGAAGAAAAAACACTTAATTTTTGCTTGAACTTTAACATGCCGCGGAGCCTTGATACCACTGGCTTCGCACCACTATTTCCAAACGCAATTTTTTTGAAGAGGGCGCAAAGTAAGAACAAAAATTTATTTGTAAATAAAAAATCTTTAAAAAAATTTTACTCGAAAAAAAACAGAAAATTTTTGCGTGAAAAAAGCAAAATTGTACGTACGTACAATTTTTTCCAAAACTGGATTTTATCCAGTAAAATCAAGGGTTCTGAGCTGGTAGCAATTTCACTCTAAAAATTACAAAAAACCCTCGCGAATTTTTAGGAATTTTAAGCCAGAAATTGTAAAATTGCCTGCCTCACCGCAACACCAGCTTCTACTTGCTCTAAGATCAAACTGCATTTTTCATCGTCAGCAAGAGCCGAGGAAATTTCAACTTCACGATTAATCGGACCAGGATGAAGCACCAGCACGTCTGGCTTCGCAGCTTTTAACTTTTCGTGCGTCAATCCAAAAAGTTTAAAATATTCTGCCAAAGACGGGATGTAGCAACCCAACATTCTTTCCTGTTGAATGCGCAACATCATCACGACGTCAACGCCGGAAATGCCTGCCGCTAGCGACTCGAAGACCTCAACGTTCCAATTTTCTTTCAGCCAATTTTTGTAGTCGTGAGTGATTAAAGTTGGCGGCGTAATCACGCGAATTTCGCAGCCAAATTTTTTGAGCAACTTGATGTTAGAGCGCGCAACCCTTGAGTGAAGCACGTCGCCACAAATTGCCACTTTTAAATTTTGCAGATTTTTTTTGTGCTGTTTGATCACGAAAGAATCGAGCAAAGCCTGCGTGGGATGTTCATTGGTTCCGTCGCCGGCATTAATCAGCGACGCCGAAATGTGCTTTTTTAAAAGCGCAACAATGCCGCTGGAATTGTGGCGAATCGTGACGAAATCTGGGTTCATCGCGTTAATCGTTTTCGCCGTGTCGATGATTGACTCACCTTTTTTGAGCGAAGAGAGCGAGATGTCAATATTCACCACTTCAGCGCCCAAGCGCTTCGCCGCGATTTCAAATGAAGTTCTGGTGCGCGTCGAATTTTCGAAAAAGAAATTAACCAGAATTTTTCCGGCCAATTCCGAACTTTGATTTTGTGATTTTTTAAAGAAATTTTCTGCTGAAGCGTGAATGTCGTTAATGTCTTGAAGCGAGAGCTGGTCTATGCTGATGAGATCCTTCATTTACGACTTTGATTTGATGAGATGTTTAAAAATTTCTTCCAAATCCGGCTGTTTGGTCGAGATGTCTTTGATTTGAATTCGCGCATCAGAAATGATGCGCAGAATTTTTTCTACCTCATTTTGCTCGGGATCGTAAGTGATCGAGATTTTATTTTCGGGTAAAATTTTAATTGCAAGATCGGGGAAGAACGAGGCCACATCAGCGTTAATCGCATCTACCGCGGTAATGATTAACTCTTTACTTGAGAGCAACTTCATCAAATTTTCTTTGCGATCGCAGGCGATTACTTGGCCGCGATTAATCACCGCAATTTCGTCGCACAATTCTTCGGCCTCTTCCAGATAATGCGTGGTCAATAAAATCGTGGTTCCGGACTGGTTTAGCTTTTTTACGTAACTCCAAAGTTGATTGCGCAATTCTACATCCACGCCGGCCGTCGGCTCATCCAAAACTAAAATTTCCGGATTGTGCACCAAGGCCTTGGCGACTAACAAACGGCGACGCATACCGCCGGAAAGGCTGCGTGGCGTGGCGCTGGCTTTATCTTTCAAGCCCAGCGCCGCGATGATTTCGTCAGTGCGACGTTCTGCTTTTCTGATTCCGTAGTAGCCGGCGTAAATTTCTAAAGTCTCGCGCACGTTGAAAAACGGGTCGATGATGAGCTCTTGCGGCACGATGCCGATTTTGAATTTTGCTGCTTGGGGACTGTCGTCGATGCTTAAGCCACCGATTTTTACCTCGCCGGAAGTTTTGTTAACCAGCCCGGCAAGAATATTAATGATGGTCGATTTACCCGCGCCGTTTGGGCCCAAAAGGCCGAAGAAGGATCCTTTTTTAATTTGCAGATCAACCGATTTTAGCGCGATTTTTTCGGGGGATTTTTTTGATTTTTCGTAAGTCTTGCTGAGGTTTTTTATTTCAATCGCAAGATTCGACATGTGTTAGCTGATTAGGTTTTGTGATTTTAGTAATTCTTGGAGCTCGCCTGATTGGAACATTTCTTTCACGATGTCGCAGCCGCCGATGAACTCACCTTTGATGTAAAGCTGCGGGATGGTCGGCCAGTCCGAGAAGTCTTTGATGCCTTGTCGCACTTCAGCATCGCGCAAAACATCGACGTCCAAAAATTCTACGCCGAGAGTTTTTAAAACGTGAGATGTGGCCGCAGAAAATCCGCATTGGGGAAAATCTTTGGTGCCTTTCATGTAAAGCACGACGTTGTTGGCGGAGATGGTTTCTTGAATTTTTTCTAAGATGTTGGTCATTGAAGTTACAATTTTTTAACTTGCGGAAGTCTTGAGCTGCATGGCGTGAAGGACGTCGCCAAGAATTTCTTTGAGGGCGGTGTTTACCATTTTATGTTGCTGCACCCTTGTTTTGCCAGCAAAAATTTTGTCAGCAATTTCAACGAAATAGTGGTTGTCGTCAGCCACCAAAGCTGTGACTTTAATTTGCGCTTCCGGAAAATTTTCCTGCAAAAGTTTTTCTAATTTATCTTGGGCAATTGGCATTTTTTTTACAAAAAAAGGGAGCGAGCCAAAAGACTCGCCCCCAGAATCAAGGATGCATACTCATTCAAGTCGAAGATGCCGACTTGAATGAGTATAAATCGGACTAGCTGAAGAAGCCGCGACGTTTTTTAACTGGCTCGCCACCACGGTCGTCTCTAGGAGCGCGATCGTCTCTTCTGTCGTCACGGCGATCATCACGACGGTCGTCGCGTCTGTCGTCTCTTCTAGGAGCGCGATCATCGCGATCACGTCCGCCGCGATCAGAACCACGTCTGTCGCCACCGCGGTCTGAACGGTCAGAACCACGATCTTCTCTTTCGTCAACCGAAGGTCTTACGGAAAGAGTGGCAGAAATATCTTCGCCGGTTTTTTGATCAACACAGCGGTAGCTTAGTTTCGGACGACCTTTTTTGTCGAAGCCGATAACTTTAACTTTCACGATGTCGCCTTCGTTGATCACGTCTTCAACGAAATCAACGCGGTATTCCGCAAGTTCAGAAATGTGCACGAAGCCGTCGCGATTGTTTGAAATGCTCACGAATGCGCCGGCATCAATTACCTTCACAACTGGGCCTTCGTAGATGTCGCCGATTTCTGGTTCGAAAATAATTTCGTTAACCATGGCTACAGCCTTTTTGATGGCGTCGTTGCTGTTAGAAGTGATTTTGACGGTACCGTCATCTTCGACATCCATTACCACGCCAGCAACGGCACAGATTTCTTTGATTACTTTGCCGCGAGATCCGATTACATCACGGATTTTTTTCGGAGAGATGTTCATCACTTCAACTCTTGGAACGTTGGAGTTCAGCTCAGTTCTAGGAGTTCCCATTACGGCAACCATTTTGTCCAAGATGTGCATTCTGCCACCGTGAGCTTGCTCAAGGGCTTTTTGCATGATCTCAGCATTGATACCGTTGATCTTGATGTCCATTTGTAGGGCAGTGATGCCGTTCTTCGTACCGGCAACTTTGAAATCCATGTCACCAAGATGATCTTCGTCGCCCATGATGTCAGACAAGATAACGTAGTCGTTACCTTCTTTAATCAAGCCCATCGCGATTCCAGAAACTGGTTCTTTGATTGGCACACCAGCATCCATCAAAGATAGAGAAGTACCGCAAACCGTGGCCATTGAGGAAGAGCCGTTTGATTCAGTGATTTCAGAAACAACTCGAGTTACGTAAGAGAAGTTTTCGCCAGTAGCTGGGAACACTGGGCTCAAAGCGCGCCAAGCTAATTTGCCGTGGCCGATTTCTCTTCTTCCAGGTGGTTTCATTTGTCCAGTTTCACCAACTGAGTAAGGAGGGAAGTTGTAGTGCAACATGAAAGACTCTTTGGTCATGGCATCTAGGCCTTCAACCATTTGCTCGTCTTTTCCAGAGCCTAAAGTTGTGACTACCAAAGCTTGAGTTTCGCCGCGAGTGAACAAAGCAGAGCCGTGAACTTGTGGCAAGAAGCCAACTTCGATTTCGATTTGACGAACTTGGTCAGTTTTGCGGCCGTCAATTCTGGCGCCGCTTTTCAAGACATCGTTACGTACGATTTCTTTTTCCAAATGTTTGAAAATTGCCGAGATTTTATTTTTAGAAACACCCGCTTCTTCGTTGATGAATTTAGCTTCGATGTCTTTTTTGATTTGATCGAGATCAGTTGCGCGAGCTTGTTTTTCTCTTTTTTTGAAAGCTGAGATTAGTCTGTCACCGATGAAAGAAGTGATTTCTTTTTCGAGAGCAGAGTTGTCTTCCACAACAACTTGGATTTTTTTCTTACCGGCTTCAGAAGCGAATTCAGCGATCAAATCAATGATTGGTTGGAATTGAGCGTGACCGAAGGCTACCGCTTCAAGCATTTGCGCTTCGGTTAATTCTTTGGCTTCGGATTCAACCATCAAAACTGAAGATTTGGTACCGGCAACAACTAGGTCTAAGGTGCCTTGTTTGATTTCTTCAAGACTTGGATTCAAAACCAATTGACCGTCAACCAAACCAACTCTCGCGCCGGCAACCGGTTCAGCGAATGGAGCTTCAGAAATTGCCAAAGCGGCAGAGGCGCCGATCAAAGCGATGATGTCTGGCGTGCAAGAAGGGTCGTAAGAAAGCACGGTGCAAACTACGTTAACTTCGTTGTAAAAATTTTCTGGGAATAAAGGACGGATTGGACGATCGATCAATCTGGAAGTGAGGGTGGCAGCTTCAGAAGGCTTGGCTTCTCTTTTGAAAAATCCGCCCGGGATTTTTCCGGCAGCGTAAGATTTTTCTAGGTAGTTAACTGTAAGCGGGAAGAAGCCGGCGTTTTCAGCGGCTTTGCTGGCGACGGTAACTGCACAAAGAACAGTAGTGTTACCGAATCTCGCCATCACGGAGCTAGCTTGACGAGCAACTTTTCCGGTTTCTAGGGAAAGGATTTTTCCGCCCCAATTAATTTCTTTTTTGACAACGTTAAACATATTTTCAGCTTTTGATTAGTATGGCTTGGACAAGGGTTGGATTTTGTGGAAAACTTCTGATCTAGCGCTTTGGTGCTTGGGCGTAAATTTAAATGCCAAACACGAAAGCCTAATTTTGGACTACTTTCTGATTTCTAATTTTTTGATTAGAGCTTCGTAACGCGCTACTGATTTTGACTTCAAATAATCAAGCAAACTTCTTCTTTTTCCGACCAAAATTATTAGGCCTCTTTTTGAAGAAAAATCGTTTTTATGAACTTTGAGATGTTCGCTTAAGTTGTTAAGCTGCTTAGTGATAACTGCACATTGAACTTCAACCGATCCGGTATCTTTTGCGCCTTGAGCGAATTCTTTTACTACTGCTGATTTTGATTTTGTAAGATCTGACATTATCTGAATTGACTTAGATTAAAAAACATTAACAGGCTTCAACAAAGTTTTTTCCAAACTCCCTAAGCCGATTAATTCACCATTATTAATAACGCGAACCGTGTTTACATGCAGAGGTTCTAAAGATTTACAGCCCTCGGATTGACAACCCAGCGGATCTAAAGATAACGAACTAATTGTTATAATTTGACCATTCTTAAACCTAGCGGCATCCAGATCATCTAACTCGATTTTGACCATAAAATCCAAGACATCGTGCAAACAGAGCATCGAACCATCAAGAAAACGGCCGCCATAAGTAGTGACACGTTTTAAGACGTCAAGCGAAATTCTGTTAGTGTAAAAAAATTTTCCCACAGCCAGGCGAGTCAGGATTGAAACGTGTCCGCAGACTTCAACCCTCTTGCAAATATCACGCGCTAAAGAGCGAATGTAAGTGCCTTTTGAACACTCAACTTCGAACTCTGCAAACCCCTCGCAATTGGAAATTAATTTGAGCGCAAAAATTTCTACCGCGCGCACTTTCATTTCAAATTCAATATCTTTTCTAGCCAGCTCGTAGGCTCTTTTGCCGTCAATTTTTATCGCGGAAAAACGTGAGGGGGTTTGGGCTATTTTTCCTAAAAAATGGGGCAGGGCAGAAATTATTTGGGTGGTGGTGGGGCGGGCTGAGCTTGATTCTGTAACCTTGCCCTCCACATCATCCGTGTCACGAAACTCGCCCCAGGAAATGCGGAAGAAATATTTTTTGCGGGCCTCGGCAATATATTGGCAGGTTTTGGTCGCTTTGTTGAGAGCAATTGGGAGTATGCCGGAAGCAAATGGGTCAAGGGTTCCAGCATGACCTACTTTTTTGGCGCCGGTGATTCTTTTAACAATTGCAACAACTTTAGCGGATGAGTAACCGATCGGCTTGTCGATGTTAAGCCAGATGTTTTTTTGGGAGAGGTTCTGCATGTATTTGGTATGAGTTCTGCTAAAGAAACCCCCCTACCCCCACTTATCAGGGGGGCGAGTACCAAGACTCTTATCCGAGTTCAGCCTCTCGCCCCCCCTGATAAGGGGGGTAGGAGGGGTTTCTTTAGCAGAACTCAATCTTTTCTAAACCGTGTTAGCGCCAGAGATAATGTCGATCAATTCCTTCGTAATATTGGCCTGTCTTGTTCTGTTGTAGACCAGCGTCAAATTCTTAATCATCTTACCGGCGTTGTTGCTCGCGGCTTCCATTGCCGCCATTCTGGCGCCTTGTTCCGACGCGCTATTTTCTAAAAGCTCGTTGTAAAGCTGTACGGATAAATTTTTGGGCAGGAGGTCGCGCAAAATCTCTTCTTGGTCCGGCTCGTAATCAACCGGCGAATCAAAAGCTGGGTTTTTTTCAATGTTGACGTGAGCGGGAATTAACTGCTTACAAACCTGCTCTTGCAGAATTGCTGATTTGAATTTGCTGTAAATAACTTCGCAAATATCGAACTGCTTTTGATCGTAAAGTTCGACAATTTTTTGAGTAATTTCTTGGGCACTTTTATGTTCAATCATGCCTCTGAACACGCCGAAAACGTGATCAATTATTTTTTTGCCGTAGAGAGATTTGAGCTGGTCGTAAGATTTTTTACCGACGCAAATAATTTTAACTTCTTTGCCCTGCGAGATTAAATCATTAACGCGATTTTTAGCGAACTTCACCGTGGCACTATTTAGGCCGCCGCACAAGCCACGATCTGAAGACATCACCACAATCAAATAAGACGCACTTTTGCCTTTGCCGGTAAGAAGGGGGAATTTTTCATCAAAATTTCCGCGCACCGCAATATTTGAAGCCAGGTTAGAGACCATTTCTTGAATTTTGTCAGCAAAAGGACGTGAGGCTTCAACTAATTGCTTAGCCTTTTTCAAGCGCGAAGCGGCCACCATTTTCATGGCCTTGGTCATTTTTTGCGTCGACTTAACCGACTTAATTCTGGTTTTGAGAGTCTTTAAATTCGCCATTCCAAACTTTATTTTTTATCGTGAGACAAGCGATCAGACAAAGCGGCGTGATCTAGACCAGCTGCAGGAGCGTGATTCAAAAAGATTGCCAGAAATTCTTCGATGACCTTCTTCAGCGCTGCTTCGGTTGCATCGCCGATTTTCTGCTCTTGTTTGATTGAAGCCAAAATTTCCGGGTGAGAAGAGTGAAGTTTGCGCAAAAACTCTTTTTCAAATTTCACAACTTCTTTGGTTGGAACTTTATCCAAATAGCCTTTTACACCAACGTAGATCGAGGCAACTTGCTCTTCGAAGCCCATCGGCGAATATTGGTTTTGCTTCAAAAGCTCAGTCAATTTACGACCTTTGTCGAGCAATTTTTGAGTTGCCGCGTCTAAGTCAGAACCGAATTGGGCAAAAGCTTCAAGCTCACGGAACTGCGCCAAATCAAGCTTGATCGTGCCGGCAACTTGTTTCATCGCTTTAGTTTGAGCAGCAGAACCCACACGAGACACCGACAAACCAACGTTAACCGCTGGCTTGATGCCTTTGTAAAAGAGCTCAGTTTCCAAGAAAATTTGTCCGTCGGTGATTGAGATCACGTTAGTTGGGATGTAAGCAGAAACGTCGCCCGATTGAGTTTCAATGATCGGAAGCGCAGTCAATGAGCCGCCGCCACAAGCATCGGACATTTTAGCGGCACGTTCTAGCAAGCGCGAGTGAACGTAGAAAACGTCGCCCGGGTAAGCTTCACGTCCAGGTGGGCGACGTAGAAGAAGCGACATTTCGCGGTAAGCCACGGCGTGCTTACTTAAATCGTCGTAGGCCACCAGAGCGTGCATGCCATTGTCGCGGAAATATTCGCCAACGGTACAGCCGGTGTAAGGCGCAAAAAATTGCAGAGCGGCACTTTCCGAAGCAGTTGCAGAAACCACGATTGAATATTTCATCGCACCGGCATCTTCCAAGGTTTTAACGATTTGAGCTACAGTTGAGCGCTTTTGGCCAATCGCGACGTAAATACAAAAAAGTTTTTGCTTCTCGTTATTTTCCTCGTGCGCCTTGGCTTGATTGATGAAGGCATCAAGAACGATGGCGGTTTTACCGGTTTGACGGTCGCCAATAATAAGTTCACGTTGTCCACGTCCGATTGGGATCAAGCTGTCGATTGCTTTAATGCCGGTTTGCATCGGTTCCGAAACTGATTGGCGCGCGATGATTCCGGGAGCCTTAACTTCAACACGACGATATTCCACGTCTTGCAATGGACCTTTGCTGTCAATTGGATTTCCGAGAGCGTCAATCACGCGGCCCAGCAAGCCTTTTCCGACCGGAACTTCAACGATCTTGCCGGTTCTTTTAACTGAGGATCCTTCTTTAATTGTTTGAGCATCGCCGAAAACTACGATCCCAACATTGTCGGTTTCAAGGTTGAGCGCCATGCCTTTAACGCCGGATTCGAACTCTACAAGCTCACCGGCTTGTACATTGTCCAAACCATAAACTTTGGCGATACCGTCACCAATTTTGATTACTTCGCCGGTCTCTTTTAACTCGGCAGAAGTTTTAAAATTTTCGATTTTCTTTTGTAAAACGTTGGAAAATTCTTCGACTCTCAATTCCATAATGTGTGATTTTTGTTGTTAATTTGAATATGATTAAACTGCTGCGCTCAGTTGTTTTTCTAGGTTGGACAGCTGGTTCTTCAGACTTACGTCAATAATGTCGGAACCAATTTTGACTTGAAATCCACCCAAAATTTTCCCGTTACAGGTCTCTTTAATTTCGACGGTTTTGTTGGAATATTTTTTCTCAACCAAAGATTTAATTTGGTCGAACTGCAATTTTGTAGGCTTCAAAGCGAAGATCACTTCTACTTCTAAAATATTTTTCTGCTTTTTTACCAAATGACAGAATTCGCCGTGAATTTCTGGGAACATGCTCAGCCTTCTATTGCGGGCCACGGCCATGAAAAAGTCTGAGGTTAATTTGGTTAGAGCAAGCTTCTGCGTGATCTCTTCCATCACTTTTTCTAAGTCATTTTTGGAAATGACTGGGTTTTGCAATTCATGAGCAAAACTTGAACTAAAATTCTTCCTAAACTCTTCCAGCTCTGCGGCAACCTTATCAAAAGAATTGGCTTTTTTGGTCGCCACAAACAGAGCTTTAGCGTAATTTTTAGCAATAACAGAGGCTCTTGGCATTTGAGGTTTCGTTAAATTTATTTGGAAAGGGGTTCTTGAAGGCATCCTAGTTCAGAGGGGCGGCAAACTATTGGCGCAAAAAATAAAATGCAACTTGGGAAATTCGCGAGACTAAACATTCACCGGATCAACATTCTCGAAATGCTCGTGCATCTGATTGGAATTGGTGAATTTTTTACTCTGCTTTTCGCAGGCAATGTGGAATAAAGCGTCGCCTTTATTCGCCAAAGGAAGTAGTGACATGCCGATAATCATTCCACTCTCATGCGCCTTCACCAAAGTTTTGTGATCGCCGAAAGGGTTAGCAATTTCGCCGAGAACCTCACCTTTTTTAACACTCTTTCCCAACTCTTGTTTAGTAACGTGAATGCCGCTGTGTGGAGCGCGAACCCACGAACTAGACCGCGCGATAAAAATTTTCTTCGGAGCAATTTTTAACGTTTTTGCCGCCAACATGCCAATTGATTGCATTACATTTAATATGCCTTCAACGCCGATTTTAATATTAGCTTCGTCAAAACGCAGCGCTTCTCCCGCTTCAAACAAAATCATTGGGATATTCGCTTGAGTAACTGCAGCGCGCAACGAACCGTCGCGCAAATTTGATCCGATTAAAACCGGAGCACCGAACGCTTTCGCCAAATCTAACGTGGCCGCATCAGAAATATCAGCACGCACTTGGGGATGATTGCAGCGATGAAAGGCGCCGGTGTGCAGGTCAATTCCGAAATCGGATTTCAGCACAATTTCCTGCATGAATTTGTAAGCGAGCTGCGAAGTTAGTGAGCCATTTTTGAGCCCGGGGAAACAGCGGTTGAGGTCGCGACGATCCGGCAAATAACGCGAACGATCATTAAAGCCGAAAATATTTACGACCGGGATTACGATTAAAGTGCCACGAATTTTTTTTAAAAAAGGCGAGGCGAGTAAGCGACGCGTGATCTCAATGCCGTTAATTTCATCGCCGTGAATTGTCGAAGAAATAAAAAGCGTCGGCCCAGCTTCTTTGCCACGAATCACTTCTACCGGCATTTTAACATCGGTGAAATCGTAAAGGCTGCCCATGTCGATATTGATGCGCAAACGTTGACCCGCTTCGATCTCAACACCATCAATTTCAAAACTAGCTTTTATTTTTTTTGTCATTTTTTTTGTTCAAAAACGCGTAAGACAAAATTTTGTAACAAAGTTTTGCCGAAAGAAAATCACAAGAATGTAAAAGTTTTACCGGCGCTAATTCGACCACATCCGCACCAACAATATTCGAAATTTTGCTAGCTTCGCGAATGATATCGAGAGCATCTTCCCACATGATTCCGCCGGGTTCCGGCGTTCCTGTGGCCTGCATCAAACTTGAATCAAAACCGTCCAAGTCAAAAGTAACAAATACTGGACGGCCCTTGAGTGGCGCCACGATTTTTTTCGGATCCCAGCTTCGACGATCTTTGCCGAAGTGAATTGTAATGCGATCACGATTAGCTTCGAGGTAAGGAATTTCGCTCGCTGAAATGTTACGAATTCCACAAGAAATTAGAGTTGAGATCGGGTTGTCCATCACGCGGCGCAGTGCGGCGGCGTGGGAATAATGCTCGCCATCAAAACCGTCACGCAGATCAGCATGAGCATCGAAATGCAAAATTGCCAAGTCCGGATATTTTTTAACGAAAGGGCGAATTGAGCCGGCGGTGATTGAATGCTCGCCGCCCAAAATTAAAGGAAACTTTCCGGCATCCAGAATTTTTGCCGTAATTTTTTCGAGTTGCTTCAAAGATTTAACCACGGAAGTAGCGTCAATTTTCGGCGCCTTCATCGTAACCACGCCATATTTTCTGAAAGGCTCACACCAAAATTCTTCGTCAAAAAGTTCGACTTGTTGTGAGGCTTTAATGATCGCTGCCGGCCCGTTTTTGGTACCGCCGCCGTAGCTCACAGATTTTTCCAAACCAAAAGGAACCACCACAACTTGGGCCTGATCCGGCGATTTCAAATATTTGTCTTCAACGCCGAGAAAGCCTGATTTTTGTGGCATTAGCTCGAGTTGCTCGAAAGCAGTTTTAGTAATTTTTTTCGTCGCCATAAATTTATTTTAAGATGTTGACGTGAGCCATTTTTCTTCCCACGGCGATTTTTTCTTTGCCGTAGAGATGAATTTTGGCGCGCGGATTTTGGTAAAATTTTTCTAAATTATTCACTTCAGAACCGATCAAATTTTTCATGTAGCCGGTTGAGTGAAATTCTGTAGATCCTAGCGGCAAGTCGGTAATCGCCCGGATCAATTGCTCGAATTGCGAAGTGATGCAGCCGTCCATTGAAAAATGTCCAGAGTTATGCGGCCTAGGAGCCAGCTCGTTTACGAGCAGGGAATTATCTCCGTTTACGAGCAATTCGTCCTCCATCACAAAAAATTCTACCGCCAAAACTCCGATCAAATCTAGCTTTTCGATGATTTTTCTAGCAATGATTTGCGCCTTTATTTTCAAGGCTTCGGAGATTTTTGCTGGGTAACGGCTTTCGTCCAAAATACCATTTTTGTGAATGTTGGTCAGTGGTTCGTAAGCAATAATTTCGCCATTTTTTGAACGCGCTACTACAACCGAAATTTCAGAATTAAAGGGGCAGAATTTTTCTAAAATTAATTTGTGATCTTGAGCTCGTAACCAGGCAGCTTCGGCCTCTGCGACATCTGTTAAAACAAACTGACCTTTGCCGTCGTAACCCATCGTGGCAGTTTTTAAAACAGCTTTGCCGAAAATTTTTAGATTTTTTTGTAAGTCATCAAGGCTTGCAATCTCTGCATATTCCGCCGTTTTTACACCAATCGCATTCAGAAAATTTTTCTCTAAAATGCGATGCTGGGTAATTTTTAAAACTTGCGGACTGGGACAAACCTCAACCTGTTCGCTCAAGAAATGAGCGGTCTCGAAGGGAATGTTCTCAAATTCAAAA
>CANDYP010000017.1 GCA_947425005.1 Rickettsiales bacterium | reverse complement strand
ATCGAGCTCGGTTTAAGCCCCCCTGATAAGGGGGGTAGGGGGGTTTCTCGTCCCAATCTCATTCTAAATTTTAAAATCAGTATACAGAGATGGAAGAAAAAATCTTAGAAGTTTTGCGAAAAATTTCCTTAAGCAGGTTTGGAATCAACAATAATCTGGCGGATAGTAAGGCGATACAAGGGATTGCGCAGAAGGGCGAAAGCGTGATTTTTGCGATTGATGTGGATGTCCTCAAGATCAATCACAAGCAGGGCGAAGAGTTGATCAAGCTGTGCCAAGAAAGAATTAAAAATGAGATCGGTTTTGATCGGGTGATCATTGCTCTGACCGCGAATAAAGCGGCGCCGCAAGATCAGCAGAAAAGTGAAATCACGCCGGTAATCGGGGTGAAGAAAATAATCGCAGTGGCATCAGCCAAAGGCGGAGTAGGGAAGTCAACGATTGCCTGCAATTTAGCGGTGAGTTTAAAAAAGATGGGAAAGACCGTGGCTTTGGTGGATGCCGATATTTACGGCCCGTCAATTCCGCATTTAATGAATCTTTCGGGCAAGCCGGAAATGGAGGATGGGCTGTTACTGCCGATGATGGCGCACGGCGTAAAATGTATTTCGATTGGATCGCTGGTCGACGAAAAATCCGCCGGCGTGTGGCGCGGGCCAATGGTGACTAAAATTCTTTACCAATTAATTCGTAGCGTGAATTGGCAAAGCGACGGCAAAGAAGTTGACGTGATG
Organism: Rickettsiales bacterium; assembly: GCA_947425005.1. Classification (GTDB taxonomy): domain Bacteria; phylum Pseudomonadota; class Alphaproteobacteria; order Rickettsiales; family UBA1997; genus UBA2645. The sequence goes on along the minus strand of CANDYP010000017.1, from coordinate 17,133 downwards.
GTGATCGACATGCCTCCGGGAACGGGCGACGTTTATTTGAGCGTGGCCGAAAAATTTCCGATTGCAGGGGTGGTGATTGTTTCGACGCCGCAGAGCCTTTCGGTGATTGACGTGGTGAAGTCGATTGACTGTTTTGAAAAATTAAAAATTCCGGTTTTGGGTTTGGTGCAGAACATGTCTTACTTGGAAGTTGGCGGTGAGAAAAAATATATTTTTGGGAAAGACGGGGCCAAAAATTTGGCGGAAAAATCGGGGATTAGGTTTTTGGGTGAGGTGCCGATTATGCAGGAAATAGCTGATTCGACAGAGTCGCGCGTTCCGATTGCTGAGGCGAATTCTGATTCAGAAAGTGCGGTTATTTTTAGGGGGGTGGCGGAGTTATTGTAGTAAGAGTCCGGGACAAGAAACCCCCCTACCCCCCTTATCAGGTGGGCTTTGATTGAGTTCGGTCAAGCCCCCCTGACAAGGGGGGGGTAGGGGGGTTTCTTGTCCCGGACTCTTACTTAAACCACGTCTTAAGCCTAATGCTTGTGATCGTGATGATGCTGATAAATCCCCAGCGCACTTTTATTCCCAAACAGCGACAAATATTCCGGATGCTGATTGATCGATTCTGGCGAGCCGTGGCAGCACACGTGATGATTCACACAAAAGACAAAATCAGTTTTCTGCATCACCATATGAAGGTCGTGCGAGATCAATAAAATAGCGCAGTGCTGAGCTTTTCTAATCTCGTCAATAATCTGATAAAATTCTTCAGTGGCGCCGATATCCATGTATTGCGTGGGTTCGTCGAGCACCAACAAATCGGGTTTATTAATAATGGCGCGCAGAAATAAAATTTTCTGCATCTGTCCGCCGGACAAATCGTGAATTTGTTTTTGTAAAATATTTTCTAATTTGAGGCGTGAGATCAGGCTGCGAATGTGATCGTCGAAAATAATTTTGTGCGTTGAAAGCGTGAGGAAATTTTCGACCGTCATCGGAATGGTGCGTTCCACTTCAATTTTTTGGGGCATGTAGCCGATTTTGATGTTGGAATTTTTGGTGATTGTTCCGGAAGTGGGACGTAGAACGCCAAGCAAAATGCGGGCAATCGAAGTTTTGCCGCCGCCATTGGGGCCGATCAAAGTTGTGATTTCACCTTTGTTTAAATGCAGCGAAATCCGGTCAATAATTTGCTGACCGGCGATCTTGAGGCCAATATTTTCAAGGCTTGCGAGCGACATTAACTCTAAATTTTAATTTGATGAAATTGCTTTTTGTAATTTTTTTACTGTGCGCAAGAACGGTTTCTGCTGCTGATTTTATTGACGAGAAGCCAGTTATCGCGGCGTCAATAAATCCCATTTACCAAATCATTTTGGCAATCACCAAAGATAAGAGCAACAATGTTTTGATCATTAATCCCGCTTTGTCGGAGCATGATTACCAGTTAAAAAAAAGTGATGTTAAGGCGATGCAAAAAGCTGATTTAATTTTTTACGTGAGTGATGATTTGGAGAAAAATTTTTCTCGCTTGATCGCTGCGGTAGAAAAAAAGTCGCAAGCTTTCGAATTGATTAAAGCCAACAATATCAAGCTTTTAAAGCGACGAAGCGATGCAACAAAAGTCGATCCGCATATTTGGCTCGATCCGGAAAATGCCGTAAATATTGCTGAATTTATTACGCAAAAAATTTCTGCAATTGATCAAAAAAATTCTGCAGAATATCAAAAAAATTTCGTAAATTTTAAAAAAGAAATCAGAGCGACCGAAAAAATAATCAAAGCGCAACTCTCTAAGGTAAAGGGTCGCGACTATGTGATCTACCACGACGGCTACCAATATTTCGAAAACTATTTCTCCCTCAAACCCCTGCAAATAATGACTCACGATCACGACAGCGAGCTAACAGTTAGCACCTTAAAAGAGTTCGACATCTTGGCCAAACAAGGCCGCATAAAATGCATTCTCGGCGACAAACAAGACGAAAAAAACACCTCCCTAAAACTGTCCAAAAATTACCAAATCAAATTCGCAACTTTGGATTTGATTGGGCAGGAAAATAGTTACGAAGAATTATTGTTAATGATCTCTAGAGGCGTAGCTGGCTGCTTGTATTGAGGCCAAGCTTCACCGAAAGCTTTGGTTGAAAAATACAAAACTTTCTACGCTTATTGTCCGAATTAATTCCGTTAATCAAATATGTTTGGTAAGAAAATGATAAAATTTTTGGAGTTTGAAACTCATTGTGATGAGAGAGGCTCCCTAGTTGCATTAGAGGCTCATAAAAATATTCCGTTTGAGATAAAGAGGGTTTATTACCTCTTTAATAATGGCTCAGAAACTGCGCGCGGACAGCATGCTCATAAGGATCTAAAGCAAGTTTATGTTGCGCTTTCTGGGGGGTGTAAAGTTCGTCTTAATGATGGCCAAAGAGAGGAGGTAGTAACTCTTAACAGGCCAAATGTAGGCATGTTATTTAATCAGTTAGTTTGGCGTGAGTTATTTGATTTTACTCCAGATTGCGTGTTGATGGTTTTGGTAGACGACTTCTACAAAGAAGAAGATTACATCAGAAATTACGAAGAATTTCTAGACTTCAAAAAACAAAATTTAATTTCCTAATTTTAACATGATTGAATTCGAAAATTTATCCAAACTTAATGAGCCATTTTTCGAGGAATATAAAAAATCTTTTGCCGACACTCTTGCCAGCGGTTGGTATATTCTTGGTAAAAATGTAGCGAAATTTGAAGAAGAATTTGCGGCTTATTGTGGCGTAAAACACTGCGTTGGTGTGGCGTCGGGTCTGGATGCTTTAACTCTGGCTCTGAATGCCTTTGAGTTTGAAAAAGATAGTGAAATCATAGTTCCATCAAACACTTACATCGCAACAATTCTGGCAATTTTACAAAATGGTTTAAAGCCGGTTTTGGTTGAGCCAGATATAGAAACTTACAATATTAATCCCGCCAAGATTGCAGAAAAAATTACCAAAAAAACACGCGCTATTATTGCCGTACATCTTTACGGCAAGTGTTGTGACATAGATCCTATTCTAGATTTATGCAGAAAAAATAATTTGAAATTAATCGAAGATACCGCTCAAGCTCACGGCGCTAAATATAAAAATAAAATTGCAGGAAGCTTTGGTGATTTTGGCGCTTTTAGTTTTTATCCAACTAAAAATTTAGGAGCCCTTGGGGATGGAGGCGCAATCGTCACTAACAGCGATGAACTTGCCAATAAAGTTAAGAGGCTCAGAAACTATGGTTCAGAAATAAAATATTATAACGACTTGATTGGTTATAATTCTCGACTTGATGAGGTGCAGGCGGGGTTTCTCTCGATAAAATTGGAGAAGTTGGATGAAATAAATGCTCACAAAAATGAGTTAGCAAAACTTTATTTTGAGAATTTAAAAGATGATTTTGTAAAGCCGATCAGAGCTGCGGATGGTCATTACGATGTTTTTCACATTTTCAATATCAGGCATAAAAAACGTGATCAGTTGCGCCAATATCTACTGGATAATGGCATAAAAACGGAAATTCATTATCCTGTTACGCCCCACAAACAAAAGGCCATGGATGGCATCATTAGCAATGAAAGCTATCCAATCTCAGAAGAAATTCACGCTACAACTTTAAGTTTACCGTTGTCGTATTTTCATCAAAAAGAAGATGTGCAGAAAGTAATAAAAATCCTGAATAATTTTTGAATAAGTGATTGAAATCCAACTAGGTTAATTAATAAAATCTTGGCGAAATCCCAGTTCTTTCTAAGTCACATTCCCCCAAATCTCAAAATCAGTAAAATGAAAAATACCGAAGCCTTAAAGCAGAATGTTTTTGCTGCCATAAATGAATATTGTGCTGCCAATCATAATTTTAATTTTGATCCGAAAAATCCGATTATTCGTTTGCATGAGCCAACTTTTGGTGCGCAGGAAATCAACGCGTTTATTGATCCGATGCTTAGCACTCATGTGACCATGGGCAAAGAAGTTCGTAAATTTGAAGAGCAATATGCTAAAGAATTTGGTCACAAATATGGGGTGATGAATAACTCTGGTTCTTCGGCGAATCTTTTGGCTGTAGCTGCTATTGCTAATCCTCAGACTAAAAATAATTTAAAAGCGGGTGATGAAGTGATCGTGCCATCACTTTCTTGGTCTACAACCGTGTGGCCTCTGATCCAAAGTAATTTGATTCCGGTTTTGGTCGATTGCGATCCTAAAACTTTCAATCTTGATCTAAATAAAGTTGAAGCGGCGATCACGCCGAAGACTAAGGCGATCATGCTGGTACATGTTTATGGTAATCCTTGTGATATGGACGTGGTGATGGCTTTGGCCAAAAAATACGACTTACAGGTGATTGAAGATACTTGTGAGTCGATGGGTGCGTACTACAAAGGCAAGGCTGTAGGAACTTTTGGCCGGGTTGCTACTTTCAGCTTTTACTTCTCGCATCACATCACAACTCTCGAAGGTGGCATCACTGTGACTGACGATTTTGAATTGGCTGAGACCATGAGAATCATGCGTGCACACGGTTGGACTCGCGAAGCTGATGAACATGCAAAATATGTTGCGCAATATCCGGACATCGATCCCCGTTTTATTTTTGTGAATTTGGGATACAACTTGCGTCCTACAGAATGCCAAGCGCGCATGGGTCAAATCCAGCTTCCGAAATTGGCCGGATTCGTCGATCAACGTCGGGCTAATGTTGCGACTTACATTAAAAATTTGGAAAAATATTCCGACATTTTTGACTTTCAGCACGAAACGAAGGAGGCGCGTTCGAGCTGGTTTGGCTTCTCAATTATTTTGAAACCAAATTGCCCGTTCAAAGTGAAAGAAATTTCAGATTATTTGAAAGCGCAAAATATTGAAAATCGTCCGATCATTGCCGGTAACATTGGTTACCATCCGGTAATGAAATTCTACGAACACCGCATGGCCGGTGATCAAAGCGCTTCCAACAATATTATGAAAAACGGTTTTGCTTTCGGTTGTCATCAAAGCATGAATGAGGAAGCGGTGAATTATGTTTGTTCGAAGGTCGATGAGTTTGTGAAGAATTATAAAAAATAATTCCTGCTAAAATAACTCGTCGCTCCGCTCAACCGATGGGTTATTTTATTTTGTCTCTGTTCTTAAAATAAATTATTCACTCAATGAAAAAAAAATTACTAATCTGCGGCGCCACTGGTTTTGTTGGCCGCAACATGGTTGAGCATTTCGCCAAAAAATCAGAATACGATGTTCATGCCGTGCGCTTCAACCGCCCGGAATATCACGTTCCCGGCGTCACTTGGCATCAATGCGATTTACGCAACCCTGCTGAATTAGAAAAATTAATTCCAGGCTGCGACGTCATAATCCAAGCCGCCGCAACCACTTCCGGCGCTAAAGATATTGTCGCTCGCCCTTACATTCACGTGACTGACAACGCCGTGATGAACTCCTACCTTTTCCGCATCGCCTTCGAACATAAAGTCAAACACGTGATCTTTTTCTCTTGCACCGTGATGTATCAATCAAGCGATGTAGCTTTAAAGGAAGCGGATTTTGATGGCAGTAAAGATTTACACCCGCGCTATTTCGGCGTTGGTAACACCAAAATTTACATCGAAAAAATGTGCGATTTTTTCTCGCGCATCGGCGAAACTAAATTTACCGCCATTCGCCATTCAAACATTTACGGCCCACACGATAAATTTGATTTGGAACGCAGCCATTTCTTCGGCGCTAACGTTACGAAAACGATGTTAGCTGAGGAAAAAATTTCGATTTGGGGAACTGGTGAAGAAGAGCGTGATTTGCTGCACGCTGATGATTTGAATAATTTCGTCGATCTGGCAATTCAGAATCAAAAAGAAAAATATCGTCTTTACAATTGTGGGGCAGGTAAGGCGGAAAGCGTGTTAAATGTAATCAAAAAAATCGTCGCTGCTTCAGGCAAAGATTTAAAAATCGAACATGATTTGTCACAGCCATCAATCAAAACTAGCCTCTTTGTTGATTGCTCTCTCGCTAAACAAGAGTTGGGCTGGGAACCTAAGATTGAATTAGAAAGCGGCATTAAAGAAACGATCAAATGGTGGAAAGCAAATATTGATGAAAAAACTCTCAAGCCAAAAAACTAAGATCGCGGAAAAGGCAATTGTCGAGCTGATCGAATTGCTCAAAATTCCCTTTTCCGGCACGGCGATTCAATCAGGCGACAAAAAATTTCACATCTCTCCCTTCCAGCAAATTAGCATCTCCGGCATCGGTCCGGTTTTTTATCGCGACAAAAAAACCAAAAAAATTTACACGCTTTTACAGCGCCGCTTCAAAGATAATTTTCAGTGGTGGTTTCCTGGTGGCTACGTGGAAGTGGTTCCGACTCATTGCGAAACCTTAAATGACGGCAAAATAAAAATTCCCGCTTTCGAAAAAATTAAAAACGCCACGATTGATGAATACTACAAAAACGCCATTGCATATGGGTGCTGGCAGAAGGCGAAGCAGGAAATTAATGATCCAAAATCTTTAGAGAAAATTTTCAAAAAACATAAAGTCCAATGGCCAAAAGAGATTGATGCCAACTGGGAATCGGCTTGGCAGCGTGAAGTTTTGGAAGAGACCGGAGTCGATCTTGACGATTTTCCGCAAAAAATAATTTTAGATTTTAAGTTTAATCGCACGCTGATGATTGGTGCGGAGAGGGATCGTTTGACCAATGTTGACGGCAAGTTTTGTGCGTTTTTGGGTGAATTAAGCGAAGCTCCGAAAACGACGCCGGATTATGAAACTGAAGAGTTAAGATGGATTGCGTTAGATGAAATTTTCTTCGACGCAAAGAAGAAAAATTATTTTGCCGAAGAGAAAATTGGGTCGGCGAAGATCGTAAATCTTTACACGGTGACTTTGATTGAAGAAGCGTTATTTGAAGTGATTTGTCACGAGATCAAAAAAATTTCTAAAATACAAAATCCGGTGACGGGGCAGTTGATTTCGAGGTTTAATACGCCGCAGAATTTGCAGAGTGTTTTGATTGAAAAATTGAGTGCGCTTTGCGATGGACCCCGGAACAAGTCCGGGGTGACAAAGTGTAGTGCAGAGCAAAGCCACCATCATTTTCACCCCGGACTTGTTCCGGGGTCCATGCCGAAGACAATATTTAACTTCCTCTCCTGGCAATTCGGCCCACTAGAAATCGGCAAAGAGATCTGCGGTAAGAAGGGCGATAAAATTTTTTTAATCTCGATTTTATTAGCTGATTTTTTGACAAAAAATAACCTCAACAACGAAGCTGATTTTAAGAAGCTAAATGACTACCTATCCTAATATCAGTTCTGTGCAGAAAATATTAGCACTTCATTATCTACGAGGTATTGCGGCCTTAATGGTAATGGCCTTTCATTTAATTTTTTGGAATGCTCACCAATATTCATTGGGCTGGGAAATTTCAATCGGGAACAATCTAGATTTGCCGATTGTGGGTGTAGAATATAGTGATTCTCTGATGAAATATTGGTCGCCAATAATTTTCTTAAAAAAAATTTTTTACCTCCCAGACTTAAGTGTTGGCGCAGTCGGAGTGGCGATATTTTTTTTAATAACCGGCTTCGTAATACCTTTGGCAATTGATCGTTATAAAATGAATTCGTCAGAGTTTTTGATCACTCGTTTTTGTCGAATTTATCCGACATATATTGCTACTTCTTTTCTGATGATTGGGTTGTTGTGGCTCTTAAATCTATTTTTTAGAGAAGGGATATTTGATGCATTTTCCTTAGAAAGGATCCTAATCAATCTGACTCTTTTTCAGGACTTTCTAAAAATACAATCCATCAATGAAGCCGCTTGGACATTGATGGTAGAAATCAAATTTTATTTGCTCTCGGGTTTAATAATTTTATGTGGAAAGAATTATAACGGCAAAAATGTATCGATAATTTTGCTGATTACCGTGCTGCTGAATGTTTTGTATTCTTACTTCAAATCAGATGGCGAAATCTCATTTTTACTAGAGGTTGCTGTCTTCAATCTAAACCACATTTGCTACATACTTATTGGAACATCTATTTACCTGATTCAAAGGGATCGTAAAAAACCAGAATCATACGCATTACTAATCGCCACCGGTCTGATATTTTATTTTGGATTCACTAGATTTTTTGATAAATCTGCAATCTCACCATTCTTTGCCAGAGGATCGGCGTTAGAAATGCATCCGTCAGAAATCGCTCTAGCTATTTTTATTGGTTCTCTTTTGCTCGCTGGCAAGGGTACTAAAAGTAAAATTTTAAATTTTTTCTCCGACATAAGTTATCCCCTTTATTTGTCTCACATGATATTAGGAAATTTGGTAATTTCCGAGATGCTCAAAATAACTCACAATATTCATTTTAGTCTTGCCATCAGCTCATCCACAATAATACTTATTTCTTATCTGATTCACATCTCGATAGAAAAACCAAGCAACATTTTCGGTAAAAAATTGATTAATAAAAACTCATGACTTTCTACAAAAATAAAAAAATTCTTGTGACCGGTGGAACTGGTCTAATTGGTCGTCCATTGGTGGACATGTTGGTAAAAGCTGGCGCCGATGTGACGATTGCATCGCTTGATGAACCTTCTCGTGCGCCTGCTGGTGTTAAGTTCGTGAAGGTTGATCTTCGTGAATTTTCTTCTTGCATGGAGGTGTGCCAAGGTCAGGAAATTGTTTTCCAACTTGCGGGTGTGAAAGGCTCTCCCGCCATGACCATGAAGCGTCCGGCCAGTTTTTTGGTTCCTACAGTTACGTTTAGTTTTAACATGATGGAAGCGGCGCGCAGAAGTGGAGTTGAAAGATTTTTATTTACCTCATCGGTTGGTGTTTACAGTCCAGCAGAAGTTTTTTACGAAGATGATGTGTGGAAAACTTTTCCATCTCCCAATGATCGTTTCGCCGGTTGGGCTAAGCGTTTAGCGGAATTACAAGCTGAAGCTTACAAGATCGAATATGGTTGGGATAAAATTTCAATCGTGCGTCCAGCCAATGTTTATGGGCCTTTCGACAATTTCGATCCGGAAAATGCCATGGTGATTCCGTCATTAATTAATCGCGCTTTGAGCGGAGAAAATCCGTTGACAGTTTGGGGTGATGGTTCGCCGATCCGCGATTTCATTCACTCGAGCGATGTTGCTCGCGGCATGATGCTTGCTGTAGAGCAAGGAATTAACGAGCCAATTAATCTTGGAAGTGGTTCGGGAATTACAATCAAACAAGTTGCTGAAACCGTGGCGCAGAATGTTCCGAGCGGTGCCGTGCCAATCGTGTGGGATATCACTAAACCTGCAGGCGACAAGAAACGCTTGATGGACATGACTCGCGCTAAATCTTACGGATTCGAGTGCAAGGTTTCGATCGAAGAAGGCGTGAAAGAGACTATAGCTTGGTACCTTGCCAATAAAGACCAAATCGGCAATCGCTACAATGCATTTACCGACAAAGATCACGTTCAGAAAACAAAATAATCCCCAAAAATGACAAAAAAACGCGTCCTCATTACCGGCATTACGGGCATGGTTGGATCTCACTTGGCCGACTTTTTGTTAGCAGAAACTGATTGGGAAATTTACGGCATGTGCCGCTGGAGAAGCCCGCTGGACAATCTCTCGCACTTAGTTGAGCGCATTAACAAAAGGGATCGCATCCAATTACTTTACGGCGATTTGCGTGATTACATCTCAATTCACGACGTGATGAAAAAATCAAAGCCTGACTACATTTTTCATTTAGCAGCGCAGAGCTATCCGCAAACAAGTTTTGAATCTCCGCTCGATACTTTCGAAACCAATATCCAAGGCACGACGCGTGTTTTGGAAGCAGTGCGCAAGTTGGAATTAAAACCTGTTATTCACGTCTGCGCTTCGTCAGAAGTTTTTGGCCGCGTGCCCAAAGAAAAATTGCCGATTGATGAAGAATGTGGTTTTCATCCAGCATCGCCTTACGCGATTTCAAAAGTGGGAACTGATTTAGTTGGGCGTTACTACGCTGAAGCTTTCGGCATGACGGTGATGACAACTCGCATGTTCACCCATACCGGCCCTCGACGTGGTGATGTTTTTGCTGAAAGCACTTTTGCCAAACAAATTGCGATGATTGAGAAAGGCATGATTCCGCCAGTTGTGAAAGTAGGAAATCTTGATTCGCTGCGAACTTTTGCTGACGTGCGTGATGCTGTGCGTGCTTACTACATGCTGGTTACGGTCAATCCTATTGCCGGAGAATATTACAATATCGGCGGAACTTTTAGCTGCACGATTGGCGAAATGTTGAATTACCTGATTTCGATTTCGACCATGAGCGGCAAAATTAAAATCGAAACTGATCTGGAAAGATTGCGCCCGATTGATGCCGATCTGCAAGTTCCAAACACGGCGAAATTTGAAAAGCACACCGGTTGGAAACCGGAAATTAAGTTTGAGCAAATCATGCAAGATCTGCTTGATTACTGGCGTGACAGGGTTGCTAAAGGTGAAAAATTTTTAACTCGTTAATTTTAAAAACATGCCAGAGAAATTTTTGGTTCGCTCCCGTTCGCCTTTGCGCCTTGGCCTTGCTGGTGGCGGTACTGACATGGAATCTTTTTTTTCGATTCACGGCGGCTGCGTTTTGAATGCCACGATCGATCTTTACGCTTGTTGTACACTTCAACCGAAATCTGACGGCAAAATCAGATTCATCGCTTCTGACATTGGTGAAGAGTCTGAAACTTCGGTCACCGATTACATTGAACCGACAGGTAATTTAAAACTGCACAAAGCGATCTACAATCGTATCATCAAAGACTACAATAAAGGCCAACCAATTGGCGCTTTTAAGATGACGACTTACTGCGATTCGCCTCCAGGATCTGGCTTAGGATCATCTTCAACTTTGGTGGTCTCAATCGTTAAAGCTTACGCTGAGTTGTTGTCTATTCCATTTGGTGATTACGACATTGCGCAACTTGCTTACAAAATTGAGCGCCAAGATTTGGGCATGAAAGGTGGTAAGCAAGACCAATATGCTGCAACGTTTGGCGGCGTGAATTTCATGGAATTTTACAAAGATGACAAAACGATTATTAATCCGCTGAAGGTTAGAAAATGGATTATGTCGGAGTTGGAGCAATCTTTGATTTTGTTTTACACCGGCGTCTCACGTGACTCCAGCGCCATCATCGAAGAGCAAAGTAAAAATATTGAAGAGAAATCGACTAAAACAATTGATTCAATGTTGTTGATTAAGGAAGAGTCTTTGACCATGAAAGAGGCCTTACTGAAAGGCGATATTCAGTCGATCGCTGAGTCGATGAAAAAAGGTTGGGAAGCTAAAAAAGCTTCATCATCAAAAATTTCTAACAGCAATATCGATCGCATTTACGACATGGTGATGGGTGCTGGCGCAATGGCTGGGAAGATCTCTGGTGCTGGCGGGGGAGGGTTCATCATGTTCTTGGTTCCACCGTCAAAAAGAATGAAAATTATTCGACTTTTAGATCAAGAAAAAGAAGGCAGAACTATGCCTTGTCACTTTGTTGACGAAGGTAGTCACAGTTGGAAAATATTTTTAAAATAATTTTTATGAAAAATTACATCCTCTCCGAATTTACCAAAACCCGCGATTTATTTGATCGCATTTTGCGCGACGAAAAGCTGCAGCAAAACATCATTACTATCTCGCAAGTCTGCATTGAGTCTTTGCGCAAAGGCAAAAAAATCATGTTTTGTGGCAATGGTGGCAGTGCGGCAGATTCGCAGCACTTATCTGCGGAGTTGGTTAGTAAACTTTCCTACGACCGTCCAGCCTTAAACGCGATGGCTTTGTCGGTTGATACTTCTGCTCTCACGGCGATTGGTAATGATTACGGCTACCTTTATTCTTTCTCGCGACAAGTTGACGCTGTAGGGCAGGAGGGTGACGTGCTAATTGGAATTTCGACTTCCGGCAGAAGTAAAAATGTGCTTGAGGCCTTGAAGGCGGCGAAGGCAAAAAAAATTACCACGGTTGGATTTTTAGGAATCGATGGTCGCGATATTGGTGTGATTGCTGATTACCAAATTAATATTCCGTCGGATGAAACTCCAAAAATTCAAGAAGGTCACATCGCTGCAGGCCATATCATTTGCGCTTTGATCGAAGAAGATTTTTTCGGCGCTACTCACAATCCACTCAGACAAAAATAAAGCCGCATGCAGGCAATAATTCTCGCTGGAGGTTTCGGCACTAGATTGCAATCAGTTGTCAAAGATGTTCCCAAGCCGATGGCCGACATTTCCGGCAAGCCATTTTTGTCTTACCTCTTAACTCACTTAAAAAAATTTGGCGTCACGGATGTAGTTTTGTCGGTGGGATATTTGCAGGAAAAAATCACGCAATATTTCGGTGATTCTTTTTTGGGAATGAAGATCTCTTACGCCACAGAAGACAAGCCTTTAGGAACTGGCGGTGCAATTGTAAATTCGCTGAAATTTATCGATCAAAGCAAGCCCGTAATCGTGATTAACGGCGACACTTTTTTGCAAATTGATTACCAAAAATTATCTGCTGCTCACAAATCAAAACTAACTCTAGTGCTGCGCAAAATGGATGACTGCAGTCGCTACGGCAATGTGCTGATTGATGAAAATTCAGTGATTAAAAATTTTGAAGAGAAGGCCACTGAAAAAAAATCCGGTTACATCAATGGTGGAATTTATGCTTTAGATCCAAAAATTTTTACTGAGTTTTCTGTCGCGGAAAGTTTTTCTTTCGAGTCAGACTTTTTGATGAAACATTTAAACGAACTACATCCTCAAGGCTTCACAGTCGACGAATATTTCATCGACATCGGCATTCCCGAAGATTACGCCCGTGCGCAAAAAGAACTACCGCAGCTCGTAAAAAACAAAGCGCTGTTCTTAGATCGTGATGGAATCATCAACATTGATCACGGTTACGTTTTTGAAATTGAAAAATTTCACTTTGTTGAGGGAATTTTTGAACTGTGTAAACGGGCGCAAGATCTCGGATATTTACTAATCGTTGTCACCAACCAAGCCGGTATTGCCAAGGGTTTCTACAGCGAAAAACAATTTCTGGAATTAACTAAATGGATGGAAAATGAATTCCAAAAACGCGGAATAAAAATCACTAAAACTTTTTACTGCCCACATCACGTGGATGCCAAAATAGAAAAATATCGCCAAGATTCTTTCGACCGCAAACCAAGTCCCGGAATGCTTTTAAAGGCGATTGCAGAATTCAATATTGATCCAAAAAAATCAGTGATGTTGGGTGACAAAGAAATCGATGTGCAGGCTGCGGATAGTGCAGGCATTGCTTCGAAAGCACTAATAAAAAATCCGGAAGATTTGAAAAGATTTATTTTGGAAGGTTAAATAGAGGGATCCTGAACTCGTTTCAGAATTTCTAGTAAATTACGTCTACGATCAAAACCCAATCACCTTTTCTTTCCTACTGCGGATGGCGGTTTTGGTTAAATGGAAAGTAAATTTAAAAAAACCGCTTTCTTGAATTCCGAGTCTCAAAGTTTCTTTTGCCCTGTCCCAGTTCTTTTGTTTCAAGTGACTAACTACAATCATGCTGCGATATTTTTTTATCCATTTCTTGAATGTTTTGCTCCACACCGCTGAAACCTCTATATCGCTAGAGTTAAGAAATTTTTTGGCGATAAAAATTTTATCTTCAAAGAGACGAATTTTGCTTTCGGATTTTTTAGAAAATGTCAGCGAATTTTCGTGCATTACGTAGTTGTAGCTGACGTGATCCATTACTTTATTTTTCGCGCCGAGCAGGGCAAATCTGATTAAATATTCCAAATCATTACTGATGAAGGCACGATTTTGATCGTCTCGAAGCGTTGGGAATCCATGTCGAAAAAATAAATTTCTTTTAAAAAATCGAGCATTCATGCCAGGTATTCTGATGATTTTATTTTTCTCTAGCACTGCATCTTCCGGAGTTGTCTCTTCAATAATTTTGCCGTCGCGTATGGCGCGAAAACGAAACGAAGCTATGTCCAAATCGGGATCTTCAGCAAACTCTTGTGCCACTTTTTTTAAAGTTTCTGCTTCGTAAAAATCATCAGCATTAAGGAAGGCGATGATCTCGCCACTGGCTTTTTTGATGCCTTCAACGTGGGCGACAACATTGCTACCATCATCAGAACTTTGCCAATAGCTGATATATTTTTCGTATTTTTTAATCACATCTAAAGTGCCGTCAGTTGAGGCGCCATCCATCACAATATATTCGAGATTAGGATAGTTTTGATCGATCAAACTTTTGATGGCTTTTTCCAAAGTGGCGGCGGCATTTTTTACCGGCGTTATGATTGTAATTTTTGGAAAATTTTCAGTGCTAATCATTGCCTTTTAGTTTTTTGCTGGAATTGTGATGACCATCGTGACTGGCCTGCAAGAAGGCTGCACAAGCTATTCCCTCTCTTCAAGAAATCAAATTAAATTCCAGAAATGTTAAAAAACACTAACAGCAAAGACCTAACTTTTCGTCTTTACGAATCGATGTTATTGATCAGAAAATTCGAAGAAAAAATCGCTGAAATTTATCACACTGACGTCATCAAAAGCCCGGTCCATTTGTCGATTGGACAAGAGGCTGTTGCTGTTGGTGTTTGTGATATTTTGGAAAAAGATGACATAGTTTCTAACACTTACAGATGTCATGCCACTCACATTGCCAAGGGCGGCGACCTCAATAAAATGATGGCGGAGCTTTACGGAAAAAAAGACGGATGTGCTGGCGGCAAGGCTGGATCGATGCATTTGATCGACATGGATCACGGCATCATGGGCGCTTCCGCAGTTGTGGGCACGACGATTCCGGTTGCGGTTGGATACGCGATGGCATTGAAACGCGAAGCTAAAAAAACCGGCAAGCAACGAGTCGTTGTTGCGTTCTTTGGCGATGGAGCCACGGAAGAAGGCGTGTTCAGCGAATCAATAAATTTTGCCGCACTTCACAAACTTCCAATCATCTTTCTTTGCGAAAATAACAAGCTGGCGATTCACAATCCAATCGAGCGCAGATGGCCGACAGACAAGATCTGCGAGCGTATCGCAACTTATGGAATTAAAACTCATCGTATCACTGAGGGCGACGTTTTTGAAATTCGTGACGTGGCAAAAAAAGCTGCAGATGAGATCAAAAATAATCCAGAATCTGGGCCAATTTTTATCGAATGTTTTACTTACCGTTACAAAGAACATGTCGGACCGACTGAGGATTTGAATGAGGAATATCGCGATCTGGAAGAGTATAAAAAATGGTTGGATCACGATCAAATTGAAGTGTTGGGAAAAATTTTAGGTGAAGAAGAAAAAGAAAAAATCGCCAAAAAAGTTGAGAAAAAAATCGCTGATTCGATTGCATTTTCTGAGGCTTCGAAATTTCCCGGAATCAAAGAATTATTCGAAAATGTTTTAGCGCCGCGCGTAGAAAAAATTAAAGACGCGCCGCTGACAAAGGATTCTGAACAAAAATTAATTCGTTACGTTGACGCAATTGCTGAAGCCTGCATCCAAGAAATGGCGCGGGATGAGAAGGTTTTTGTTTTTGGTTTGGACGTTGATGATCATAAAAAAATTCAAGGTTCAACTGCGGGAATTGAAAAATTTGGTCCGGAAAGATTATTCGGAACTCCGCTTTCTGAAGATGCGATGACTGGCGTGGCTGTTGGTGCTGCGATGTATGGCCTGCGTCCGGTTCATGTTCACATCAGAATGGATTTTATGACGCTGGCGGCAA
This sequence comes from Rickettsiales bacterium, assembly GCA_947425005.1. Classification (GTDB taxonomy): domain Bacteria; phylum Pseudomonadota; class Alphaproteobacteria; order Rickettsiales; family UBA1997; genus UBA2645. Next base: position 1,347 of record CANDYP010000017.1, on the reverse strand, counting down.
ATCAATTGATCAACATGGCGGCGAAAGCTCATTACGTTTACAACGGCGCTTTGTCGGTTCCACTAGTTGTGCGTACAATGATTGGCAGATCTTGGGGGCAGGGCGCGCAACATTCACAAGCTCTTCACGCAATGTTCGCGCATATTCCTGGCATGAGAGTTGTTGCTCCTTCAAATGCGCATGATGCCAAAGGATGTTTGATTGCCTCGATCCGCGACAATAATCCCGTAATTTTTATGGAGCATCGTTTGCTTTGTAATTCGAAAAGTTACGTGCCGGTGGAAGCTTTTGAAATGGAGATCGGCAAGGGTCGTGTGGTAAAAGAAGGAAAAGATATTACGATCGTCGGCATCTCGCACATGGCAATTGAAGCTACTCGCGCGGCACATCATTTAGAATCAATTGGTGTTGCTGCGGAAGTGATCGATCCCATCTGGATTAATCCACTCGACATCGACCTAATCAAAAAATCCGTCGCCAAAACCGGCAAGATTTTAGTAGTTGATAACGGCTGGGTAGAATTCGGAACCTCCGCCGAAATCATCGCCAAAATCTGCGAATCCTTCCCCGACAAAAAAATCCAAATCGCCCGCATGGGCTTCGCCCCAACTACCTGCCCAACTACGAAATCGTTGGAAGATCTATTCTACCCAAACAGCAAAACCATTTCGAATAAAGTTTGCGAAATGCTTGGAGAAGGGCAGATTGATTGGTCAAAACTGAATGTAAAAAATGAAGAGTTAGAAGAGTTTAAAGGGCCGTTTTAAGCATTACTTACATAACAATAATTTAACTAAATCAAAACTATGAAAACCGAATGGAACTATACCTCTCTAGCTGATAGCTATATTAAAAGACCTGATTACTCGGCTAAAGCAATTGATAAAATGTTTGAGATTATGGTCTTATCTCCATCTGCTAAAATATGCGATATTGGTGCAGGTGTAGGGCATTTAACAATTGAAGTTGCTAAAAGAGGATTTGAGGTTTCTGCGGTAGAGCCAAACGATGCAATGCGCGGCAATGGTATCATCAGAACTAAGCAATTCCAAAATGTATCTTGGAGTGTTGGCACTGGCGAAGAAACTGGACAAGAAAGTGATAAATTTGATGCCGTAACTTTCGGCTCTTCTTTTAACGTTTGTGACCAAGTTAAGGCTTTAGCGGAAAGCAAAAGAATCATCAAAGATAATGGCTGGTTTGCTTGTATGTGGAATCACCGTGACGTTGACGATAAAATTCAGATGAAGATCGAATCTATTATTAAAGACAATATTTCTGGATATTCTTATGGTAATAGAAGAGCAGACCAAATGCCGGTTTTAAAGGAATCTGGCTTGTTTAAAT
>CANDYP010000016.1 GCA_947425005.1 Rickettsiales bacterium | reverse complement strand
GAATTCACTTTGGTTGATGCGATAGGTCGCGAGTGGCAATGCGGCACTTTGCAAGCCGATTTTATTTTGCCGGAAAGATTGGATGCGAGCTACATCGCAACCGATGGCTCTAAGAAGCGCCCCGTGATGCTGCATCGCGCCATCTTAGGAAGTTTTGAAAGATTCATCGGCATGTTGATCGAAAACTACGCCGGAAAATTTCCGCTTTGGTTGTCTCCAACTCAGATGGTGGTCGCGACAATCACTAACGATTCTGACGGTTACGGTGCTCAAGTTTTAGAAAAGTTGAAAGATTGCGGATTCAGAGCTGAAGGCGATTTTGACGCTCAGAAGATCAACTACAAAATCCGCGAACATTCTTTGAAAAAAGTTCCCTACATTTTAGCAATCGGCAAAAAAGAAGCGGAAAGTGGCGCTGTTTCAGTTCGTAAATTTGGCGAAGAAGCCCAAGCCGTGATGAGTGTCGAAGACTTCATCGCTATGGCTCAAGCTCAAATCAAAAACAAATCTTAAGTGATGGAAAGAGGCAGTCATTATTTCGCGCGCAACATCATTCTCACTTTCCACGTCTATCTGGCGATGTTGGTGATCGCATTGGTTTCAGCGTTGGTTTTTAAATTTTGTAATCACTACGCGAGTCCGGCAGAAGGGTTTAGAAACCACAATTTGCTGATGACGGTGCATTACAAAAAGCTGGGATTTGACAATGTTCTGCAGGAGAAAAGAGAAAATTTATCTTACATTTTTTCTACTCTTGCCACTGCGGGAATAATTTTTTTATCACTTTTTTGGTCGAATAAATATTTGCTTCCGCGTCTTGCTCAAAGGCGCGAGAGCCATATTTTTTTGGGCATGAATTTACTTTTTGCCATTTCTGTCGCAGCTCTGATTTGGTTTGAGCCGATTCTTCGAAGTCAAATTATCCTCTTTCCGCAAGCGATAGAATTGTGCGTCGAGCCCCTAGTGCTGCTGCTGGCGCTGGCAATTGCGCGTTTAATAATTGCTTACGAAGTTTCGGCCGGCGTTTCGCAGCAACGTGCAGCAAAATTAATTTTCACGACAGCGGCGATTGCCGTGTCTTTGTTCGTTGTGAGCTACGGAATATTTGATGAGCGCTCTATTGCGATGGAGGATTATTCCCTAAATTTCAGCCCGATAGCTTACCCAATAATTCAGCAATATTTTGGCAAAGAGTTGCTGATCGATTTCAAAAGTCTTTACGGCCTGCACCCTTATTTTATGCAGCTGTTTTTGTATATTTTTCCGGCGACGATATTGACTTTGAGCCTGGCTTTGGCGGCTTTATTCTTGATCTCGTTGCTCTCATTAGCTTTTTTTATTTTCTCGGTAGTCGAAAATAAATTACTGGCTTTGAGCGGATTTTTAGCGCTGATTTTTGTGCAGAATTTTGCCATCAACGGGCGGTTTTTTGAAAGTGGCGTGACCTTCCAATATGAGTCGATTCGCCTTTTATTTCCTGCCCTGCTCTTAAGTTTTTTATATTTTTTTTGCAAAGCGCCGAGCGAAAAAAAATATTATTTCGGACTGGCATTTTTCTCTTTGGCCACGATGTGGAATCTCGACACCGGCATCCCAACCTTTCTGACGCTAGTGCTGGTCTTGGGTTACGAGAAATTAAAATCAAAGTTTAAATTAAAACTAGCACTCAAACATCTGGCGCAATCTTGCGGAATTTTAGCGCTGACCTGGCTGACATTGATTTTATTTTTAAGAATAAAATATGGGCAGTGGCCGATGCTACCTTGGATAACCTACGGCCAAGCGGCAACTCTGGACTTCGCCTACGCCATGTTGCCGATTGTAAAAATGGGGGCATGGTGCTCGGTGCTAATTATTTACGCGATTGGTTTGGCGCTCTCGATTAATAATTTTTTGACCAAACAACATTCTCTGCAAAATAGTTTGATGCTTGCTGTTACCTTGCTGGGAGTTGGATTATTCACTTATTTTATCGGCAGAAGTCACATCTCAAACATTGCACATTGCGGCTATCCAGCAGTGCTTCTCCTCATTATTTTTGCCGATAAATTTTGCAAAAATTTTGTTAAAAAAGATTTGGTTTATTTTCCGTCTCAGCCCAGATTTGATCTGCTTTTTCTAGCGCTGCCTCTTTTGTTTATTGCCTACTTGTCTTCGGTTTTTTTATTCGAAATTTCGAGCAATAAAACTCTCGCAGAAAAATTTATTTCAACAAAATTTGCGCGCGAATCCAAACCTTATTGGGTTCAAGAATCAGACTTCATCAAGCAGCATATCAACTCCGATGAATCCTTTGTTAGAGAGGATATCCTGATGCTTACTACTAACGATCAGGATTATTATTTTGACCTAGAATTGCGCGCCAAATCGCCGCTAAATGTCGTCAATATTCGCCACATGTTTTATCAAAAAGAACTCGATGAGGTTTATGATTTGATAAAATCTCAAGAAAAAAAATGGGTGATTTTAGTGCGGCCACAAAACACGGATATGACCCAAATTTTATCTGATGAAGAGGAGCAAAACTTACAAAAATATTTGAACAAATATTACAAAATTAACTCGCAGTTGCAGGTGAGTAAAGATGGCGGCGTTACTATTTTTGAGAGAAAAAAATAATTTAAGTCCAAGCGAGATAATGAATTTATGCCCAAACAACCTGAAAATACTGAACTTTTCCAAAGTATTTTTTAGGAAAAATCGCGACAGAGAATGCAAGCTGTACCAGGTGGTACAGCGTCATTCTCCGAGCGAATTTTTACAAAAAAGACGAAGGAAAAGTTCAGTATTTTCAGGTTTTTTAGGCATATCTAAGAAGATTTTTCCGTATCTTTTAGTGCCGTTTCTAGTGGTGGCGCTGTTTGGCGCGATGTTTCAGATTTGGAAAATTGACTTCGACATCCCGATCCTCAGCTACAACAATGACGGGCTATTTTCAATTTTTATCATCAAGAGCGTCATTGATACCGGATGGTATTTGAGCAATGAGCGCGTAGGTTTGCCGTATCTAACAGATATTTTTAGGTTCTACGATTTTCCGATGCAGTCGGATTTATTCCACATTTTGGTCGTCAAGTTTTTTACCTACTTCTCCAGCAATCCTTTCCGAGTAGCTAACTGTTTTTACATCGCCAGCTTTGCAATGGTTTCAGCCACGTCATTCATTGCTTTGCGCGCGCTGAAAATCAGCGTTTTTGTTTCGAGCGGAGTCAGTATTTTGTACGCTTTTTTGCCTTATCATTTTGTGCGAGGTACATGGCATCTTTTTTTGTCAAACTACATGGTGGTCCCTTTGTCTGTGATGGTTTCCATGTGGATTGCTTCCGACAAGATCAGCGTTTTCAGCGTGAATAAAAAAGAGCAGTATTGCGTTAGCGCCAATAAATTTTTCTTCATCTCGCTCGCCATTGCCGCCTTTGCAGCCATCAACAATATTTACTACGCCTACTATTCTTGCGTAATTTTTCTTTTCGCTTGGCTTTTGCGCGGCTTGAAAATGGGAACTTTTTTCGACAGAAATAGTTGGGCGGCATTAATTCTGTGCGCGGCAACCCTCTTCATTTTAGCCTGCTTATTCATGCCAACATTCTTTTATCAAATGGCGCATGGGACCAACTCTCAAGTGGCGGGAAGATCAACTCAGGATAGTGAAATTTTCGGATTAAAAATAATTGATTTGCTGCTGCCGGTTAACAATCACTACATCAATTATTTCTCTAATTTACGGAATAATTTTAATGACATTATCGGTGCCGGTCCAGAAAGGGCTTCTGAAAGCCTTGGTATTATTGGCTCCGTAGGATTTATGTTTTTACTGCTTTGGCTGATTGGAAGAAATTTTGCTGGAGAAAATTCTTTCGTTCAAAGAACAATCAAAAGATTTTCTTTCGGCAAAAATGATCAGAATCTTGTTTCTGATTTAGCGGGACTAAGCGTGTTGTCGGTGTTATTCGCAACCGTCGGAGGCTTGGTAATGTTTACTGCAATCCCCTTTCCACTGTTGCGCAGTCACGCCAGATTTTGTGTTTTTATTGCTTTCATCTCGCTGTTTTTAGTGGCGATTATTTTCGACAAAATTATCGAAAAAAAACTTTTCGGCAAAAAACTTTTTGCCCAAATCGCGGTTGGTTTCGTGATGGTGATGGCATTGTTTGATCAGGCGGGAAGGGTGTCAGCAGCTACGGCTCAAGGCCAAGGATTAAAAGATAAGTTTAATAGCGATCGTAATTTTATCGAGCTGATCGAAAAAACTTTGCCACAAAAATCGATGGTTTTTGTGTTACCGGCGCACGGATTTCCCGAACAGCCAGAAGATGATTACCGCTCAGTTATTGCTTACGCCCATTCTAAAAATCTGCGTTGGTCCTATCCCGCAATCGTTGGCAGAGAAAGCGATCTCTGGCAAAAAAGAGTGAAGAATTTGGAATTTAAAGAATTTATTTCTGAGTTGAAGAAGGCGGGGTTCGTCGGTGTTTACATCGACCGAGATCAGTATTGTGACAACTTTAGTGTGAAAAAATTACTCAAACTTGAATCTGATTTGAGTGTGATTTCAAAGGCTCCGAAGCTGATTTCGCAAAATAAAAAATTAGAGTTTTTTGAGATTTGACCCTATCCAGCGGCGTCGGCAATACTAGCGCGATCCACCTTCCTCAAGCGCCAAAGCCACGTCGAACATGGTTTGTTCGTCAAAATGTTTGGAAATAATTTGCAGTCCTAAAGGCAACCCATCTTTATCAAAACCACCCGGAATCGACATCGCAGGCAGCCCGGCCAAGTTCGCCGGAATAGTGAAAACGTCATTTAAATACATTTTTACCGGGTCGGATTTTTCGACAGCTTTTGATTGGTCAATCGCAAATGCAGCGCTTGGAGTTGTTGGCGTAAGAATCGCATCAACCTTCTTGAAAGCCTCGCGGAAGTCTTGCAAAACAAGGGTGCGCACCCTTTGAGCTTTTTTGTAATACGCATCGAAATAGCCGGCGGAAAGCACGTAAGTTCCGGTTAGAATTCTGCGTTTAACTTCAGCGCCAAAACCTTGAGCGCGAGTTTTTTCGTACATTTCTTCGAGAGATAAATTGTCGCCTTCAGCTCGAAATCCGTAACGTACACCATCGAAGCGCGCCAGATTTGACGAGCATTCAGCTGAGGCCAAGACGTAATAAACTGCGGGCGCATATTCGGTGTGAGGCAAAGAAATTTCGACGATTTCGGCGCCGCGTTTTTGCAAAATTTCTTTGCCGCGATTCCACAATTGCGTGATTTCTTCCGGCATGCCGGCGACAAAATATTCTTTGGCGATGCCGATTTTTTTGCCTTTAACGTCGGAGTTCAAAAGCCTTTCAAATTGCGGTACTGGCATGTTGGAGGAGGTTGAATCTTTGACGTCAAATCCGGAAATCACGCGCTGCAAAAGTGCCGCATCGTAAACATTTTTGGCAAAAATTCCGGCTTGATCGAGCGAGCTGGCGAAGGCGATCATGCCGTAGCGCGAGCATCTGCCGTAAGTGGGCTTGACGCCGACAGTATTGGTGTAAGCCGCTGGTTGTCTGATTGAACCACCGGTGTCTGATCCGGTGGCGCCAGCGCAAAGATTGGCTGCAACTGCTGCCGAAGAGCCACCAGAGCTGCCGCCCGGCACTAAATCTTCGTCAGAATCTTTCTTTTTGTAGGGATTAATAACTGGTCCGAAATGGCTATTAGTATTGGCGGAGCCCATGGCGAACTCGTCCATGTTGAGCTTTCCTAAAGTGACTGATCCGGCGTCTAAAAGTTTTTGGGTCACCGTTGATTCGTATTGCGGAATGAAGTCGGCAAGCATTTTGGAGCCGCAAGTGGTGCGTAAATCTTTAGTGCAGAAGAGGTCTTTGATGCCGAGTGGAATACCTTCCAAATCACCGCCCGTGCCGGCGGCAATTTTTTCGTCAGATTTTTTAGCTTGAGATAAAGCGAGGTCGAAAGAGTTAGTGATGAAGGCGTTGAGGTGGCGGTTTTGCTCGATGTTTTTGATGTAAGCCGAAGTTACTTCGGTGCTGGAAAATTTTTTAGACTTAAGTCCATCAAGGGTTTGACGGATGGTTAGGTTGGTTAGGTTGGTCATGTCTAGTTTAGATTGTGTTGGGGATGATAAGTCTGCGAGTTATTGACGAGAAACCCCCATGACCGGCATGCGCTCATCCCCCTTATCAGGGGGGTAGGGGGGTTTCTCGTCAAGAACTCATAACGAAGCTTTGTCGATCAATTCGAGTAATTCTTTTTTGGTTAACAGTTCGCTGGTTAAAAGTCCGCTCTTGGCGTGAGGCCCGTAAACTGCGTTAAATGGAATGGCGAATCTGCCATGTTTGCGTAAGAAGTTCATCACTTCGGCATCGGGCTTGGTGATGTCAGCGCGCATGGCGACGATATTTTGCGAGCCTAATTTTGCCACGAGTTCTTCGCTGCTTAAAACAGTGAGTTTGTTGACTTTGCAAGTGATGCACCAATCGGCAGTGACATCAATTACTACGGTCTTGCCCTCGGTCACTAATTGGTGCAAACGCATCTCATCAAAATTTATCCAAATATTTCCGGCATCTTCTTGAGGACGAGGCTGTTTTTCTAAGTGAGTTGGCAGCGAAAATATTGCTGCTAGCAGCGTGACGAAAGCTAGCAGTTTTAGGAATTTAAATCTGATTTCGAAGCACAGTAAAAGCAGCATCGCCAAAATCACGATCGTGAAAGCAGGCATCATCCCGATATTATGCGACAAGATGTAAACCAGCCAAACCACGGTAATGGCCAACAAAACCGCCATCGTCTTTTTTACTTTTAGCATCCATTGGCCCGGTTTGGGTAACAGATAAACTAATTTCGGGAAGATCAAAAGTGCGATGTAGGGCGAAGCAAAACCGGCGCCGATGCCAAAAAAAGTTAGAAAGATAATCGAGATTTTTTGCGTTAAAGCGAAAGTGATGGCTGATCCAAGAAGTGGCGCCGAGCAAGGTGTAGCTAACAATACGGCCAAAATTCCGGAAAGAAAATTAGGAATAAAAATATTTTTTCTTTCTTCAGAGGCGGTGATTTTTTTGTTCAAAATCGTTGCTAAAAATTGATCGGAAGTCACTTCAAAAACACCGAGTAAATTGCCGATAAAAAGCGCTAAAATGACGATTAAAAAAATCAGAAAATAGGGGTTTTGAAACTGCAATCCCCAGCCGAAAGAGTTACCTAATAATTTGATCACAACGGCAAAAAATGCGAAGATCAAAAAGCATAAAATAATGCCGCAAATGGTGGAAAAAAAAGAGAAGCGAATGCGTGAAATTTTGGCGTCAGCATGATCGATGACCGACAACAATTTGATCGATAAAATTGGCAAAACGCAGGGCATAATATTCAGAATTGCCCCACCTAAAATTGCCAATATCAGCGCTGAAATCAAGGCGATGTAGCGGTTTTGATTTTTTTCGCCGGAAGCAAGTTCTGCATTATTTGCGTTGTCGGCAGAAATTTTTTCGGGATAAAATTTTTGGATTAGACTTAGAGCTTCTTGGTCTGGTTCGGCGGGAACTTTTAAAATAATGGTTGCGTTTGCCGGAATACAAATATCTTTGCAGATGCCGTAAGTAACTTTGACAGTAAGGTCGGCAGGTTTATCACCTTCTTTAAAATCAATGTTGATCGGCAGAATTACTTCGTCGCGATAAGCGGAATATTTCAGCACATCATTGCCGATTTTTTCTTCTTCTGCGTTGGCTTGCGGCCAAATTACTTCGTGCTTCAGGTAATTTTGCGATCCATTAAAATCAAAACTTGGCGGCATGCCGATACCATCGGAACTTTGCCCGTAAATCTTCCAGCCTTGCTCAAGTTTAAAATGAACGGCGGCGATTAATTTTTTGTCACCATTTTGATTTTTATAAAAACTGGCGAGCAATCTGGTTTGAGCACTCTTGCTTTCATTTTCTTCCCAGTTGCTAATGGCAGCATTGGCGCTGTTGATGTGTAAAAAAAACGCAACGAAAAATAAGGCGAAGATTTTTTTCATAATTTGATGGCAGCCTGATTAAAACTTAGATTGAAAAACTTGTTTGCGGAAAATAGTTTGCGGCGGTTTTGCTTCGGGGCGCAAGAGGCAAATTTCTAATCTCTCACATTTAAAAATGAATCATCTTAATTCTAAAAATAGTCAGCTTGAAGTAGCGCACGTAGATTCGAAAAAAGTTTCCTGCCAAGGAGAAAAAGGTAACGGTTCCAGCATTTCAGGACATCCTCTAGTTTATCTCAATATGGGCAAAAATGATTTTGTGGTCTGCCCATATTGCAGCAAATATTTTACAACTCAGAAAAAAACCGGCATCAATTCCGTGATGATCGGCATAAAAACTCAAATAAAAGACGAGCAATAAAATGGCTAACACAGCAATAATCGGCCTACAATGGGGCGATGAAGGAAAGGGTAAAATCGTGGACTTTTTGGCGGATAGATTTGATGCCGTAGTGCGTTTCCAAGGTGGTCACAATGCTGGTCACACCATCAAAGTTGGTGACCAAACTTACAAATTAAGCTTGCTGCCATCGGGCATAATTCGCGGCAAATTTTCAGTAATTGGCAGTGGGGTGGTGGTTGATCCGATCGCACTTTTTTCTGAAATAAAAAAAATCGAAGAAGCGGGAATAAAAATTACTCACAAGAATTTAGCGATTGCTGAAAATTGCTGTCTGATTTTGTCGATTCATCGCGATCTTGATCAGCTTTTAGAAAGCAGAAAAGGCGAGAAAAAAATTGGCACGACGGGGCGCGGAATTGGCCCAGCGTATGAAGACAGAGCCGGGCGTCGAGCACTTCGTATTTGCGATCTAATCGATGAAAAAGTTTTGCACGAACGTCTGGAAGATTTGCTGTTTTACCACAATTTGTTGCGTCAAAGTTTGGGCGCTGAAATCGTAAAAATTGAACAAATTATTGCCGAGTTAGAACCGGTTCGCGAGCGCTTATTATCTTACTCGTTGCCATCTTTCGAAGTGGCCAGAAAACTTTCTTCCTGCGAAAATGTGATGTTCGAAGGTGCGCAAGGAGCCTTGCTCGACGTGACTTACGGCACTTTCCCCTTCGTCACTTCAAGCAACACAATGGGCGGGCAAATCGCTCTAGGATCTTGTTTAGGTGTTGCTGATTTACACAAAACAATCGGCATTTTGAAAGCCTACACAACCCGCGTCGGATCAGGTCCATTCCCCACTGAACTCCAATGCGAAATCGGTAATTTTTTGCGAATCGAAGGTAACGAAGTTGGAACCGTAACCGGTCGTGATCGCCGCTGCGGTTGGTTTGATGCGGTTTTGGTGCGTCAGGCAATTCATCTTTCTTCGGTGCGAGAAATTGCTTTAACCAAATTAGATGTGCTCGACAAATTAGAAAAAATCAAAATTTGCGTCGCTTACAAAATCAACGGCAAGGCCTACGATTACTTGCCGCAAGCCAATCATCTGTGGGATAAAATCGAGCCAGTTTACGAAGAGGTCGACGGCTGGCAAGAGAGCACTGTAGGCGTCAAATCACTTTCTGCCTTGCCAGAAAAAGCTCTAAAATACATCAAAAGAATCGAAGATCTGTGCGGTGTGAAGGCAGCAATCGTCTCAACCGGCCCTAAGCGCGAAGAAACAATAATCGTTAACTAATCTATAAATGGAAAATTCCCACGGTAAAAAACCTGTAGTGATGCAAATTCTGCCTGCCTTAGAGAATGGCGGTGTAGAAAGGGGTACGATTGACATTGCCAAAGCTTTAAAAAAAGCTGATTTCACGCCCATCGTGGTCTCTGGTGGGGGTATTTTGGTTTACCAATTGCGCGAAGCCGGAATCACTCACATTGAGCTGCCGGTTGCCAGCAAAAATCCGCTGACGATTTTTTTAAACATTGAGAGAATTGTGAATCTGATTGCGGAGTACGGCGTCGATGTAGTCCATGTCAGATCAAGAGCGCCAATGTGGAGCGCCTATTTCGCCTGCAAAAAAACCGGCACCAAATTAGTTTCCACGGTGCACGGCACTTATTCATTAAATTTGATGGGATGGAAAATTTTTCCACTCAAAAGATTGTACAATTCTGCGATGTTAAAGGCCGATCGCATCATCACAGTTTCGAATTTCATCAAAGAATATTTGGTCGAAAATTATCGCAAAAAAAATCAGGAATTTCCGGCGGAAATTTTAAATAAAATTTCGGTGATTCAGCGCGGTGTCGATCTGAAATATTTTAACATTGAAAAAATTTCGCAAAGCCGAGTCGTCAATTTAATCACGCAATGGCATTTGCCGGAAGACAGGAAAATTATTATTTTGCCGGCGCGTTTCACGGCTTGGAAGGGTCACGAATTTTTGATCGAAGCGTTAAAAAAAGTTCAGCGCGATTTTTGTTGTGTGATGGTTGGCTCGGATCACGGCCATAAAATTTTTAGAAAAAAAATTGAAGCTGCCGTTGTTGCGGCCGGCTTGGAGGGTAAAGTGAAAGTGGTTGGAGTTTGTAAAGATATGCCGGCGGCCTATGCGGTTGCTCACGTGGCAGTGTGCTCAAGTGTTAAGCCTGAGGCTTTTGGGCGCGTGGCCATTGAATCGCAAGCGATGGGCAGAGTAACGATTGCCACAAAAATCGGCGGTGCGCTGGAAACTGTAATTGACGGCAGAACCGGATTTTTGGTTGATGTCGGCGATGTCGAAAAGTTTGCTGCGCTGATTGACGGCGCTCTGCATTTTACCGAAGAAGAAGCCAATGTGATCGGGAATCTGGCTCGCAAACATGTCGAAGAAAATTTCTCCAACGAAAAAATGTGCGACGAGACGCTGAAGATTTATCGGGAGTTGATTGAGGAGAGGGCGGTTTCTTGAGTTACGGCAATTTATAAATTTCAATCACATCCTCTTTCAGTTCATGAATCTCCTGCCTTACAAGCCCATCCAACACTTCACTAATTTTTAAAAACCCCAGCCCACCAATTGCTGAAATTCCATCTTCGCCGATTATTTTTTTATTTCGGATCCACACCAACTCATCGACCAAACCTTCTTTTAAGAATTGCGTCGCAACATTTCGTCCGCCTTCAACCAACACGGAATTAAAACCGTCAGCGCAAAGTTTTTTCAAAATATCGGACAAATTTCCGCCCAAAATAATTGGCGGATTTTTTGGATTTTGAAAAATTCTTAAATGCGAATCGAAGTTAGATTCGTTGCTGAGGATAACTGGTTTTGGTGAGTGATCCTCAAGCCCCGCGAGGCGGCAATCAAGCGTCGGATCATCTTGGCGAATCGTGTTGGCGCCGACAATTATGGCGTCATTAATGGCGCGTAAATGGTGCGAAAATTGGCGCGCTTTTTCCGACGTAATCCACTTGCTGTCGAAATTTTTGGTGGCGATTTTTCCGTCTAAACTGGTTGCCAATTTCAGCGTCACAAAAGGCATTCCCGATTTGCGCGCTTTAAAAAATCCGCGATTAATTTCTCGCGCTTCTTTTTCTAAAACGCCGCAAACCACGTCAATTCTAGCCTCTTGAAGTTTTCTGATGCCACCACCATTTACTCTTTCATCCGGATCTTTGACGGCGATCACAACTTTTTTAAATTTGTGTTTGATGATTTCATCAGTGCAGGGGCCGGTTTTTCCAAGATGCGAGCAGGGCTCCAGCGTTACGTAAATTTCTGCGCCAGCTAAAATTTTTTTGTCAGCAACTTTTTCGATGGCGATTTTTTCGGCGTGAGGTCGGCCATTTTTCGCCGTGACGCCGGTGGAAATAATCTGGCCATCTTTAACAATGACACAGCCTACGACTGGATTCGGCGCGGTTATGCCGTGATTTTTCTTCGCCAGGTTTAAGGCGTAGGCAATAAATTTTTTGTCGGAATCTTTTGTCATTTGAGGGGATGGGTCTGTGTTGCATTTTAAAACAGGGTCTTCGTCGCGCAAAATATTTGCAATTCATTATTGTTTTGGTGTCTTTCGATCCTACTTTGACGTGCTTAAATTTTAATCACGGGTAAATGATCTACAAAAAAGTATCCTCCGTACATGTTAAATTTGTTTGTTCGTTAGCTGTTTTTGCTGCGCTATTTTCTTGCGTAGTGGGCAGTAAGCGCAGTGATGAGTCTGCGTATATCGAGCAAAAAGAATACGTTCCATCTCGTACCTACTATCCGAAAGAATATCATCCTTACGTTCAGCCTTACTCGCAATATTACTCCAACCCTTACGGGCGCCCACCACACAGTTATTATCCTTATTACGACTCCGATCAATACTATGTCCCACCTCCTAACTATTACGGTTACGAGCAAGACAATTCTACTCACGGTGACTTTAGCGGGCCAAGCAAGAACACGGGTGGAGCTGGTGGCAAATACTAGAATCGTGTTGGTTTCGAATTAGAAGAATTTAAGCAAGAATGTTGAACAAAAAATTACGATTTACAGATTTAAAACTTATTGCCTTGTGCGTGATATTACTCTTAAGCGCCTGTGGCGGTAACGATCCATATCTTTACGACAGAACAGGTTTTGATGAAGGGACTAGGCCAGTAGTGGCTCCGAATCCGCGGTCTCCAGTGCAGACTCCTCCAGATTATTATTATCGTCAGCCTTATCAGCAGCCTCAAGCGCCCTACAATCCACAGCAGCCAGCCTATGCGCAGCCACCAGCTTATCAGCAGCCGCCAGTCTACGCGCAGCCAGCTCCATCTAGAGCCTATCCTCAGCAATATCAAAATGGAGGTGGTTCGCGTTACTATTCCAACCCTTACGCCATGCCGCCGCAACCAGGCTATTCGCCGTATTACGACAGTGACCAATATTATGCACCTCCTACTACCTACTACGGCAACCCGGAGTCAGTTGATAGAGCACCTTCCGGTGCGCAAGGTGATTCACATTACTAGCTCATGACAAAAATAATCATCTACAGCACAGAAGTTTGCCCCTATTGCGTTAAGGCTAAAGCGCTTCTGCAAAGAAAAGGCGCTAAATTCAGCGAAATTAAAATTGCCGACGACATCACTCGAGAAGAAATGATAAAAAAATCCGGTGGCCGCAGATCGGTTCCGCAAATTTTTATCGGCGAGATGCATGTAGGTGGCTGTGATGATCTGTACGCTTTGGAAGCTTCCGGAAAACTTGATGAGTTGTTAAAATAAATTTCGAAGTTAGAAATTATTTTCGCGTCGCGAAGACCAAAAAATTTATCGCGGTGATCAAGAAAGCCTTTCGATATGAAGTATGTAACACAGAATCCCCAAAGATTGATTTTGTATTTTATAGATGCGCTCTTCATCGCGTCCCTTTCGGCCTGCCAATATTTAGAACCAAACAAAGCTGACGATTCCTACTACAATCAAGAGCCCTACTACGAAGATCTCTACCAACCACCAACGCCACCATCTTACTACTATCCTCCTCCCGTTCCACTTCCTCCCGCCAATTCACGTTCTTACCACAATCCTTACGCTGTTCCGGCTCCGGGCTACCCATCTTACTACGACTACGATTACTACTATTCTGCACCAGGATACATCAACCCCTACGATCAAGGTCGCAGTTTAGCGATACAAAGAGAGAAGGAAAAATCCGCCGGGGTTTCAGGTCAGAAGCAATAAGTTTTAACAAAAATATTCCTGCCGGGCTCTTGCCAAAAATCGAAGCGTTACTATCTTTTTCCGCATCCGCGAAGTCAGCGAATTCAAAGTTTTACCTCCCCCCTAAATCTAAAATTTAACTAAACATGAAAGTCAGACCTTTACATGATCGCGTTCTTGTTGAGCGCATCGAAGCTGAAAGCAAAACTGCCGGTGGCATCATCATTCCAGACACTGCCAAAGAAAAACCCGCTGAAGGAAAAGTTGTTTCCGTTGGCGCTGGTGCGTTTGACGACAATGGCAAAAGAGTTGCCTTGGATGTGAAAGTGGGCGACCGCGTTCTCTTCGCAAAATGGGGCGGCGCCGAAGTGAAAGTGGATGGCAAAGAATTGGTCATCCTGAAAGAGTCAGATATTTTAGCGGTAATCGAATAAATTAAACTCGGACTAATCACCCTCCCCTTGAGGGAGGGTCGAACCGTGAAGCGGTTCGGGGAGGGGTCATTGTTCGAGTGCAAACTGGACCCCTCCCCGAGTCACTTCGTTCCTCGACCCTCCCTCAAGGGGAGGGTGATTAGATCGAGATCTGGAAAATTTTTTAACAACAAACTTAAGTAAACAAAAATGGCAGCAAAAGAAATCCTCTTCGGAGTTGACGCGCGTACAAGAATTCTTGAAGGCGTGAACATCATTGCAGATGCAGTGAAAGTAACACTCGGACCCAAAGGTCGTAACGTAGTAATCGAAAAATCTTTCGGCGCACCGCGCATCACCAAAGACGGCGTCACAGTTGCGAAAGAAATTGAATTGGCCGACAAGTTTCAAAACTTGGGCGCGCAAATGATCAAAGAAGTCGCTTCTAAAACTAACGACATCGCTGGTGACGGCACCACCACTTCAACCGTTCTAGCTCAAGCCATCGTGCGCGAAGGTGTGAAATCAGTTGCGGCCGGCATCAACCCGATGGATTTGAAACGTGGCATCGACATCGCAGTTGAAGCCATCGTCAAAGAACTTGGCAAGATGAGCAAAAAAGTTAACGGCCAAGAAGAGATCGCCCAAGTAGCGACCATCTCTGCCAATGGCGATACTGAAGTCGGCAATAAAATCGCTGAAGCCGTCCAAAAAGTTGGCCCGGATTCTCCGATCACAGTTGAAGAAGCCAAAGGTTTGGAATTCGAAGTTAACGTCGTCGAAGGCATGAATTTCGACCGCGGTTACCTGTCTCCTTACTTCGTCACCAACGCCGAAAAAATGACTGTCGAAATGGAAAATCCTTTCATTTTGTTGTTCGAGAAAAAAATCTCTAACTTGCAACCGATGGTGCCATTGCTTGAGGCTGTAGTGCAATCAAGCCGTCCACTTTTGATCATTGCTGAAGATGTTGAAGGCGAAGCGCTAGCCGCTTTGGTGGTAAACAAACTTCGCGGTGGCTTAAAAATCGCAGCCGTGAAGGCGCCAGGTTTCGGCGACCGTCGTAAGTCAATCATGGAAGACATCTCCGTTTTGACTGGTGCGCAATTGATCTCGGAAGATTTGGGCATGAAGCTTGAAGCGGTTACTCCGGCTCAACTTGGCCAAGCGAAACGTGTCATCATCGATAAAGAATCTACAACAATCGTTGACGGTGCCGGAACTCACGACGATGTGAAAGCCCGCTGCGCTTCGATCAAAGCTCAAATGGAAGAAACTTCCTCCGACTACGATCGCGAAAAACTTCAAGAAAGATTGGCTAAACTTTCTGGTGGCGTGGCCATCATCAAAGTTGGCGGTGCTACTGAAGTTGCCGTGAAAGAAAGAAAAGATCGCGTTGACGACGCTTTGGCCGCAACTCGCGCAGCCATGAAAGAAGGCATCGTTGCGGGGGGTGGATGTGCTCTACTTTTCGCCGGACATGCTCTGGATAATCTCAAAGGTGCGAATGACGACCAAACTGTCGGCATCAACATTTTGAAAAAAGTTGTCCAAGCTCCGATCCGTCAAATCGCTGAAAATGCTGGCTTCGACGGTGCTGTTGTGGCCAACGAAGTGCTCGCGAAAAAAGATGCGACTTACGGTTACGACGCCCAAAACAACAAATACGGCGACATGTTCAAGGCCGGAATCGTTGACCCGGCAAAGGTTGTGCGCACTGCACTTGAAGATGCTTCTTCAATCGCTGGCCTGCTAATCACAACTGAAGCCGCAATCATTGAGAAAAAAGATGATGCTCCTGCCGGCAACCCGATGGGTGGCATGGGCGGAATGGGTTTTTAACGACGGCGTAGCCGGAAGATTGACCTAAATGGTCAATCTTAGTTAAAAACGGGCATCGCTCGCAGAGCGATCCCCGGCCTTGAAGCCAGAAAAAATGACCCGCAGGGTCATTGGCTTCAAGCAAGATTGGCATCAGCCAATCTGAGAGCGAAGCTCTTCAAGGCGACCAGAACAGTTTCCCCTTTACTTTCCCGTCGGAAGAAAGCCTCGTTCACATTCCGTGAGCGAGGCTTTTTATTTCCAGTCGATCCATCAAATCCAGCGAAAACATATGTCCAAAAATTCTTTCAATTTTTCTTTTAAATTGCCGCCATTTTTCTCTGGAAAATCCGCAACAATTTCTCCCGCAGCGCAAGGGGTTGCAACAGCTCCTTCAGCAGAAGCTACGGCATCTTCCGCTGTATCATCCGCATCCGCTAGTCCTCAAATTACAAAAGAAAATTTCTTCAAAAAGATTTTTAGTGACGGTGGCTGCTGGACATCTGATCAAATCATCAGCGCGATTCATGATGATCCCAGTCTTGCAACCGCTCAAGATTCTGGCGGGTACAATCTCTTGCATCACGCTGTCGCGGAAGATGATTTAAACTTGGTAAAATTTCTTTGTGGTGAAGAAGTTGATCAAAAAAAATTGCCCACCCCCACGCAATTACCAAATATTAATGCGACTAGCGAGGGTGGCCAAACGCCTTTAAATACCGCAGTTGCTCAGGGCAGCAGCGATGACATCATCATTTTTCTTCTCGACAAAGGGGCTGATGCTAACATTCCGGATAATTGCGACCAGATACCGCTTCACCTCGCGTTTGATTCTAGTCGATCGTCTAGACTAATCACAAAGATTTTTGCTAAGACAAAAAACGTTGATCTCTGCGACGACCAAGGGCGGACTCCGAAGGGCAGGGCTAAGGAAAATGCAATGATTTTTTCAGCCAGTTCTTCGCAGAGTGCTGTAAAAAATCCGCCAGCTAGTTCAGTTTTGGAGCAAGCGGCGGTTGAGGCGTCAACAAAACCGATGGCGAAAACGGTAGTCAACAGGATGGCGGTTGTAGCGGAAGAAGATCTGTGGGTTGAAGATGTTGAGGAGGCGTAATCTGAAGCGGCGCTTAGAAGCCGCCCTCATGCCGAACAACTTCATAAAAAGGGTTCGTCTCAAAACAGTGGCCCCGATTTGTAGTTAAAGGCAGCGCAAAGCCAAATCAAAATTATGTCGAAAGAATCAGCAAAAACGCTTTGCTAAACTTTTGTCAAAACCGCGTCAATTTCGATTTCGATTAATAGCTTCGGATCCACTAAGCGCGTGACTTCAACGCAGGTTGCGACCGGGTCAATTCCGCTAAAATTTTCTTTGTGAGCGCGAGCGAATTGATCAAAATCGTCGATGTTGGTGATGAAGGTGCGAGTGCGCACAACGTCGTGAAGGCTGGCGTCGCACTGCTGCAGAGCCTTTTCCATTTTGGCAAAAATAAATTTACTTTGTTCGTAAACGTTGTCGCCGACCACTTCGCCATTTTCGCCGGAGGCTGTGGTGCCGGAAACAAAAACCAAATTCCCCACTTTTTTGGCGCGGCAGTAAGCCACTTCCTTTTCCCAAATCGTACCGCTGTAGATGTTTTTCATGATTTTACTTTTTTGAATTAAATGTTTTGAGTTCGTGACGAGAAACCCCCCTACCCCCCTTGTCAGGGGGGCTTTAAACCGAGCTTCGGTCTAAGCCCCCCTGACAAGGGGGGTAGGGGGGTTTCTCGTCGCAGACTCGCACTAAATTTACTCCCACCCCAACACCTGATACCCTTGCTTCCCCAAGCAATCCGCCACGTAACGCTGTTTCATTTCGTCGGGCTTAACTTTGTCTTCGCCAGCGACAGAAAGCGCTCCCATCGCGGCGCCGACGCCAAGTCCAATCGCACTTCCGATCAAAGTGGATTTCATGCTTCTCCCAAAAATTGCCCCACCAGCCGCGCCGACAACGCCACCCACCACAGCTTTGCGACCAGCTTCCTTGGCGGCGCGGCGGGCTTTGAATTGTTTTAAATATTCCTCAGCTTCCGCAGAACAGCGCGTGATTTCCTTGTCGGCCACTTCTTTGCCGCTCTGTAAGTAGGCGTCG
>CANDYP010000015.1 GCA_947425005.1 Rickettsiales bacterium | reverse complement strand
AGTTGAGGACCTCACCGAAAAACACCAACAAAGAACCTTCATCATGCAAGAGCAAAATTAGCTCGAAATTCTCTGACAATTTAAATCAACACTCACGAATGAAAGGAATAATTCTTGCTGGCGGAAACGGCACCAGACTAGCCCCCCTAACCGACGTCATCAGTAAACAACTTCTGCCAGTTTACGACAAACCAATGATTTGTTACCCGCTTACAACTCTGATGAATCTTGAAATTAAAGACATCCTGATCATCTCCACGCCGCAAGACACTAAAAATATTGAAAGATTTTTAGGCGACGGATCCACCTACGGCATCAACATTTCTTACGCTGTGCAAGATCAGCCAAAAGGCATTGCTGAAGCCTTTTTAATCGGCGAAAAATTTATTGGCGGCGAAAATGTTTGTCTGATTTTGGGCGACAATATTTTTTACGGCACCGAAATTAATCGCAAAAGTTTAGAAGAAAAAATTACTCAATTAGAATTAAAAAAAATCGGCGGTTTTGTTTTTGCTTACCACGTCTCTGATCCTGAAAGATATGGCGTGGTAGAGTTCGACAAAAATGAAGACAAAGTGCTTTCAGTCGAAGAAAAACCCAAAAATCCCAAATCAAATTTGGCAATCACCGGGCTCTACATTTACAATTCTGAAGTTGTTGAAATTACCAAAAATCTAAAACCGTCAGCGCGTGGCGAACTCGAAATTACCGACGTCAACGCCGTTTATTTAGCCAAAGAAAAACTTGGCGTTGTACGATTAAAACGCGGATTCGCCTGGCTTGATGCCGGCACGCCAGACTCACTTCTAGAAGCATCTCAATTCATCCACACCATCGAAAAACGCCAAGGATTAAAAATCGCCTGCCTCGAAGAAATGGCCTTCCGCAAAGGCTTCATCGATCAAAATAAATTCAGCACCTTGATCGAAAAATACAAAAAAAATTCCCCCTACCGCCAATATTTGGACAATGTTTTAATTCATCATTACGAGTAAAATGGCCAACGAGATGATTAAAACCAAAGGGCAGCTCACGGCTTGGGGCGCTAGTCTTAAAGCCCTCCCCCTTTACCGGAAATTAAATATTATTGGCACTCATTTGCTTTACAAAAAGCATTTGAAAGAAATCGCCAATCTAAAAGTGGCAGTGCATTTGCATCTTTATTACATCGACCTGCTTGATGAATTTATTGAGAATTTAAAAAACATTCCAATCCCTTTCGATCTCTACATCACTTTGGTTGATCGCCCCGCTTCTGACATTCAAAAAATCTTCGAAACTTTTCCGAGCGTTAAAGTTTTAACAATTCCAAATATCGGTCGCGATGTTGGCGCCTTGGTTGAGGTAATTCGTAACATTGATGACCTTAGCTCCTACGACGCCTTGATCAAAATCCATTCCAAAAAATCTCTGCACACCGGACAAGAACAGAAAGATTGGCGACAAAGATTGGTCAAAACTTTACTTGGTAACAAAAAACAAACCGCCGCAATTCTGCATAAATTCTGCAACAAAAAAACCGGAATGGTGGGCAGTTACGAAGATTTATCTTTTACGAAATGCGGCGACGGAGAAAAATTTTATCAGCTCTGCGAAAGGCTTGAAATCACTCCGAAGGAAATCTTTTTCCGCGGCACGATGTTCGCCATTCGCCCTAAAATTCTGCAGCGCTTAATTGAGAAAGGGATGTGCCTGAGTGATTTTGACGGGCATTTGGAATACGACATGGAGCACGCTTTTGGCACGCTTTGCATTAGCCAGGATTACAAGGTGAAGGCGTTGGATAGCATCGCGAAGAATAAGAGAAAAAGGAAAGGTTCGAAGAAGGTTGCGAAGGTGAAAAGGATGTTGGGATTGAGGTAGAAGATTGAGTCTCTGACGAAAAACCCCCCCCTACCCCCCTTATCAGGGTGGCTTGTCCGAGCTCGGGGTAAGCCCCCCTGATAAGGGGGGTAGGGGGGTTTTTCGTAATAAGTAGAGAGGTTTCTTAAAAAAGTGCTTCGAACCTCACCTACTCCACCGTCACTGACTTCGCTAAATTTCTTGGTTGGTCAACGTCGTTTCCTTTGAAAAGTGCGACGTAGTAGGCTAGTAGTTGTGTTGATACCACTGGCAGCAGGGCTTCTTGGATGATTCCGGATAGCTCTGGAATTTCGATCGTTTTATTTGCCATTTTGCCGAATTGGGCGATGCCTTTTTTATCCGAAATAAAAATTATTTTGCCGCCGCGGGCATTCACCTCTTGCGCATTGGAAAGAGTTTTTTCGAACAAATTATTGTTCGGCGCGATCACAATCACCGGCATTTTTTTGTCGATTAAGGCGATGGTGCCGTGCTTTAATTCTCCCGCCGCAATGCCTTGCGCATCAATGTAGGACAGCTCGCGCAATTTTAATGCCGCTTCAAAAGCCGTCACCTGCGACACACCGCGACCGATGTACAACATGTGATTTGCCTTCGTCAAAGAGCGGGCAATTTTTTTAATATTTTTGATATTTTCTTCGCCGAAGAAATGATTCATTTTCGCGCCGGCTTCAATGATTTGAGCGATCAAGCGCGCTTTTTCTTTCTTGTCAATTTTGCCTTTTTTTACGGAGAGCTCGATTGCAAAAAGTGACAAAACTGCAATTTGTGCCGTGTACGCTTTAGTTGAAGCCACGCCAATTTCCGGCCCGGCGATCGTGCGAATGACAGCATCCGAAAGCTGCGCCATGCTGCTGTGCGCCACATTCACAATTGAAAGAATTTTTTGGCCCTGAGCTTTAGCGTATTTTAGTGCCGCAATTGTGTCCGCCGTTTCTCCGGATTGCGAAATGAAAACCATCAAATTGTCGGCACGGAATGGGTGGGCGCGGTAACGGAATTCGGACGCGATGTCCACCTCCACTTCCACGCCAGCAATTTCTTCGATTAAATATTTGGCGCACAAACCGGCGTAGTAAGAGGTTCCGCAGGCTACGATCGTGATCTTGTTAATCTTTTTTAGATCGAAAGAAAAGTTGGGTAAGTGCGTGGAGCCATCGCTGATATTGACGTAAGCTTGAATCGTTTCTTCCAAAACTCGCGGCTGCTCGAAAATTTCTTTCAACATAAAATGATCGAAACCATTTTTGGAAATTTGATTATTTTCCGCTTCCATGATTTTGATTTTTTTCTTCAAAATTTTTCCACTGGCGTCAAAAATTTGGTAAGAATCTTTGGAAATCATTCCGAACTCGCCATCTTCTAGAGCGATGATTTTATTGGTGTGAGCGCTTAGCGCGTAGTAGTCGGAAGCAACATAATTTTCTCCTTGGCCTACTCCAAGAATTAACGGCGAACCTTTTTTGACGAAAGCAATCACGTCTTCGTGACCTTTAAAAATTACGGCCAAAGCCAATGTGCCGTGAATTTCGGCGCTGGCTAAAATTAAAGACTGCTTGATGTCGGCAGTTTTTTTGTAATAAAATTCGATTAAATGCGGCACAACTTCGGTGTCGGTTTGACTTAAAAATTTGACGCCGTTTTTTTGTAATTTTTCTTTGATTTCTTGATAGTTCTCAATGATGCCATTGTGGACGACACAAACTTTTGATGAAGCGTGCGGATGAGCGTTTTGCTTGCTTGGACGACCATGAGTGGCCCAGCGAGTGTGACCAATTCCAATCGCCGATTGAGCTGGATTTTCTTTCAGCGCCACTTCCAAATTGGCGATTTTTCCTTCTTCTTTTACGGTCTTAAATTTGCCATTTTCTAGCACCGCAATTCCAGCTGAATCGTAACCGCGATATTCCAACTTTTTCAAGCCATCAAGAATTTTCGGAACAACATTTTTTTTACTGACAACGCCAACAATTCCGCACATGTGAATTAAGTTTGAATGAGTATATACTCATTCAAGTTGAAGATACCGACTTTTGACTTCGCCTTTTTGGTAAAAATTCACTCGGAGAATGACGCTGTACCGCTTGGTACAGCTTACATTCTCTGTCGTGATTTTTCCTCAAAAATGCTTTGTCATAAGTCGGTATCTTCAACTTGAATGAGTATAGGAGGGGATGGGGATGATTTCGAGCTAACCTAGGAAGGCTTTAAGCAAAGTAAATTGTAATTTTCTGAAATAAAACTATGCCTCGCAAGCCTTGCGGATCAACCTTTTAAGAACTTTTATCTTGCAAGAAAAATTGGCCAAAATACTTTCCGCACGCCGCTTATTATCTCCTCAACATCCGACTATCTCACGCCGCTTTACCCTTATTCTCACAAGCAATTCAAAATCTAAACGCATCGTGAAGAAAAAACTCTCCACATCTATTTTTGTTGCCACCTTTATCGCATCGCTTCACCTGTCTTCGAGTGCTCAGGCACTTACCGCTCAAGACTCCATCCATCACCTCAGCACAGCTACAATTACCAACATCCAAAAACCAATCCAACCAAAAGCCTCTGAATCGCAGCAAGATTCTTCAAAACAATTCGCCGCTTCACAAGTCTCTTGGGATAGCAGCAATACGTCAGAACAATCGAAAAGCAGTGGTCGTCGTACAGGATGAAAACAGCAAAACCACTTTCTGCCGGCTTAATCATTGCCTTAATCGCCTGTTATTTTTTTACGCCGCAGAAAAGTTTTGCGGAAAATCTTACCAAAATCACTGTCAAAAAAATTGAGTTTTCGGCGCAAAATAATTTGGAAATTACGCTTTCGGACACGGCTCAATTCAAAAGTTTTGTTTTAAAAAATCCGGATCGTTTGGTGGTGGATGTCGAAAATGCTGAATTTGAAAAAACTGATGTGAAGCCTTCCCTGCCCTACTTCATCAACAACTCCAGAAGTGGCGCGCAAAAAAACTCCCAAGGAGAAAAATCTCTGCGCATCGTCTTCGATTTAAAACAACAAATCGGCGTCGAAAAAAGCTCTTTCCAAAAAATTAAAAATCAAAATTTCGGCAAAATTATTGTCGAACTTTCCGGAGTGGAAAAAAATTCCCTCAAAAAATCTGCGGAAAATTCATCGGCTTACACTCTCAAAAAAATCCCCCAAAATTCTGACGTAAATTATTCCTTAGTTACCGACAAAAAACCGGCGATTCAGAAAATCGTAGCGAGAAAAATACCGGTGATTGTAATTGATGCCGGCCACGGAGGCAAAGATCCGGGAACAATTGGTGATTACGCCAGAACCAAAGAAAAACACATCACCTTGGCTTACGCCAAAGAACTGAAAAAAAATTTAGACAACACCAAACTCTACAAAGTTTTTTTAACGCGGGATGAAGATTTTTTTATTCCTTTGCGCAAAAGAGTTGAGAAGGCCCGCAAATTTAATGCCGACCTTTTTATTTCGCTGCACGCTAACTCAATTAATGACAACCACACTTCCGGTCTTTCGATTTACACCTTGTCCGAAAAATCTTCCGACAAGCAGGCTGAATTACTCGCTCAGAAAGAAAATCGTTCCGATATTATTGCTGGCGTAAACTTCTCTGGAGCCAGTCAGGACACCATGAAAACTCTAATTGACTTATCTCAAAGGGACAGTATGAACAGCTCCTCGCGCTTTGCCAACACTGCCGTCAGGCTAGTAAGAAAATCCAAAATAAAAATTTTACAAAATAGTCATCGATTCGCTGGATTTGCTGTTTTAACAGCTCCAGACGTCACATCGGTTTTGATTGAGCTTGGCTATCTGTCCAACAAAACAGAGGAAGCGCAACTCAACAATTTGATCTACAAAAGAAAAATCGTCGCCAGTTTAGCTGGGGCGATTGATGAATTTTTCTCTAATAACCTGTACAAAATCTCTACCTGCGACGGCCGTAAATGCTGAATTTGCTCCGCTCCGCTGCTCACGTATATTTAATACGCTGCCGCTACGGTGCTCGCAAATCCAGCATTTCCGACTCTTCGCAGCGAGATTTTGAACAGGTTCTAAAATAATCAAAACATGAAAAAAACCGTCAACACCTTAATAGCGGCTGGACTGCTTTTACTCTTGATTTGCAGCACTTTCGGATTTTTTATTTTCAAAAAATACAGCGAAAATCTTCCTGATTACGAACAGCTAAAAACATACACCCCATTAATCACCACCCGTCTCTACGCCGCTGATGGCTCTCTCCTCACTGAATTTTCCAAAGAAAAACGCGTCTTTGTTCCAATCGACATCATTCCCAAACACTTAATCAACGCCTTTCTGGCCGCTGAAGACGCCAACTTTTACAAACATTCCGGCATCGATCCTTTAGCAATTTTCCGCACTTCAATTCAAAATGGCCTGTCATTTTTAAAAGGCGATCAGGCGGTTGGTGGCGCTTCCACCATCACTCAACAAGTGGTAAAAAATCTTTTGCTGTCACGCGAAAGAACGCTGCAACGCAAAGTCAAAGAAGCAATTTTAGCCTTCCGCATTACTCAAACTTTTTCCAAAGACCACATTTTAGAACTCTATCTCAACCAGATCTACCTTGGCTCCAGCGCCTATGGCGTTGCTGCTGCGGCTCAAGTTTATTTCAACAAATCAATCGACGAACTAACCATCGAAGAAGATGCACTTCTAGCCACTTTGCCAAAAGCTCCGTCAAAACTTGACCCGAGAAAAAATATCGAAAAGGCCAAAAGCCGCCGTGACTGGGTTATCAACCGCATGATCGCAGAAAATTTTATCACTGCTGAAGAAGGCGAAGCGGCAATCGCAAAGCCCATCATACTTAAACAGGCTGACTCCGAAGATTTTGTAAAAGCCGAATTTTTCTCAGACAGTGTCAAAAAAGAATTAACCGATCTTTACGGCTCTGACGATGTTTTCGAAAATGGCATCGTAGTACGCACCACGCTGGACACCAAATTACAAAAAATCGCCTCCGCCGCTTTCGAAGCCGGCATCGAAGATTACGACCAAAAGCACGGCTATCGCGGGCCACTAGGCAAGATTGACTCCAGCGGAAAATGGCAGGCAGAGCTTCAAAATTTCAACGTAAAAAAAGTTTACAAAGATTCTTGGCTGCGAGCTGTGGTGATCTCAACCTCCAAAGACACGGCCACAATCGGCATTGAAAATGGCGCACTCGGATCAATCGAACTGGGCTCATTAAAATGGGCTAGAAAATATCTGAGCATTGACAGTCTTGGTCCGGTCGTAAAAAAAATTGGCGACGTCCTGTCCAATGGCGACGTGATTTTGGCCGAAAAAACCACAAAAGGTGAGACCTATCTTTTGCGCCAAATTCCTGAAGTGAACGGGGCTTTCATTGCAATGGACCCGCACAGCGGAAGGGTTCTAGCCATGATGGGTGGCTACGTTGACGCCCCTAATCAATTCAATCGCGCCATTCAAGCCATGCGCCAACCCGGTTCAACCTTGAAGCCTTTTGGCTACATCGCGGCGCTCGAAAATAAAATGACTCCCGCCACCACAATCATGGATGAAGAAATCGTGCTTAATCAAGGCTTTGGCCTTCCACCTTACCGACCGTCCAACTATTCCGGACAATATTACGGACTAACCACTTTGCGCACCGGTCTCGAAACCTCGCGTAACGTTACTACCGTAAGAATGGCCGATCAGATTGGATTGGATAAAGTGGTTGACGTGGTGAAGAGATTCGGCGTTAACGACAATCCGCAAAAAATTTATTCACTAGTTTTGGGATCAACCGAAACAACTTTGACGCGCTTAGTCACTGCTTACTCAATGATGGCCAATGGCGGAAAAAAAATCACACCGTCAATGATTGAGAAAATTCAAGATCGCAACGGCGTCACAATTTATCGTCGGGATAAAAGAAAGTGCGGCAACTGCTTCATCTCTGACGTCAATGGCAGCGTTGAAAAAGACATTAACAGCATCTCAATTCCATTGCTGGACGATACAAAAGAAGAGGTGACAGACTCTGCCACCGCCTACCAAATCACCTCCATGCTGCAAGGCGTTGTCGACCGCGGCACCGCAGCAAGAGCAAAATCAATTGGCAAGATCATTGCCGGCAAAACCGGTACAACCAATAGCTCTTACGACTCGTGGTTTGTTGGCTTCTCGCCTGATCTAGTTGCCGGTGTTTACATCGGTTTTGACACACCAAGAAGCTTGGGATCCAACGAAACCGGCTCTTCCGTAGCCTTACCAATCTTCATCGACTTCATGAAAGAGGCCCTGAAAGACACCCCTTCGACACCTTTCCGCGTCCCTAATTCTGTAAAATTTGTGAAGGTTGATCGCACCACCGGCAAATTCCCGAAGCACGGCACACCAAAAGAGCACGTGTTCTTCGAAGCCTTTAAATTAGACGACACTCTTGATGATTCCGATACACCAGAAATCGACAAGGCAGACGATGACGGCTTCGGAGACAAAACTTCAGAATCTCCAACCGGAATTTATTAGCGCATGTCCACATTGATCTCACTCTTCGTCATCATCTCAATCACCCTCATCACAATAAAATTTTTTACGGCGCAGAATTCTTACGAAAAAATTCTCGGCTTCTACTTCATCTTCACCAACATCATCATTTTAATTTTGATCAATTCCGTCACCAGTTTTGAAGAAATTTTAGACATCATCATCGTATTATTTTTACTCAAGTTAGTCGCGGTTTTGTTCCTGCTCTTCAATAAAAAGAAAATTTAGCATGCTCTACCTGGCCTGGATTATCAGCACCGCCGCCGTTTTATTACTCGCCACTTCTGCCTTGGCCTTCTTAAGATCCCGCGACGTTTTCAACATGACTCACGTCGTGATGATCGCCAATTGTTACATCATCCCCTTGCTCTTAATCGGCATTGAAATCGAAAAATTCTCCTGGCTCTCCTTCGCCAAAATCATCGCTTTGATCGTGCTAAACCTGGTGGTAGTCAACCTCCTCTGCCACGCCATCATCCGCCGCTCCATCCTCAATAAAGTTGACCCCAAAGCTGAAGTTAGAAAAGCCTAAATTTAGACTGCATCAGGCGAGGGAATGGTAAGAAATCCCGCTCACAATTGACTTCGATCAAGCAAACTTAAGCCTCCCAATTACAAAACTACGTCTTTAACCTAGGCGCACTGTCGCAAATCAAAATTTTTCTTCCGGAGCCCATGCCGCACAAAAATAAAAACTTCAAAAAGTTGGTCTTTTTTTGCCTCTTAATTTTTGCGACGGCGGGTTATTTCTGGAGCAAGTCCAAACAAAACCAAACATCTTCATCAGCCTCAACCCAAGCTGGCAAAGCAATGGCCAAGGCAATGGCCAAGGCAATGGATGTCACTACCGTCACCGCAAAAAAAGAATCGGTACAATTATTTTTAGAATTACCGGGACGTGTAACGTCTTACAAAATCTCTGAAGTCCGCCCTCAAATTGGCGGCGTTTTAAGAAAAATAAAATTTGTCGAAGGCAGCTTTGTCAAAGCCGGTCAGCAACTTTACCAAATCGATCCCGCCGTTCACCAAGAGGCTCTAAACAGCGCCAACAGCAATTTAAAAACTCTGAAAGCAAAAAGAGATCGTTACAAAAATCTGCTTGAGCAAGACGCCGTAAGTAAACAAGAATTTGACGACATTTCCGCCATTTTTGCTCAAGCCAAATCCAACGCTAAAACGGCTCAAGCCACTTTGAATTACACTAAAGTTTTAGCACCGATTTCCGGTCACATCGGCAAATCAAATATTACCGAAGGCACTCTTCTCACCGGCTACCAAACTGATGTTTTAACGACGATCACTCAGCTCGATCCGATTTACGTCGACATGGCGCAACCCAGCAAGGACGCGGTTCGCATAGGTAATCAAAACGGCGTTCTGGTCAGTGTAGTCACCGAAGATCCGACTTACAAAAATACCGGCAAGTTAAAATTCTCCGAACAATTCGCCGATGAAAGCACTGATTCCGTAAGGCTGCGCGCCATTTTCTCCAACAAAGATCAAAAATTAATTCCGGGAATGTTTGTAAAAGCCCAAATGCATTTGAAGCCTTTTGAAGCGGTCACCGTGCCTCAAAGAGCCACCAATCGCGCACCCAATGGCGGATTAATAATTTGGATTGTTGATCAAGAAAACACTGCGAGACCGCGCCCGATCAAGGCCGAACAAATGTTTGGCGATTCGTGGATTGTAACTGAAGGGCTAGAAGAAGGTGAGACAGTGATTTACGAAGGTTTTCAAAAAATTGCCGACGGGATGAGGGTAAATCCAGCGCCTCTGGTTACGCGGGAAGTGAATTGATTTGAGCAGAAGTTTGAGTCTCGGACGAGAAACCCCCCGACCCTTCGGGCCACCCCCCTTATCCGGAGGGCTCAACCGCCAAAACAACACTAACAAAAATGTCCAACTTCTTCATCGACCGGCCAATTTTCTCTTGGGTTCTGGCGATCATCATCATGATGGCCGGCGCTTTGGCATTGTTCAAAATGCCTGTTGAGCAATACCCAAACATCGCGCCGCCTTCAGTTTCAATTGCCACCGCCCTTCCCGGCGCTTCTGCAGAAGCTTTGGAAAATAGCGTCACTCAAGTAATCGAACAAAGCCTCTCCGGCATTGACTCGCTGCGCTATTTTACTTCCAGCAGTGACTCTGACGGCAACGTAATGATCACCCTCACTTTTGAACCCAAAACCAATCCCGACATTGCGCAAGTGCAAGTGCAGAACAAGCTGCAATCCGCTCTACCACTGCTTCCCCTCGAAGTTCAACAACAAGGCGTCCGCGTCAACAAAGCCAACAACAACTTTCTGTTAGTGGTGGGGCTCTACTCCGAAGACGATTCGCTCGACGAAGGCGCTCTCGGCGACATTTTGCTTTCCGACATGAAAGACAGCATTTCACGAATTGACGGCGTCGGCAACATCACCGTCTTCGGCAACCCACGCGCCATGCGGATTTGGCTCGATCCTCACAAACTTTTTGGCTACAGCCTCACCACCTCCGACATCATCAGCGCCGTAAAAGCTCAAAATGCCGACATCTCTGCCGGCCAGCTGGGCGGCCTTCCAGCGCTTAAAGGCCAACAACTTAACGCCACCATTACCGCTCAATCCAAATTAAAAACTGTCGCAGATTTTCAAAAAATTATTTTGCGCGTGAATAAAAACGGCTCGCAAGTTCGCTTGAAAGATGTCGCCAAAATTGAATTAGGCTCCCAAAGTTACAGCACTGTAGCCCGCTACAAAAGACACCCCGCCGCCGGCATGGCAGTAGTTTTAGCCAGTGGTGCCAACGCCCTAAAAACCGCCGATCAAGTTAAAGCCAAAGTCGCCGAGCTCACCAAATCTTTACCAAACAGTGTCAAAGTAATTTACCCTTACGACTCCACGCCCTTCATCAAACTCTCAATTAAAGGCGTGGTTTTCACTTTGATCGAAGCAGTGTTTTTAGTGTTTTTAGTGATGTTGCTTTTCCTGCAAAATTTCCGCGCCACTTTAATTCCAACCATCGCCGTGCCTGTCGTATTGCTGGGCGCCTTCGCGATTTTATTCTCTCTGGGCTTCACCATCAACACCCTGACGATGTTTGCCATGGTACTGGCGATTGGCTTGCTGGTTGATGACGCGATCATAGTCGTCGAAAATGTCGAGCGCATCATGGAGGAAGAAGGCCTGTCACCAATTGATGCCACTCGCAAATCAATGCAGCAAATCACCGGCGCCCTTGTTGGCATTGCTTTGGTGCTCTCCGCCGTATTTGTCCCGATGGCTTTTTTTGGCGGATCGGCCGGCGCGATTTACCGCCAATTTTCAATCACCATTGTTTCGTCAATGGCGCTTTCAGTCTTTGTGGCATTGGTTTTGTCGCCTTCACTTTGCGCCACACTTTTAAAGCCGGCAAAAAAAGGACATTTATTAACCGAAAATAAATTCCTCAATTTCTTCAATCAAAGACTCGAAAAAATCCGAAATTTTTACACCAATTCCGCCAACAAAATCATTCAGCGCCTCTTCCGATTTTTCATGCTTTACGTAGTAATGGTCGGCGGCCTGATCTTTTTATTCGCGCGCATGCCCACCTCCTTCCTGCCCACCGAAGATCAGGGCACAATGTATTTGATGGTCAACACGCCAAGCGGCTCCACACTTGAGCGCACCACTGAAAGCCTCAAACAAGTCGAAGATTATTTTTTAGAAAAAGAAGGCAACAATGTTGACCACCTCTTCACCGTTGCCGGCTTTAGTTTCGCCGGTCGCGCCCAAAATGCCGGCTTCGGATTTGTCGGTTTAAAAGATTGGAGCAAAAGAAAAAATCCTGACCAATCCGTAATGGCCATCTCCGGACGCGCCATGGGAACCCTCTCCCAGATCAAAGACGCTTTTGTCTTCACCTTTTTCCCGCCACCAATTCGCGAATTGGGCAATGCTTCCGGTTTCGATTTACAACTTCTGGATCGCGGCGGCATTGGTCACGAAGCCTTAATGGGCGCCCGTAACCAGCTTTTAGGAATGGCCGCGAAAAATCCGCTTTTAACCGGCGTGCGGCCCAACGGCTTAAGCGACGTAGCTCAATACAAGATCGACATTGATTACGAAAAAGCCGCCGCTTTGGGAGTGTTGCCTTCAGACATTAATCAAACCCTGCAAGCCGCCTGGGGCTCGGCTTACGTCAACGACTTCCTCGACAAGGGTCGAATCAAAAGAGTTTACCTACAAGGCGAAGCGGCTTCCCGCATGGCTCCAAGCGATTTAAAAAAATGGTACGTCAGAAATAATGAGGGCAAGATGGTTTCGTTTAGCAGCTTCTCCGCGGCACGTTGGAATTTTGGATCGCCAAAATTAGAGCGTTTTAACGGAGCGCCCTCAATTAATATTCAAGGCGCCGCCGTTACTGGCGTAAGCTCTGGAATCGCAATGGCCGAAATGGAAAAAATGGCGAAAGAGCTGCCAAAGGGCGTGGACTACACCTGGTCCGGCATTTCTTACGAAGAAAAAGCTTCCGGGGCGCAGACTTTGGGGCTTTACGCCATTTCGCTAATCGTGGTCTTTCTGTCGCTGGCAGCGCTTTACGAAAGTTGGACCATTCCGTTTTCAGTAATTTTGGTGGTGCCCTTCGGAATTTTCGGCGCCCTGGTTTTCTCGATGCTCGGCCACATGAGTAACGACGTTTATTTTCAAGTCGGACTTTTAACGACGATTGGGCTTTCGGCCAAAAACGCCATTTTGATTGTTGAGTTCGCCAAAAGCTTGCACGACAAAGGTCACGATCTTGTCGAAGCAACTTTGATCGCAACCAAACAACGCTTCCGCCCGATTCTAATGACTTCAATGGCTTTTATTCTAGGCATTACGCCGCTGGCAACCGCTTCGGGCGCAGGCTCGGCCAGTCAAAGAGCAATCGGAATCGGCGTAATGGGCGGCATGTTCGCCGCCACTTTCTTAGCCACTTTATTTGTGCCGATGTTTTTTGTTTTGGTGCAGAGGCTTGTGAGGAAGAAAATTTAGTTAGTGCGAGTATTTGACGAGAAACCCCCCTACCCCCCTTGTCAGGGGGGCGTTGCACCGAACTCGGGTTAAGCCCCCCTGATAAGGGGGGTAGGGGGGTTTCTCGTCCCAAACACAATCCCAAAACCAACAACCACCGATTTAAATTATGAAAAAAAACCTATTACTCCCCCTCTTCCTAATCACCTCCCTCACCGCCTGTACCATGGCGCCGAAATACGTGCGGCCTGAGGCGCCGGTGCCGTTTCAAACCACCGACAATCCCGGCAAGAAAAAAATCGCCCTAGTTTCCTGGAAGGAATATTTCCAATCTCCCGACTTACAGCGAGTGATTCAGCTTGCCCTCGACAACAACAAAGATCTGAAAACCGCCAATTTAAATCTTGAAGTCGCCCAAGGAACTCACGGCGTAGCACGTTCTAATTTATTACCCACGATTGGCGCCGTAGGATCAGAAACTCGCCAAGGCGTGCCCAGCGCCTTTTCCGCCTTCACTCCCAAAAGAGTTTACCGCGCCAATCTTTCCCTCACCTCTTTCGAAATTGATTTTTTCGGCAGATTACGAAGTTTAAAAAAAGCTGCTTTGGAAGATTTTTTAGCAACCGAAGAAGCCCGCAACATCACGCAAATCACCGTCATTGCTGAGACCGCCAACGCTTACGCTCAACTTTTATTGGATCGCCAAATCTTGAAAGTCAGCGAAAAAAATCTGCAAGCGCAGAGCGACCGCTACACTTTCACAACAGCGCGTTACAAAAATGGCATCGATTCGCAAAGCACGTTGCTCGCTGCCGAAAGCCTAATCGAAGGCGCTCGTGCCACCGTGGAAAATTACAAAAAAATTGTCGCTCAAGATAAAAATGCCTTGATGGCTTTGACCGGAGTTTTTGATGAACGCTCGCTGCCGCAGGATGAAACCATTAACGACATCAAAATTAATGAAGATTTACTCGACTCAGTTCCGTCAGAAAGTTTGCTTTTGCGCCCCGACATCAAGCAAGCTGAACACAATTTAAAAAGCGCCAACGCCAATATTGGAGCTGCTCGCGCTGCCTTCTTCCCCTCAATCACTTTGACCGGAACTTACGGTTACGGCTCAAAAAATTTAGACTCACTGTTTGACTCCAGAACTTGGGTCTTCGCGCCCCAAATTAATTTGCCGATTTTTTCCGGCGGCCGAAATCTTGCCAATCTGGACATTAGCCACGCCCGCAAAAAGATTCAGATTGTGCAATACGAGCAAGCGATTCAGGCCGCTTTTCGTGAGGCTTCGGACCAGTTGGCTGAAAGAGAATCGCTGACCAACCAACTTAATTCTTACAATAAAATTTTGCAGGCCTCGCAAAAATCTTACGATCTTTCTGACAAGAAACACGCGGCGGGGATTAGTAGTGCGCTGGATATTTTAGATGCGCAATTGCTGTTGCTGTCGGCAACGCAAAGTCAAGCCAGCACGAGAAAGGAGTACCTCGCGAATTTGATTACGCTCTACAAAGTGATGGGCGGCGGGGCGGAGTTGGAAGAGGTGAAGAGGAAGTAAGAAACTGGGACGAGAAACCCCCCTACCCCCCTTGTACTCACAATTATTTTTTAATTTTTGTGTGAGTTGCAATTGCTAAAAGCAATTGTCAGGGGGGCTTGGATCGAGTTCGGTTTAAGCCCCCCTGATAAGGGGGGTAGGGGGGTTTCTCGTCTCAAGCACAATCTAGTTTTAGTTAAACCTAACTCTGTTACGCCAAATCCTCCGGCACTTCGTGCCACCTCCTTTTACAAAGGAGGCTTGTAACTTAGAAATCCCACTTATCTAATCCCCGCACCCACACAAATATTTGGCCTCGCCAAATAAAAGATGTAGCACAACTCAAGACTTGAAACCCATTTAAACTCTCAAATTCAGTCCTCCTTAAAGTGCCTTTGCACCCAATGATTTCTTGGATTTGGAACCTGTCCTAAATCTCTACCTGCGCTGGCCGTAAATGACGAATTCTTTGCGCTCCGCTCCTCACGTACATTAAGTACGCTGCGGTGCGGTGCTCGCGAATCCGTCATTTCCAGCTCAGCGCAGCGAGATTTAGGACGGGTTCTTAGAACTTTTAACTCAAATCTAATAAGTTCCTTCAACCCTTCCGGGACCTCGAGGAAACAAACTTTAAAAAAAGTAGCTTCATTAATTCACCTCGGCCCTTGCGCGCGTCGCAATGCCAATTTTTTTCACAACAAAACTTTTAAAATGACAACTTTTCAAAACTTAAACTTAAACCCAAAAATCCTTACTGCCCTTGAAAACAAAGGCTACACCATCCCCACTCCAATTCAGCTACAAGCCATTCCACCTTTGCTTGAAGGCCGCGATATTTTAGGAATCGCGCAAACCGGAACCGGCAAAACTGCAGCTTTCTCGCTGCCGATTTTGCACAATCTGGTCAACAGCGGCAACCCGATCAAAAGCGGCGGAGTGCGCGCTTTAATCCTTACTCCAACTCGTGAACTCGCTTCGCAAATCGCTGAAAATATTGAGGCTTACGGCAAAGATTTAAATCTACGCCACGCCGTAATTTTCGGCGGCGTTTCGGAACGACCACAAATCGCCACGATGCAGCGCGGTGTTGACATTCTGATCGCCACACCGGGACGCTTGCTAGACTTGGCTTCCCAAGGCTACATCCGTTTCATGAATCTGGAAATTTTGGTACTCGACGAAGCTGACCGCATGCTCGACATGGGCTTCATCAACGACGTCAAAAAAATTATTGCGAAAATTCCGGAGCGCAGACAAACGCTTTTCTTCTCGGCCACAATGCCAGAAACAATTAATGATTTGGCTCACTCAATTTTGAAAAATCCGGTCAAAATCGAAATCACGCCACAAGCTACCACGGTTGAGCGCATCGAGCAAAAAATTAATTTCGTTGAAAAAGGAAATAAACTTTCTCTCCTCAAACGCATCTTGAAACAAGAAGACGCCACCAGCGTTCTCGTGTTTTCAAAAACAAAACACGGCGCCAATCGCGTTGTCGAATTTTTGGAAAAAAGCTCAATCACGGTCGCAGCAATTCACGGCAACAAATCACAAGGCGCGCGCGAAAAAGCTTTGTCGTCTTTCCGTGACGCCAAAGTACAAGTCTTGATCGCCACTGACATCGCGGCCCGCGGCATTGACGTGCCGTCAATCAGCCACGTAATTAACTTCGACATTCCAATGGATCCCGAAAGCTACGTACACCGCATCGGCCGCACCGCACGCGCCGGCAGACAAGGCGTGGCGATTTCTTTCTGTGATCCATCCGAACGCCGACTTTTGCAAGCCGTCGAAAAAACCATCCGCTTTAAAATTCCGGTCGACGAAACTCACGCCTACCACGGCGTTGAAGCGGCTCCATCTTCTCGCGAAGACAATGATCGTCCAAGAGGCCCACGTCCTGGCTCTAGAAAACCTGCAGGATCTTCTTCACGAGGATCTTCCGAAAGAAGAGCTCCTTCATCAGATCGCAGAGGCGGCCATTCTTCCGAAGATCGCAGAAGCGCTCCTTCTTCCGACAGAAGAAATTCACCTTCGTCAGATCGCAGAAATTCTCCTTCCTCTGACAGAAGAAACTCTTCTCCGGCAAGAGGCCGAGACGACAGAAGATCAGCTCAACCTGAACAGCCAGACGGCACTAAAAGCAGCCTGTTAAGCTTCATTGGTCTTGGCAAAAAATCTGACCGAGGAGCTTCTGCAAGAGGCGGTGATGCTTTCCGCGTTCCGCAAGAAGACAAAGGTGGCTTTGGTTTAAGCTGGCTCAAAGGCGGCGCCAAAAAATCTGATTCGCGCGGCGGCAGAAATGACGCTGGTTTCGGCGGCAGAGAAAGATCTCCGGCAAGAGGAAATTCTTCGGCTGGACCTCGCGACGATTCATTCGGCAACAGAGAAAGACCAAGCCGCGAAGGTTCTGGATCACGTGGCGGGTTTGGCTCCGGAGAAAGATCTCCTGGTTCACGCGGCGGTTTTGGCGGCGGTGAACGCTCTTCTGGTTCACGCGGTGGCTTTGGCTCTGGTGAAAGATCTTCTTCCGGATCACGTGACGGCTTTGGCGGCGGTGAACGCTCCTCTGGTTCACGCGGCGGATTCGGTTCTGGTGAAAGATCTTCTAGACCAGGATCACGTGGTGGATTTGGTGAACGCTCCAGCAGCTCACGTGGCGGCTTCGGCGCAAGATCTGACTCTAGTTCACGCAGTGACAATTTCGGAAATTCCGAAAGATCAAACAGAACTCCGGCAAGAGACGGATCGTCTTTTGGCGCAAGAAGATCCCCTGACGACAGAAAACCGTTCAACAGATCATCAGGCGCTGGCAGGCCAGCTCCGAGAAAAACTTGGTAAATTCTAAGCCGTCATCCTTGGACCGCAGGTCTGAGGATGACGAATCACAAAAAAGGGATGCTAATTTTCATTAGCATCCCTTTTTTTATTGGACCGAGCACTTCCTCGAGAAACCCCCCTACCCCCCTTGTCAGGGGGGCTTAAACCGAACTCAATCAAAGCCCCCCTGACAATTACTTCTAGTAATTGCAACTCACGCAAAAATTAAAAAATAAGTTTGTGAGTACAAGGGGGGGGTTTCTCGAGTTACACTCAGGACAACTAATTACTCCGGTTTTTTTGCCGAAGAAATTTTTCTTGTACCGCCGCGGACAACTGGCTGATCACCTCTTGGAGCTGGCTTTTCTGCCGGTCTTTCTCTTCTTGGTTCGGAATTTCTTTCTGGCCTTCTTTCTGGTTTTCTTTCCTGACCCCTCCTCTCAGGCTTTCTTTCCGGCTTTCTTTCTGGCCTTACTTCCGACTTTTTTGCGACCGGTTTTTTGCCGCCAAACAGCCCAAAAATAAAATTCAAAATCCCTGATTTTTTCTCACTTTTTTTCTCTTGCGAAACGTGACGAGTTTCTTGG
>CANDYP010000014.1 GCA_947425005.1 Rickettsiales bacterium | reverse complement strand
CTCCGTCGCCATCGACTCCGAGACCATGGGCCTCAACATCCTTCGGGATCGCCTGTGCTTAGTACAAATTTCTGCCGGCGACGGCGATGCCCACCTAGTGCAGTTCGAGAAGGGAAATTACAACGCACCGAATTTGTGCAAACTTTTAGCTGACGAAAATATTCAAAAAATCTTCCACTTCGCCCGCTTTGATTTGGCGGCTTTGCAGCATTATTTAAAAGTTGAAGTACAAAATATTTACTGCACCAAAATCGCTTCCCGCCTAGTGCGCACTTACACCGATGCTCACGGTTTAAAATCTTTGTGCGACGAAATTTTGGGAGTGGAGCTTTCCAAAAAACAGCAATCTTCTGATTGGGGAAATCCTGAAATCACCACCAAACAGCAAGATTACGCCGCTTCCGACGTTTTGCATTTGCACCAATTGAAAGTGCGACTTGACGAAATGTTGAAGAGAGAAAACAGAATGGAAATTTTTCAAGCCTGCGTAAAATTCTTGCCAGCCCGCACTAAGCTTGATCTACAAGGGTTCGGATCAGTGGATATTTTTTCGCACTAATACATTTTTTCGTGCGACGATTTTCCGCGGAAAACGTAGTAAGAAAAAGCGGTGTAGCACAAAATTATTGGCAGAATTATTGCGACTCCGACGAATAGAAATGACAAAGAAGTAGGCGCCGCCGCGGCCTCAGTAAAAGAAAGCTGATAGGGCGCGATGTAAGGAAATAGGCTGATCGCCAGGCCCGCGTAACACAAAATAAATAAAAATATCGTCAGACAAAATGGCTGAATTTCTTTTTTAGCGAGCAGGCTTTTGATCAAAAAAACAAAAGTCAAAATTGTTAAAAATGGAATCAGCGCCAGATAAAAAATATTTGGTTTTGAGAACCATCTGACAAAAATTTCTTCGTTTAAAAACGGCGTCCAGCCGCTTACCAAAGCCGTAAAAAAAGCCACAAAAGCTAGCACGTAAAAGGCGACACGACGTGCCCAATCTTGAGTTTTTCCGTGCGTTTTCATGATTAGCCAAGTGCTGCCGATCAGCGCGTAGCCGAAGATCATCGCCACTCCCGTCATTAAAGAAAAGGCATTGAGCCAGCCCCAAGAATTTCCCGCAGAATTTTCTAAACCTTGAATGAAAGAGCCCAACATTACGCCTTGGAAAAAAGCGGC
This sequence comes from Rickettsiales bacterium, assembly GCA_947425005.1. GTDB lineage: Bacteria > Pseudomonadota > Alphaproteobacteria > Rickettsiales > UBA1997 > UBA2645. The sequence goes on along the minus strand of CANDYP010000014.1, from coordinate 17,191 downwards.
AATTAGCGAGCCGAAATGGAAAGAATAATCCCAGATTTTTTGTTCGTTTTTGAATTCGGCTTTGGAGCGGAATTCCAGCGCGACGCCACGGAAAATTAATCCCAAAAGCATGAGGATGATCGGGATGTAAAAGGTCGGCATGATGATTGAGTAAGCGAGCGGGAAAGCAGCGAAGAGCCCTCCTCCGCCAAGGACTAGCCAGGTTTCGTTGCCGTCCCAGAAAGGCGCGATTGAGTTCATCATTTTGCTGCGGCACTCGTCGGAGGGGGCGAAGGGGAAGAGGATGCCGACACCGAGATCGAAGCCGTCGAGCAGGACGTAGAGGAAGATTGCAAGGGCGAGGATGCAGCCGAAGATTAATGGGAGATTGAGGAATGGGGAGAGGTCGAACATGTTTTTGTTTTAAATTTAGTTTTAAGTTTGGCAGTGGACCCCGGAACAAGTCCGGGGTGACAGAGTGTGGTCCTGGGTGACAGAGTGTGGAGAGATCTTCCCCCGATCTGTCACCCCGGACTTGTTCCGGGGTCCACTGCCAGACTCAGTATTAACTCTTCTGCGGCCCCTTAGCCAACAGCTTCAAAATATAAAAAGTCGCGGCGCCGAAAATCACAAAATAAACCACCACAAAACTAATCAGCGAAAACAGCACCTGCTCCGACGACAGCGCCGACGCGGCATCTCGCGTTTTTAAAAGCCCGTAAACCACGTAAGGCTGACGACCAATCTCGGTCACAAACCAGCCCGCCAACAAAGCAATAAAGCCGCTCGGCGTCATCAACATGCACCAGAATTGAAACCATTTTGTGTCAAAAAGTTTTTTGCGCAAATTCAAAAAAACCGCCACCACAGCCGTCAGCAGCATTAACATCCCCATCCCGACCATTACGCGAAAGCTGAAAAACACCGGCGCCACTGGCGGTCGCTCATCTTTGGGGAAGGATTTTAATCCGGCAATTTCGCCCTCAGCGTCGTGAGTCAAAATCAAACTGGCCAGTTTAGGAATTTTAATGGCGTATTTTGTAGTTTCAGATTCTTCGTCAGGAATGCCAAATAGCGTTAAAGGCGCGCCTTTTTCTGTTTCCCAAATTCCTTCCATTGCCGCGACTTTAGCGGGCTGGTGACGTAGAGTGTTCAGCCCGTGTAAGTCACCAATAAAAATTTGCAACGGCACAAAAATCACAATGAAAGTCAGTGCCATTTTAAACATTACGCGGGCGTGAGCTGGCGATTTTTTCTTCCACAACAACCAGGCCGAAACGCCGCAAACCACGAAGGCACAGGTTAAATAGGTGGCCACCAGCATGTGGCCGAAGCGGTAAATGAAGGAGGGATTAAAAATAATTTCCAACCAATTAGCCGGATAAAAAATTCCGTTGTGAATCGTGAAGCCTTGCGGGGTCTGCATCCAGCTATTGGCCGCTAAAATCCAAAATGCCGAAATTAAAGTGCCAATCGCCACAATTATTGTGGAAGCAAAGTGCATTTTGGGCCCGACTTTATTCCAGCCGAACAACATTATTCCTAAAAATGAAGCCTCGAGGAAGAAGGCGGTGAGCACTTCGAAGCCAAGTAGTGGACCTAAAACATTGCCGGTGCGAAAAGAAAATCCGGCCCAATTGGTGCCGATTTCGTAAGACAAAACCACGCCAGAAACCACGCCCATCCCGAAAATAATCGCAAAAATTTTGACCCAGAATTTGTAGATTTCTTGGTAAGTTGAATCTTTGGTTTTGAGGTAGAGGGCTTCGACGCAGGTTAAATATCCGGCGAGTCCAATGGTGAAAGCGGGGAAAATAATGTGGAAACTGATGGTGAAGGCGAACTGGATGCGGGCTAGGAGGATTGGGTCAAAAGGCATGTCTGAGGAAGAAAATTAAACTCTGAATTAGTGGAGATTTTTCGACCGTAGGGAGGTTTGAGTGTGGGGCAAGAGGAGATTTGGGACGGGGAAAATACTGAGTTTGGGACGAAAAACCCCCCTACCCCCCTTATCAGGGGGGCTTTAAACCGAACTCGATCAAGCCCCCCTGATAAGGGGGGTAGGGGGGTTTTTCGTCCCGAACTCGGTATTCTCTCTAGCCCCAAACTCAGTACTCTCCCGCCCTAAACTCAACCTCCTCTACTCCCCAACCTTCGGCGCAATATTCGCCTCAACTTCAATCACAAGATTCACCTTATCCGAAACACCAGGAAGTGCGTAATTCAAACCAAAGTCTGAACGAGCAATCACCGCCGTGGCGCTGAGCCCAATGGTTGGCAACTGAGTAATCGGGCTCACTCCCAACTTGTTTAACTTAGCATCCAAAACCACCAACTTAGTAACGCCGTGCATTGTCAAATCACCTTCGATTTTAGCTTTGTCTTTGCCGCTAACTTTAATTTTTTTGCTGACAAATTTTGCAGTCGGAAATTTTTCTACGTCAAAAAAATCGGCACTTTTCAAATGGGTGTCGAACTTAGAAAGACCTGTGACCAAGCTGGTTGTATTAATCGTCACATTTACCACAGATTTTTCCGGCTTAGATTCGTCAAACACAATGCTGCCAGAAATATCCGGAAATTTTCCCGACGGATTAGAGAAGCCAAAATGGCTGGCAAACCACACTACGCTAGTGTGATTAGGTTCGATTGCGTAAGTATTCGCTTCAGCAAAAGATGTTTTGCTTGCAAGCGTGAAAGCAAGAATTGCCGCTGAAAATAATTTTAATTGTGTCATTTTTTTTGAAAAAATTTGAGTTTTTAAGAGACGACTTAGATGCAATGTCTGCAAGGCTTAAGCCAACATTTTAATGAATATTTGGCTCGAGCCAAATATTCAGATTTTTTACAGTTTTTAAACGTTCGCTCTGTAAGTAACTTTTTCGGTTTCCAAAGCCTTTCTAAAGGAAGGTCGAGAAATAATTCTAGTAAAAAATGCTTTACCGTCACCCCGGACTCCCCACCTGTCACCCCGGACTTGTTCCGGGGTCCATTTGGCAACCAGCACAAACATCAAACTAACTAACCAAAAACCGCAGCAACGCCTCTTTATTTTGTGAGATCCCTACCCTCGACAGCTCTTTAAAATCAGGCTTCAGGCCAATGTCGGAGATACTGAATTTTTTGTGATTTTTACTGGCGCAGAAATCCAAGCGGTCGAAATTTTTGTCAATTTGCAAATAGCGACAAAGCTTACCCGGCCCATCCAGCGTTACCTCCTCCGGCTCCAAAACTTTCACGCCCCGAATCAAAACTGCCGACGGATAATCGTGATTTTCGGTCGTGATGTTGAGGCAGAAATACATCCCGTAAATTAAATAAACGTAAAGATGCCCGCCCTGCCAAAACATCGGCTCGTTACGTGGAGTACGCTTCCGCGATGCATGCGACGCCGGATCGTCACCGTGGTAACTTTCAGTTTCGGTAATGATTGCCTTGAAATTTTTTTTGGTTTTTGCATCTCGAATTGAGATCATCTTGCCAAGTAACTGCTTCGCTACTTCGTCGGTATTTTGCAGAAAAAATTCTCGGGGGAGTTTGGTCATTGGCTGAGTTTTAAATGCAGATTGGCAGGCAGTGGATCACATCATTCGTCAGGCAGAAGATCAGGACTCGATCAAAGCCCCCCTGATAAGGGGGGTAGGGGGGTTTCTCGTCACAATTTTCTAATAATTCTTTAAAAAATATCTCTGAATTCTTGATGAGAAACCCCCCTACCCCCCTTGTCAGGGGGGCTTAGATCGAGGTTGTGTCTCATTGTGAGATTACAGAATCACTTCAACCAATCTCTCCGTCACAACCATTTCAATTTCTTTGGCGTTGCAGACGTTTGTTAGGTCTTCGAGGAAGGGTTCCAGCCCTTCGGTCTTAGAGATTTTAATTTTTTCGACTGTTGTCTTCATTGAGAGGTTGTTGTCGGACTTGAATTTGCGGACTTCGAAAATCACGTCGAGCATTACCTGGCCGAGTTTTAAAAGATTTTCGTCAGCCTTCACATCCAATTTCGGCCAGTTGCTGCGGGCGTTGATTGAGCCGGTCTGCGCGAATTCTTCGGCAAAAATTGTCGAATAAATTTCGTCGCAAATGTGCGGAATGAATGGCGCGAAAAGTTTTAGAATTGTGTTGAGGCAAATTTGCAAAGTTAGAATCGAGCTTTGCTGTTTGGCAGAAATTTCTTTTTTCTGAGCATCCGTGAAGTCAATGCCGGCAAGCTTTTCCGCCGCTAGACCGTAAGAGCGCACTTTGCAAATTTCCAAATAATTGTCGCAGAAATCTTTCCAGAAAAATTCTTCAATTGCTTCACGAGCACGGGCGTATTCGAATTTTTCGAACTCGGATGTGGCACGTTTTAGAGTTTCTTGTAAACGAGCTAGAACCCACAGATCCGCGGCTTCGGTAACTTTCACATCCGCTTGCAGCAACTCAAAATTCATTGAAGAAAATTTCGCCGCGTTGAAAAGTTTTGTGATTAATTTTTGTCCGATTTTAAAGACGTCTTCAGAGTAAGCAGTGTCGGCGCCGAGGTGCGACGTGGACGCCCAGTAGCGCACAATGTCCGAACCTTTTTCTTCAATCAGTGAGGTCGGCGTCACGACATTTCCTTTCGACTTACTCATTTTAGTTTTGTCCGCAGCCAAGCACCAGCCTGAGATCATTAGGTTTTTCCAGGGAATGGAATTTTGGTGCAGCACCGATTTCGTCAAAGTGTAGAAGGCCCAAGTACGAATAATTTCGTGCGCTTGCGGACGTAAATCTGCCGGGAAAAGTTTTTCGTGACGTTGTTTGTCGAAGGAAATTTCCGAGCTAATTCCTTTCGAGGAAAGCTGCGGCGAAATCGACGAAGTGGCCCAGGTGTCCAAGATGTCGGTCTCGGCGGTGACTTCTTCGCGGCTGTATCCGCGCGGTAAATCAACGGCGGGATCGCAGGGAAGTTGGTCGATTTCCGCGACCAAAATTTTGCCCTCCTCGCCTGCCCGTTTGGAATACCAAACCGGAAAAGCCACGCCGAAGAAGCGCTGGCGCGAAATGCACCAATCCCATTGCAACCCGTCAATCCACTGGTCAATGCGCACTTTCATGTATTCGGGAAACCAATTGCACTCGGCGGCTTTGGCTTTGAGCTGATCTTTTTTGTCGAGAATTTTAATGAACCATTGCGGCACGACGAGGATTTCAATCGGCACGCCCGAACGCTCGGCGCACTTCACGGCGCGTTTGATGGTTTCTTGATTGAGCAAAAGATTTTGCGCTCTCAGATCTTCAATTACTTTTTCTTTGAATTGCTTGATTGAGATTCCTTCGATTTTGCCGTCTTTTTGAATGATTACTTGCAGCGGCAAATTGTGTTTTTTCCACCAGCGGATGTCGGTCTCGTCGCCGAAGGTGCAGCACATTACGGCGCCTGTCCCCTTGTCGAGCTGGACTAAATCGTCGGGGATTATTTTTACTTTTACGCCGAAAAGTGGAGTGATTGCGTTTTGTCCGTGGAATTTTTTGTAGCGTGAATCTTCGGGGTGAACCATGACGGCGACGCAGGCTGGAAGAAGCTCGGGACGTGTCGTCATTATTGTGATTTTTTGCACCCCCATCGCGCCGCTAACGCGTTCGCTCGATCCCCCTAAATAGGGGGAACCTGACTCACCAACATTCAAATCTTCAACTTCAAACTCGATGTAGTTCATTACGCCTTCAACTTCCTTGTCGATCAAATCAGCTTGCGCTAGAGCAGTTCGGTCGGAGACGTCCCAGAAAACTGGTTCGAATTTTTTTTCTACTAATTTTTTGTTGTGAAGATCAACGAAAGAAGCTTGAGAAATTTTTTGTGATTCCGGTGAGATCGTTTGGTATTTCTGGTTCCAATCGACTGACAGCGCGATTGAATTGAAGAGGATTTCGAATTCTTTTTCAGCCTCATCCACAACTTCGCGACATTTTTTTACGAAAGATCCGCGACCATTTTCGGCTTCAAAAACGCCGGCTTTTTTCTCGATTATTTTTTCGACGAGGCGTTCGGTTGGAAGTCCGTTGTCGTCGAAACCCATTGGGTAGAAAACGTCTTTGCCGGACATTCTTTGGAAGCGGGCGACGAAATCGGCTTGGGTGTAAGAGAAGACGTGGCCCATGTGGAGAACGCCGGAAACAGTGGGCGGCGGGGTGTCGATTACGAAGGTTTGGGCTTTTGGAAGGTCATTTTTCCAGGCGAAGATTTTTTTCTCGGCCCAGTGGTTTTGCCAAAATTTCTCGCGGGTTTTGGGATCGTATTTTGACTCGTTAGTTTTTTGTTTTTCTAAGGAACGAGTTGCAATCGCTTCGCTCTTGTCGGGAAGTTTTTTTATTTCGGACATTTTTTTAAGAATTTATTTGGGACGAGAAACCCCCCTACCCCCTTGTACTCACAAAATTTTTTTTAATTTTTGTGTGAGTTGCAATTGCTAAAGCAATTGTCAGGGGGCTTAAACCAAACTCCATCACTGCCCCCCTGATAAGGGGGGTAGGGGGGTTTTTGGAGTTACACTGGAATTTACTTATTCGATCTCGACTAGCTCCACCACATATCTCGCCATCTTGTGAAAGTAAATTTTACCATTCACCACCACCGGAGAATGGTAAATTTTTCTACCAATCGATTCAGTTTTTTCGACCTTGCCATCCAGTGGCGAAACAATCAGCAATTCACCGTCAGTCCTAGAAACCAGCAGCTTGTCACCCGCCATTACCACGCCGTTGTAAATAAATTTCGTCTCCGGTTTTTTGGCTTTTTTCAAATTCGGCAATTGCGAAATCCATTTAATACCACCGGTTTTTTTGCTCACCGCGAGTAATTTATTGTCGTTGTCGATTACGAATAAAAACTCTCCGGCTGCCCAGAAATCAATGATTCCGGCGATTTCTTTTTTCCAGAAATAATTGCCGTTCGAAAGATTAATCGCCATCATCAGGCCGCCATTGCCGATTGAATAAAGCGTGTCGCCTTTGATTAGCGGCGTCGCGTCGACATCATTCAAATAAAAATCCGAGCTGTTGGCTTTGCTCAAATTCAAATCTTGCGACCACAAAACTTCGCCATTTTTTTTGCCAATCGCGTAAATTTCACCGGAAGAAAAAGAAGCAATCACCGAATCACGATGCAGGACGGGATCAGCTGCGCCAAGGATCGCCGTCGTGCGCAAAATTGCCGAGGTTACCCATTGCAGCTCGCCATCTTTGGCATTTAAAGCGTAAAGTTTGTTGTCGTTAGTTGTGACAAAAACCAATTTTCCATCAGAAACCGGCGCAGAAACCGGAATTGAAGCAATGTCTTTTGTCCACAAAACATTGCCATTGGCAGCATCTACAGCAGCGATTTTATTGACTCCAGCGACAGCAAAAATTTTGTCACCGTCTTCGCATTTGGCGTAATAAATTTTCGGAGTGCGGTAATTTTTTAAAAATTTGCGAGCGAAAACTTGGCTCTTCCAAATTTTCTTTTGGGTGACGAGATCAAAAGCTGTAAGCTTTCCGGCCGCGTTAAGCAGGAATACTTTGTTGTCTTTAATGATTGGGAAGAAAACAAAATCATCAAAGCCAGTGGAGCCAAAGCCAGACCAGACGGGGGTCGATTCTTTTAAAGTGATTTCGGTGGCTCGAGTCCAAAAGGTTTTTTGGGTCGAAAATGTTTTGGCAAAATTTTCAACTTTTTGATTTTGCTCGTTGTTTGAGCCATTCCAAATGTCGTTTGGCTTTTGTTTTGGAAGCGTGATTTCAACTTTTTCTAGAGAGGGATCGATCTTGATTGGATCAATGATGGCAAAGGCTGAGATGGCTTTGGTTGGATCGTAATCCTTGTCTTTGTCGGAGCAGGAAAAGAGGAGAAATGGGAGGAGGATTAGGAAATATTTTGAGGGGTGGGGCATTGGATGAATTGGTTTGGAGTGTAGCTCGAGAAACCCCCCTACCCCCCTTGTCAGGGGGGCTTTTTGATCGAGCTCGGGTTAACGCCCCCCTGACAAGGGGGGTAGGGGGGTTTCTCATCACGAGCTCAGGCTCAGATTAAAATTATTTCTTTCCTTCCACAGCTGGCGCAGCTTCTTCCGCAGCTTTTGGCTCGTAGCCTTTCGAAGCAATAATCTTCAAAGCTTCTGTCATTCTCGCTTTAATATTTTGCGAAACTTCAGGATTTTTTTCAATCGAGCTCAAGATTTCGTAAGCCTTCGCCAAGTCATTTTTCTGAATGTGCAACAACGCTTTTTGCTCAGAAATTTGGTATCTCAACTCTTTACTTTTTGATTCGATTTTTTCGATTCTGGTCAAAAGATCTTCTTTCGCGATTTCATTTTCATCTGACATCCAAGTTCTAACTGCAAGTAGGCCGCCCAAGTCTTTCACGTAAGAATCACAACCGCTGCATTGGCTGATTTTTTCGTAAACTGCTGCTGCTTCTGATTTTTTATTGTCGTCTAAAAGCAGGCTGGCGTAGCGCAAAGAAGCTAAAGATCTGACCCCGTTTGGAGCTGAATTAGTCTCGGAGATTTGCTTCAAACCCTCTCTGGCTTTATCAAGACTGCCCATTTGCTGGTCGATTAAAGCTTGGTGAAATAATTCAGAAAATTTTACTTCTTGGGATTTTTGGTGGTAGCTAAATACAGAAAATCCAATGACGGCGATTACTGCCACAACTGAAGCTGCTGCGAAAATTTTTTTATTTTTAGCGCAGAATTTTTTAAAGCATTCGCTTCGAGCTTCAGATTTAGCTTGGCGGATTAAGGCGTTCATTTCGTTATTGTCGGACATGGTTTTGGTTTAAAAAAGTTAGTTAAAAAAATTAAGTGATTGGTTTGTCTTGCGGCGGACCCCGTCATGCGACGTAGTCCATTATTTGTATTCGTTATTTTAGTTTATCCCCTCTCCACACTTCTCAAACAGCAATCCAAGGTATTTTTAAGAAGATAGGCGATGGTCATCGGCCCTACTCCACCAGGCACTGGCGTGATTGCACTTACAACATCTTTGACATTTTCAAAATCAACGTCACCGACTAATTTGGTTTTGCCTCCAGGAAAATTGCCGGGCAAATTGACGCGGTTAATTCCCACATCAATCACGATTGTATTTTTCTTCACCATGTCGGCCTTGATTAAGCCGGGAACGCCGGCAGCAGAAATAATGATGTCGGCTTGTAGGCACTCGGCTTTCAAATCTCTGGTCGAGCGATTGGCGATTGTAACAGTGCAACTTTCAAGCATTAGAAGCCTTGCGAGTGGGCGTCCAACAATGTTTGACGAACCGATCACGAGAGTTTTCAATCCCGCTAGATTATCGCCAACCGCAGATTTGATTAAATGGATGCATCCCTTCGGAGTGCACGGAATCAACGCGCCGTCAGGCCCGTCAACTTCACCAACCGAAAGCTTGCCCACGTTAACCATGTGGAAGCCGTCAACGTCTTTGTTAGGGTCGATCGTGCGAATAACTTTTTTGGTGTCGATGTGTTTTGGAAGCGGCAGCTGCACCAAAACACCGTGAATTTTTTTGTCCGCATTCAACTCTTCAATCTTAGAAATCACGTCTTCTTCAGAAATATCCGCCGCCAATTTGAACTGCAGCGAATTCATCCCCACCGCGTGCGCCGCCTTTTCTTTGTTGCTGACGTAAACCTCACTAGCTGGATCATTCCCCACCAAAATCACCGCCAAACTCGGCGTGACACGGTAATTTTTTTTAATCTCTTCAACTTGCTGAGCAATTTCCAACTTTAAAGACGCAGCAATTTCCTTGCCGTTGATGATTTTTGCGGTCATTGGGAGATTTTCAAATTTGAAAGGAAGTGAGGCTAAATTTAGTTGGTAGAAATTAATTCTACGACATTTTTTTCAATATCTTCAGCAGATAAAAAATTTCTTTGATACATGAATTTCTCATTACCATAAACACCGTCGGATAAAGACTTTACGGCCATTCTTTTTAACTTACATTTTAAGCCATTTTCGGCGATTATTTCAGCAACCATTGAGCCAATTCCACCAGCCAAATAATGAGCTTCGACCGTCAAAACTGCGCCATGTTTTTGCAGCAAGTTTTTGATTTCTTCCAACACAGATTTTTCAAAAGTTGGGATCACTGCAAAAGTGACATTAATGCCTTTTTGGGAGAGATTTTTTACCGCGATTTCAACTTCAGAGCAAATAGTACCAAGACTTAATATTGCCAACTTCTCACCCGATTCGATGATTTGTAATTTTTTGGGGTCGAAAGTTTTTTGCTTGTCTAAAATTTTTACCGAACCTTTGCCGATTCTGTAAAATATTGGACCCTCATTTTGGTAAGTTTTTTCTAAAGCTTCTGGAGTTTGATCATCATTGACTGGAGCGACGTAAGCAAAATTTGGCTGCACTCTCACCAAGGCCACATCTTCAAGCAAATGGTGAGTTGAACCGAGATTTCCGTATTCAAATCCACAGCCAATTCCAACAAATCTAACTTGCAGATTGTGAAAAACTGGACCGTTTTTAGCAAATTCGTAAGGACGAAGAATCACGAATGGCGCGATTGAATAAACAAATGGAATAAAGCCATCCTTTGCCAAACCCGTAGCAAGACCAACCATATTTTGCTCAGACACGCCAACATTGTAAAAGCGTTCAGGAAAGTTTTGAGCGAATTCTTCAACAACTGAAAAACCTAAATCTGCCGTCAACAAAACAATGCGCTGATCGGTTTTGGCAAGTTCAATTAATTTTTTAATGAAATTGTTACGCATCTTAAATCCCAAGCTCCCCGCAAGACTGTTGATATTCCTGGTCATTCATTGATTTGTAATGCCAAGGAATTGACTTCTCCATGAATGAAACTCCTTTGCCGGAGATTGTTTTGGCAACGATAAAAGTTGGCTTGTCGCTTCTTTGCGCGGTGAAATTTTTTAAAGTTAATCTGATTTTGTTTTGATCGTGGCCGTCGATTTCTTCAACAAAAAATCCAAAATCCGACATTTTTTTTGCCACATCAGAAATATTTATAACATCTTCAGTACGCCCCAAAGCCTGTTGTCCATTCAGATCCAACAGTACCACTAAATTTTTTAATTTATGATGAGATGCAAACAAGATGGCTTCCCAGAATGAGCCTTCATTCAGTTCAGCATCACTAATCAGGCAATAAATTTTGCGATTACTTTTTTGAATTTTGGCTGACAAAGCCGCACCAACCGCGAATGTAATGCCTTGTCCCAATGAGCCAGTTGTAAATTCAACACCAGGTAAAAAATGTTTAGGATGAACGCCGATTCTGCTGTTATTTTGACTGAAGCTGTCGATCTCATCTTTGCTTAAAAATCCTTTTAGAAATAAAGCAGCGTAAAGAGCTAAAACTGCGTGACCTTTTGACAAAATAAAGCGGTCTCTTTCGTGATCATCAGGATTCTCAATCTGCAAAATATCCTGATACAAAACCCCTACTAAGTCAGCAATTGAAAGGCTGGATCCAATATGTCCAACTCCTGCTAACTTGGAATTTCTAATAATTATTTTTCTGATTTCGTCGGAGAAGTTCATTGAGGCTCTATTAGCAATTACCATTTTTTCTTACCATTTTCTCCAGGGGGCCTTGCCGCTATTCCACAAATTTTCGAGATGAATTTTATCGCGCTGAGTGTCCATGGCATACCAAAAATTTTCATGTTTGAAGGACATTAACTGACTGTCTGCAGCTAGACTTTTCAAAGGCTCTTGTTCGAGTACGACATCGTCGCCATCCGGAATGTAATCAAAAACTTTTTGAGAGAAAACGAAGAATCCTCCATTGATGTAGTTGCCATCTCCCGATGGTTTTTCGTGAAAATCTCGTACCGTTTCTTCGTCATCAGAAAGTTCTAAAATTCCGAACCTTCCTGCCGGCTTAACTGCCGTAAGGGTTGCGACTTTGCCGTGAGATTTGTGGAACTGAATTGCTTTGGCAATGTCAGAATCACAAACACCGTCGCCGTAAGTGAGGCAGAAATTTTCCTCACCTTTTAAATAATCTTGCACTTTCTTAATGCGCCCACCCGTCATGGCGTTCTCACCGGTTTCAACCAGAGTGACTTTCCACTTTTCGGAACTGTTATTGTGAATGATGTGAGTGTTGTTGGATAGGTCGTAAGTGACATCCGACATGTGACGGTAGTAATTGGCGAAATATTCTTTGATGAGATATCCTTTGTAGCCCAAACAAATCACGAAATCATTAATGCCGTGAGCGGAGTAGATTTTCATGATGTGCCACAAAATCGGCTTACCACCGACTTCTACCATTGGCTTTGGTCTGAAGGTGGTTTCTTCGCTCAACCTAGTTCCAAGGCCGCCGGCTAAAATTACTGCTTTCATAAAGTCTGATTATTTTGATACCACCGGAAGGTGTTTTTGATTGCTTGATTGAGGGAGGTATATTCTTCTAAACCCAACTCCTGCTTGGCTTTTTCGTTGGAAGGAATGTAGCGCGAACTGGATGAAGTATTGAAACCTTGATTGCCAGAAAAAGCAATTTTTGATTTTGAGTCGAGAGTTTTTACAACCAAATTCGCCAAATCTTCGATTAAAATTTCTTGCGAGGAACCCACATTGTAAACGGAATTATTCGGCGCCGAAATTAAAATGCGTAACAGCCAATTTACTAAATCGATCGAATAAAGATAAGAGCGGTAAGTTTGCGACTTAGATTGCAAAATCACGTCTTTGTTTTGCGCCACGTCGCGAATAAAATTTCCGATCGCGTAATGACCGTCAAAATTCATGTAAGGCCCAACAAAGCTGAAGCATCTGGCGACAGCGGTATGCACGCCGTAAGTTGAAGAATAAATTGAGCAAAGCGTTTCGCCTAATCTTTTTGCCTCACCGTAAGTGGAAGATATTTTTTGTAAGTCAGGTCCAGATAGATCGCTTTCTAAACGTAATTTGGCGTCAAGATTTTGAGCGCCGTAAACCGCGCCAGAGCTGAGGTAAAGAAATTTGCAGCTTGGGTTAGACCTAGCAATTTCCAGCATGTTGCGAGTGCCGAAATAATTTTCTTCTAAGATTTTTTGGGGAGAATTTTTTAGTCTTTCGGAGGAGGTGTCACAAGCGGCGTGAATGATGTAATCAACTTTTTCGTTAAAATTTTTTAACTCAGAAATGTCGGATTCGATCAAATTAATTTTTGCTTCAGAGAGCAAAGGAATTTTTTTTTGGAAAGATGTTACACTGCGCGAAACAGCGTGAATATTGATGTTAAGGCCATGCTTCTCATCCAAATAAAAAAGAGCTTCCAACAAACATCTTCCAAAAAAACCACTCGCACCGGAAATAAAAATCGACTTATTTTTGAGATAAACAAGCAAGTCGGAAAGCTTCGACTCAACAAGTTCAAGATCAGATTTGTCGATTGAAAAATTCATTAGATTTTTGTCTTCAAGAATTCTTCAATTGTTGAATGCATGTGAGCAATCATTTCGTCGTTCAAGCCGTGGTGACAAGCCAGCAAAGTGCCGCCGCGCATGATGTTATCGGCATTGGCCAAGCTAGCAGACTTTCTCATTTCAAGATTTTTAAAACCGGGTTGGCGTGTTATATTTCCGGTGAAAACTACACGAGTTTGCACATTTCTTTTTTCCAAGAAAATTTGGAAATCGCGGCGCGCAAAAGGAGCGCTTTCTTTGATGATTACCGGGAAGGCTAGCCAGCCGGTTTTCACATTTTCAGTTTCTTGCGGCAGCGTGAAAAACTCTTCGTATTTTTTGAAGAAGTTGGTTTGAGTCTGATAATTTTTACGACGTGTTGCGATATTATTTTCCAAATCTTTTAACTGCTCCAAGCCAAAAGCAGCGCCGATTTCAGAGCCTTCCAAATTGTAGCCGATGGTTTCAAAAACAAATTTTGCGTCGTAGTTAATGCCGTCAATATCAACGTTGAAACGGTTTTCGATTGCTTCAGATTGTTCGTCAAAAATTGAAGAGCTTCTGCCCCAAGAGCGCAAAAGTTTTGAATTTTTTAAATGATCTTCGTCATTGATGCACAGTGCTCCGCCATTACCGGCGCAGTTAATGATGTGCGATCCGTAGAAGCTGGTAATTGACATGTCTGACCAAGCGCCGCTTGATTTGCCGTTAAGTGTCGCGCCTAAAGTATCCGCTGAATCTTCGATGATTTTAAGATTATGTTTCTTGGCGATTTCTGCAATTTTGTCCCATTGGCAAACATTACCAATTAGGTTCGGAGCCAATATTGCCACGGTTTTTTCTGAAATCATTTCTTCGATTTTTGTCGGATCAATACAGTAATCCGCAACACCAACATCAACAAAAACCGGCACCAATCCGGACTTCACGATACAGCCCACGGTGGTTGAGAATGTAAGTGCGGGCGTGATTACTTCACCGCCTTTTTTAAATCCAAAAGCCTCCATTCCGATGTAAAGCGCCGACGATCCAGAATTGACGTAAAGACAATGCTTTTTGTCAAAAAGAGCCGCGATTTTCGATTCAAATTCACGAGCATATTTACCCATTTGCGTGCCTTCTTTCAGACATTTCACGACGGCATCAATTTCTTTTTGTCCGTAAACAGTTTTGGCGTAAGACACACTAATAGCTGGGCTAGTCATTGTTTAGCTAATTTTGAATTTAATGAGGAGAAGGTAATCGGTGAGAAAATTTTTGAGCCGTGAGCATTTTTTGCTCAAAGAGTTGATGATTTTCTGCGGAAAATTTTTGCGGCATCTTGTTGGCAGGGCAGCAGTTTGCAATAAAAAAAACTGCTCCTTTTTTACTTTAACTTCGTGAGGATGCAGAGAAGCAGAGTTTTGTTTTTGATCACTTTCAACAATATCAGAAATGAGATTAAATAAATTAAACTTATCCATCGCCAGATCCCTCGCCTCAATCAGATGCGCAAGATTCTTTTCGTAATAATTTTCAGAAATTAATTTCTCAATTTTTGCAATCGCAGTCTTGGGATATTTGATGTCGATCTCAGTAATTTGATTTGGCGAAAAATATTCGTTGATGTTGGGAGCGCCACAATAAATCGGATGAGTCAGTACCATTAAAGGATCCATCAACTTCTCCGTCCAGTAATCTGGACCATTGGAATTCTCGAGCGCAACGTGGTATTGATAAGGCGCAATGCCATCCCACTTGTTATCAATTGGGCTTACCCCAGCACCAAACCAATCTATTTTATCTTTGAAGTGATTTTTAAGTTCTTGGCAAAAATTGAAGCGCGCTTTGTGACCGGCGGTAAAAATTTTATTCGAACAAAAAACTGACAAGAGTTTGTCTTTCTTGACCTCGCGCAGATTTTTAAAATCATCAAAACCCAAGCCATCTCCCCGCCAATTCTGGAACTCTTCTTTTGATTTGATCGGGCTACCGCCGTCAATCCACCAATTTATCGGCGGACGACAAGGAAAAACTTGGCTGTGTTTGAAAGCATTTTGACAAGTGAAGACACGGCCAAACTGCTTTACAAAATCTTGAAAAATGTCGTAGGACTTAATCGATCTCGGCTCACCCGTCATAAAAATAATATTTTGCGGATCGACTTCGCAACTCTCTTCATCAACATCAATGTCACCAATAATGATCCAGTAATCGGCTTTTTTTATTTGTTCGTCATTCCAAAAAAATTGGCAATTCTTCCAGATATTTTTGCGCTCCGGTAAAAATTTAAAAATCATCGGATTGCGGTGATCGAGTGCGGCTTCCGTTGATCCAGCGCAACTAATTTTGATGATTTTCAAACTAAGCTCCGAATCTTTTTCTTAATTTTTTACGCGCTTTGGCGACCAAACACATCTTGCCAAAAAATCCGCAACCGCGGGCACTACTTTTTTTCAAAATCTCGATTTGATCGAGCTGCATTTCTAGACGAGATGGCTCGATTTTATTCTGTGCATTGCCCAAAGATTTTTGCCAAGCCTGCACGTTTTCTGCATCAGAAAGTTCAATTTTAGTCTGGCGCCAATTGTAAATTGAGCGCGGTGCGTAAATCAATTTTCCTTCGCGCGCCATGTTACAAACGAAGATGTGATCATTCCCCAACATTGGTTTCATCGGATATTTTTGCGCAATCTCGGTGCGGTAAATTCCAAACAAAGCTGAGACTTCGTGAAGATGAGCAATCAAACAATAAACCCGCTGCACCGCAGAGTCAGAAGTTAAACGATCAGCGTACCAAAAATCGTAAATTCCAATTTCAACATCGTCATTATCAACGTGACGAGATACAGGGTAGCAACCTACAGCATCAGCGTTTTCCAACATATGTAGCATGTGCTTGCTGTAACCTTCATCTAGATAATCGTGACCACCGCTCCACATAAAATATTTGGTTTTTGCTTGAGCTAAAACGAAATTAAAATTCCACGTCCCGCCCTGATTTTCTTGGTGGCGGATGTAAATTAAATTCGAATATTTTTGCGCTAATTCTTCACAAATTTTTTGAGTGTCATCGGTCGAAGCATTGTCAGAAATAATCACGTAAGCAGCCTGATCGATGCAGCACTCAATGGTTTTTTTAATGTACTTGGCTTCGTTGTAAGCAGGAATACCAATAGTCAGCAGCTCTTTGTAATATTTCATGCAACAAAATTTTTGATTTGATTAATCGTAAAATTTTTTACGCCAGAATTTTTTTCCAAATAATTTTTGTACCACGCAGCAGTCCATTCCAAAGTTTCTAGGAAGGATAATTTTGGTTGCCAGTTTAGTTCTGTTTTGGCGCGGGAGTTGTTTAGTTTTAGGATTCCGGCTTCGTGTAGATCGGCGTTGGCGGTGATTTTGTAAGAACCTAGACCGATTTGTTTGATGAAGGTTTTGGTGAGGGTTTCGACGTTTTGTTCGGCGTCGGAATTGGGACCGAAATTGTAGGCCTTGGAAAAATCTTCACCTTTTTCGTAAAGATTTTTAGTTAGAGTTAAATATCCGGAAAGTGGTTCAAGCACATGTTGCCAAGGCCTGATGGAATTTGACGAACGGAGTTCAACTTCTTTTTGGTCGCGAATTGCGCGCAGAATATCGGGAATGATGCGATCTACCGAAAAGTCTCCACCTCCGATCACGTTGCCAGCGCGGGCTGAAGCCACGGCAACTCCTTCTTTTTCAAAAAACGAACGACGGTAAGAGGCGGTTAAGATTTCGGCGCAGGCCTTGCTGGACGAGTACGGATCATACCCCCCCAAAGTATCTTCCTCAGAGTATGATTGAAGCCGCTCTTTATTTTCGTAACAT
>CANDYP010000013.1 GCA_947425005.1 Rickettsiales bacterium | reverse complement strand
TTCCCACCCCAACGCCCCAGCCTCTGGTCCCCAAGGCGGCGGCCAAAATGGCAGAATGGGCGGCCACCCAGGCGGCAGACACTAATTAATCCAGCCCGAAATTCCCCCCAAATTTCAACCGACCCCAGAACAATCTAGGGTCGGTTTTTTTTCGCCCAAAAATAATCCGGAAACTTGATTGTGCCGTTAGTGCTTACCTTTTCCTAAAATCTTAGAAATTAACAAAGACGACGAACTGGGCGTCGCAACTCCAGACGGAATTGACGGCTCACTATTTAACGACATTTCTTCAAGCCTTACTCCAACAACATCCTCAGAAGTCTCTTTGTCACTAGGCTTAACAGCTTTCAAAAGCGGATTAGGCTTTTTCTCCTCTTCATCCGATTCAATCTCCTGCTCTCTAAGTGATTCAAAGAGTTTGTTGAAAGCTGGCCTGACCTGATTCAAAACCCTTAATGAATCAAAATGAAAAATGCTCTGATTGTTTTTGTCAGCTAAATTAGCTTCAATACTTGCCGAGTTAATCATTGAAACCGTGCTTGCCGCAACCAAAAAACCACATTCGTTGTTGTGTGATTCTCCTCTAGTCTTCTCTTTCAAACCTTGAATTGCGATTTCTATTTCAGCCTCCGTTAAATCTTTACTCTGCTGAAGTAATTCTCTTTTACGATTCACTAATTCTTCGTGAATCTCTTCGGAATATTGTTGAGCTTGGTAGGTATTTTCAGAAGCCTGGAATTCTTTGGCGTCGAGAATTTCTTTAATGTCGGTAAATAAATCTTTTACCGGATTAAAAGGGATTCGATCCTCACCTTCCTCAAAAATTAATTCGTCAGGCAAATCACCACTTTTAGAGCTTCTTAGTGAATCAATGTAACGAAATTTCTTCGGATCACCAGTAGAATCGATTGCCAAAAGCGTAAAGTGTCCGGAAAAATTTATTGGAATAAGAACAAAACCTTCTTGCGACAAAATATTTTCTAATCGCTCTTTCCGACTCTCTTTTGCAGCAGCAACTTGCTCCGGATTTTGTCCAGCTTTAATGGCCACAACGTCTTGAATCGCAATTAATGTTACCAGTTCTTCGGTGGTAAGGATTTGAATAAATCCTTTTTCGTAATCAACTTTGTAAGAAATATTTTTCTCAGACAAAAAACACAGCAACGCAACAAACCTCTCGTCATTTGTAATTGTGGTGCCAGCAATTTCCTCGTCACTCAGTTCGGTTAAATCGTAAGATTCTTGAGCCTCATTCGTAAAAAATTCCTTAAATTTTTTTGTAAAATCCTCCGGCAATTTTCCTTCCTTAGCCATTGTAATGAAGTCAGACTCTTCGGCGTAGTTCAGATTTCTTGCCACCTTAGATTCAGCCGCTTTCTTAGCCCTTTCTTCTTCTTTGGTAATTGCCTCTTCCGTCAATTTTATTGTTGGAATTGGATTGGAATAAACTCTTGTCACCTCCTCAAATTTCTTCGCCTTTTCTAACTCTCCAATACTGATGTCTAAGGCAGCTCTGGAATAAGGACTGGAGTAACGCAGTGGCGAGAAAGATCTTTTTTCAGCCGGCACGTACTCGCCGTGATATTTTTCTGCAAGTACGGTTCTTTTTAACTTGCGGTTAAGGCGAGATATTTTGTCAGAAAATTCCTCTGCATCCGATGTTTCCAGGCTGTCAACGTCGTTAAACCTATTTTCGTGCTTTAAAGCTGCCAATTTCATTGTGTCCCTTACCGCTTGGTAATGCTTTAACGCGTAGTCCCTGGACACTTCATCTTCAAGATTAAGGCCGTCCGTAGTTACTCCTTTAAACTTGTTTTTGTTTTCTTTGGTATTGTCTCTGTATCCGACAGTGTTGTTCACAACGTATTTCAACACTTCAGCAGTTGCCAGTTCAGCAGTTGCCACTTCAGGACTAGACTTTCGCAAGTCTTGATTTTTTTTAGCTTCTGCAACCACCCGATTAATCACGTTTTGTCTCTTACCGTGAAACCCTTTAATATTACCTACGCTACCAGTAGTCCTAGCTCCTTTATTGCCAGAACCGGTAATGTTAGAAACGTGCCTTTCTGACTCACTTCTAACCAGTCTTGGCTCACCCTTAACGCTAGGTGGTTGCAACAATCCCCCAACGTGGCCGGTAGTTTCAAGACTGCCACTCACATCCGCAAAATGAATGTAACTATTCGTTGGTAGTCTCGAATACAAAAAGGCCTTTTTAAATCCCACAGCCTCACTCTCTAGCTTAAATTCCCTGTCCAACCTTTCCCATTCTAAAAATTCACTTGTTCTAAAATTTTCGTCGTAACCGCTTGTTTTGATTGCGGAAATTGTTTTTGTTTTCGACTCCTCATTCACCCTGATTACTCTAGGAGTTACGTCTCCGCTAACATTTCTTTTTCCCTCTTCTAAAACTTTAAACTCTTTAGCCCCTTTCTCTCTGGCGGCAGTTAATTTCTTAAAAATATCGTCGTATTCGTAAAGATCGGTCTGCGTAGTCGCTTTTTTTGGCGTCTGATCTTGCTGATTTACGGAGTTTGAAGCGAACTTCTTCTCAAACTTAATTTCTTGGACAGGCTGCTGACCTTCGGATTTTCCTCCTTCTGATTTCGACATTTTAATTTTGATTTTTGATTATTTTTTTAACTTGCGGCGGAGTTCTTCCCAGTATTCTAGGCGCTTTTTTAGGTCTCGCTCGAAGCCTCTTTCGTTGGGTTCGAAGAATTTTGGCCGGGAATTTTGGTGGGAATTTTGCTGGGAATTTTGGTGGGAATTTTTAATTAATTCCGGCGGGAAAAATTCTTGGCCGGAGAAGCAATTCGGCGTGTCGTGGTCGTAAATGTAGCCTTCGCCGAAGCCTTCCGACTTCATTAATTTTGTCGGCGCGTTGAGAATATTTTTCGGCGGATTTAATTCTGTCGTGCGTGAAGCCGCGTCAATTGCGGCTTTGTGGGCCACGTAGCTAGCGTTGGATTTCGGCGCGGTGGCGCAGTAAATCGTGGCGTGGCTCAGCGCGTAGTCGCCTTCGGGGCTGCCCAAAAAATCGTAATTTTCTTTCGCGGCCATTACTTGCAAGAGCGCGTTTGGGTCTGCGAGGCCGACGTCTTCCGTGGCGAAGCGCGCCAAGCGGCGCAGGATGTAGTACGGATCCTCTTTGGCCTCCAACATTCGTGCCAGGTAGTAGAGCGCGGCGTCAACGTCCGAGCCACGTAGCGACTTGTGGAAGGCGCTAATTAAATTGAAATGGAAGTCGCCTTTTTTGTCGAAATGGGCGGCGCGTTTAGAAATTATTTTGTACAGGTCTTCAACGTCCAACAATTGACCCCTCCCCGAATCGTCAGCAAGCTGACTCTTCGACTCTCCCCCAAGGGGAGGGTAATCGGACTGGATTGCAAACAATTCTTCGCAAGCATTTAGGAAGTAACGAGCGTCGCCGCAAGCCAGGTTAATCAAGGCTTCGCGAGCTGCAGCACTGAGCAGTAATTTCTTGCCCAAAATTTTTTCGACGCGCGCCAAAATTTTTGCCAGAGCTTCGTCGTCAAGTGATTTCAAGGTCACCACTTTGCAGCGCGAGAGCAGAGCGGAGTTGAGTTGGAACGAAGGATTCTCCGTCGTCGTGCCAATCAAAATAATTGTGCCGTCTTCAATGAAAGGCAGGAAAAGGTCTTGCTGGGTCTTGTTGAAATGGTGGATTTCGTCGACCATTAAAATGGTTTTTCCAACTCCAGCCCCAGTCTTAGTCTTGCCCCCGGTCTCGGTCTCGCCCCCCTGACAAGGGGGGTAGGGGGGTTTTTCGTCACGAGTTCGGTCTGAGTCTACCAAATCCAAGGCCTCCTCAAACAACCCCCCTACCACAGGCTCGTCACGAGCTGAGTCCGAACTCTTGACGAAAAACCCCCCTACCCCCCTTGTACTCACAAAATTATTTTTTGTTGAGTGAGTTGCAATTGCTGAAGCAATTGTCAGGGGGGCGAGACCGAGTCCTCTAGCTCGATCCACCACCTTCCGAATCTCCGCGGCGCCGGAATTAATTGCTGACATTGAGACGAATTCGGCGTTGGAAATTTTTGCCAAAGCCTTGGCAATCGTTGTCTTGCCCACTCCCGCAGGGCCCCACAAAATCATTGAGGGCACGTTTTTGGTTTTGGCAATTACGGAGAGGGCGCCGGATTCACCGAAGAGGTGGTCTTGTCCGATTACGTCTGCCAGGGTTTCGGGGCGCATTAGGTCGGCGAGGGGGCGGGCAAGGGAACCGGGTTGGTTTTTCATTTTTAAGAAATTTAAATTTTAAGTGGGTTTGAGATTGGGTTGAGAAACCACCCGAGATTGTGACGAGAAACCCCCCTACCCCCCTTGTCAGGGGGGCTTTGATCGAGCTCAATCAAGCCCCCCTGACAATTGCTTCAGCAATTGCAACTCACTCAACAAAAAATAATTTTGTGAGTACAAGGGGGGTAGGGGGGTTTCTCGAGTTACACTCAAGTCTAAAAAACCTCCACCACCCCCCGATCCAACAGCAGCTGACTCAAGTAAGTCCCGCCGTCTGCCAGCTTTTTTAAATCCGTCTCTTTCTTCTTCTCGTCAAAAAACACGTCCGCAAGGTAACGCCCGTAAATGTCAGTCTTGTTCGTCTTCACCACCAAAACCTGCACGTCTTTTAAAATTTTCTTCAGCGTGTCCGACGCTTTTTTCCCCGCCGGCGTTGCGATTTCCGGCGCGTTAATTTTCGTCAAACGCAGAATTTCGCGGTGCTGAATTTTGAAGCCCAAATCAAGAACCACGTGAATCGTGTCCCCGTCAACCACGCGCTCCAGGTAGGCTTTGTAAGTGTGCATTTGCCTGGAATCGACCGCGGATTTTTTCAGCGAAATTTTGTCGCCAACCTTCGCCGATTCCACCGCGCCCTCGCCTTTCAAGCCCGTTGTCACTTCCGTAAAAATGTTGAAACCACAATCCACGAATCTCTTTTTGGAATCCGGCAAAGTCACTAATTTGTAGGTGAAAAGCCTGCCGCGCGTCACGGAAAATTGAAAATTTTTTGCGCTCGTACGAATTTTTCTCGCCGCTTTTTTGGCCGCGATTTTTTCAGCTGCAATCTCGTGCTGCAGGCCGTCTCCGTTCAAATTATTTTTTACCGTCAGGTCTTCCAGAATTTTTCTGCGCTCTTGATCTTGCACTGAAATCAACGCCCTGTAGTGACTCCAGCTCAAATCATTTTCGCTCACCGGCAAAGTTTCGTAGGTTTTGTAAAAGCGACGCATTTGGTAGAGCGCGCGCTCCTTGATTGCGGTGTCGGTTGCCAACTGTTCGAGCAATTTTTTTCCGTAGGCGCTGCCGTCATTTTGCAGCAAATGTTCGTCAATTATTTGGCCCACTTTCCAAGCCATTACGACTTTCTCGCGATTCACAGTTTGAACAATGTTTTGCTCGGTTTCCGTCACTGCTTTTTGAACTTGCAAAAGCAGTTTTGAGTAATTTTTCAGCACAATTTGCACAGGCTCTCCGCTCTTTGTTTGATTGAATTGAAGGCAGTTTTTTTGAATTTTGCACGACGTCGTGCAATTTTGGTCTTTTTCAAGACCAGATTCGAGACTAGATTCAAGACTAGATTCAAGACCAGAATTGAGACCAGATTCTTGACTATTTTCAAGACCAGAATTAAGGTCAGATTGTTAGTCTTAACCTTAATTTTTAGAACAATGCTTTCAGCAAATATTAGCGAAATCAAAACCAACTTTTCTTACTACATCAATCTGGCAATCAAGAAGGGGGAGACCATTGTCATCTGCAACCACAACGTTCCGGTGGCGGAGTTAAAGTCGGTTGCACCTGTTCAAAAAAGCAAAAGAAAGCTAGGGGTTTGTAAAGATAAAATTGTTCTTCCAGACGATTTTAATGAAACTTCGCAAGACATTATTGACTCCTTTTACACCGACAATATTTTCCCAAAAACCGCTGCAAAAAAGCGTAAAAAATAATCACACAAAAACCCATCAGACCAATGAAATACCTACTCGACACCTGCACCTACATCTGGATTATCACCAACGACAAAAAATTATCCAATACCGCAAAAGAAATTTTTGAAGACAAAAATAACGAGATTTATCTCAGCATTATTTCGCAAATAGAAATGTCGGTGAAGCAAATCAAACACAAAATTCCCGGCATCTCCGATCCAATCATTCACTACTTCAAAGACTTCAGAACTGAGAGCGAAATAGATCTTCTAAACCTGCAATCTGAAGATATCCAAGGCCTCTTTTCCCTCCCTAAAGTCCACTCCGACCCCTTCGACCGCCTACTCATCAGCCAGGCCGTAAATAACCAAATGGCGATAATTTCGCCGGACAAAAAATTCACAAAATATCCGGTGCCGGTTATTTTTTAAGAAGGGGTAACCGCGGCCGGCTTCACGTAGGTGGGACCGTGCTCTGGGCGAGAAATCCTCCGGCGCTGCGCGCCTCCTCGCTAGAAACGTGCGTTGAGCACGTTTCTTCAACGCTCGGAGCCTTTTGCAAAGGAGGCTTAGAGCTTTAAATCACAAACTCGATCTTCCCGCCTTTCTCCACCACACTTACGGTGCTGCCGTCCAAGATCTCTCCGCGCAAAATTTTCTCGGCTAAAATATTTTCGATCTCGCGCTGAATTAAACGCTTCAACGGGCGGGCGCCGTAAACCGGGTCGTAGCCTTTCTGAGCTAAATAATTTTTAGCAGATTCATCCAGATCAAGTTTAATATTTCGAATCTCCAATCTTCTGGCGAGCCTTGTAAATTGCAGGTCGGCAATGTTTTCCATGTTTTTGCGACTCAGCTTGTTGAAGAGAATTATCTCATCCAAACGATTCAAAAACTCCGGACGAAAATGTTGCCGAACTATTTCCATTAGATTGTCAAACCTAGCATGGGTTCTTGGGGATTTCTTGGCGTCAATCACAGCTTGATCCTCCGACTCCTCTTCTTCAGCTGAATTATTAAGAAGCTCTGAACCTAAATTCGAAGTCAAAATAATCACGGCATTGGTGAAGTTCACGATGTGGCCCTGATTGTCGCTGAGGCGGCCGTCATCCAAAACTTGCAGCAAAATATTAAAAACGTCGGGGTGAGCTTTTTCAATCTCGTCAAACAAAATCACCTGGTAGGGACGACGACGCACAGCTTCGGTTAAAATGCCGCCTTGTTCGAATCCAACATATCCCGGAGGAGCGCCAATCAAGCGCGCAACCGCATGTTTTTCCATGAACTCACTCATGTCGATGCGCAGCATTGAGGATTCGTCGTTGAAAATAAATTCAGCCAAAACTTTACAAAGTTGAGTTTTTCCAACTCCGGTTGGGCCTAAAAATAAGAACGAACCAATGGGGCGATTGGCATCTTGCAAGCCGGCCCGAGATCTTCTGATGGCATTGCTCACCGCTTCCAAAGCCTTGTCTTGACCGACCACACGTGCCCGCAAAAAGTCTTCCATTTTTAACAACTTTTCTTTTTCGCCGGACAAAATGCGGTCAACCGGAATGCCGGTAGATTTGGCAATGATCGCAGCAATGTCATCTTCAGTGACCGCCTCGCGCATCATTTTTTGCGTCACCATTCCTTCAAATGCCGCCAACTCTTTTTGTAAAGTTGGAATAGTGCCGTAGCTGATTTCACCGGCCTTGGCGAGGTTTCCTTCGCGTTGCGCCACCTCTAATTCGTAGCGTGCTTGTTCGATTTTGCCCTTAACTTCATTAATTTTGCCGAGCTTGTTTTTTTCAGCTTGCCACAAAGCAGTGAGGTCGGCCGATTTTTTTTCGATCTCGCTCAGATCTTTATTCACGCGCTCCAAACGCTCTTTCGAAGCTTTGTCATCTTCCTTCTTCAAGGCTTCGGCTTCAATTTTTAACTGGATAATTTTGCGATCCATTTCGTCTAATTCCAGCGGCTTGCTTTCGACTTCAATCTTCAAAGCACTGGCCGCTTCGTCGATTAAATCGATGGCTTTGTCGGGAAGGAAGCGGTCAGAAATGTAGCGCTGCGACATTGTTACTGCAGCGATCAGAGCCGAGTCTTTTATTTTTACACCGTGATGAACTTCGTATTTTTCTTTGATGCCGCGCAAGATTGAGATGGTGTCTTCAACGCTGGGCTCTTCGGTAAAAATTGCCTGAAAGCGCCGCGCCAAAGCTGCATCTTTTTCAATATATTGGCGGTATTCGTCGAGAGTAGTGGCGCCGATGCAATGAAGTGTGCCGCGGGCCAAGGCCGGTTTTAGTAAGTTGGAAGCGTCCATTGCGCCTTCGGTTTTTCCGGCGCCAACCAGAAGGTGCAACTCGTCAATGAAGAGCACGATGTCGTAATTATTTTCGACCTCATTAAGTACTGCTTTCAAGCGCTCTTCGAATTCGCCACGAAATTTTGCGCCAGCAATTAACGAGCCCATGTCAAGAGACATCAGCCTTTTGCCTTTCAAACTATCCGGCACGTCGCCGTTAATTATTCTTTGGGCCAGACCTTCAACGATTGCAGTTTTGCCGACGCCCGGTTCGCCAATTAGAACCGGATTGTTTTTGGTACGGCGCGAGAGCACTTGCATGGCGCGGCGGATTTCATCGTCGCGGCCAATTACCGGGTCAATCTTTCCTTCGCGAGCTTTTTTGGTTAAGTCTTGAGAATATTTTTCCAAAGCCTGGTAGGTGCTTTCAGTGTCCGAGGAATCAGCTTTGCGACCGCCGCGAATTTTATTAATTGCAGCTTGAAGCGTTGGCACGGCAAGTCCGGCAAGTCTTAAAGTTTTGGAAGCTTCGTTTTTTTCATCTTCGAGAAGAGCTTGGAGCAAGCGCTCTAACGTGACGAATTGGTCGCTGTTGTGATCGGACAGTCTTTCGGCCAGAAGCAGAACCCGCGCTATTTCTTGCGAGGCGGTAATTCCGCTGACTCCCGACCCTTCAACTACCGGAATTTTTGCCAGAGAGGCTTTGTTCTCGGCTTTAACGAGATCAATGTTGGCGCTGCAATTAGTGATTAATTTTTCTGTGAGATGGTCGGAATCTTCGAGGAGGGAGTAAAGGAGATGTTCGGGAAGGAATTTTTGGTGACCGGAGGCCAGAGCAAAAGTTTGGGCGTTTTGGATGGTTTGGCGAGCCTTGCCGGTGTAGCGTTCGATGTTCATGGCGGAGATAAATTAGTTTTGTTGAAATGAGGTTTTTGTTGAAATGAGCTCGTGACGAGAAACCCCTTAACCCCTCAACCCGCAATCAGCTTCAACGGTGTATTTGTAAGTGACTAGCTGCTCTAGCCCCACTGGTCCTCGGGCGTGCATCTTTCCTGTCGCGATTCCGACTTCGGCGCCTAATCCGAACTCGCCGCCGTCGGCAAATTGTGTTGAGGCGTTGTGCATTACGATTGCGGAATTGACTCTGAGCAAAAACTTCTCCGCCATTTTTTTGTCTTCGGTAATGATGCTTTCAGTGTGCGAAGAACCGTAGATGCCGATGTGCTTGATGGCGTCGTCGATGTCTTTGACGATTTTGATCGAAATGATTTTGTCGAGATATTCGGTGTAAAAATCTTTCTCTGTCGCCAATTTGATTCTGTCGTCGATTTCTAGACAGGAAGCGTCGCCACGCATTTCGCATTCAGCGTCACGCAAATCATCCACAATCAAAGGCAGAATTTTTTTGGCGATTTTTTTGTCGATTAACAGCGATTCAGTGGCGCCGCAGATCCCTACCCTTCTCATCTTGGCGTTTAACAAAATGCGGCGGGCTTTTTCGAAATCAGCTTTCTCGTGAATGTAGGTGTGACAGTTGCCGTCAAGGTGACGGAAGACCGGAATTTTGGTGTGATCTGTGACGGCTTTAATCAGAGATTTGCCGCCTCTGGGGATTACAACATCGATGTGCTGGTCCATTTTGAGCAGCTCGGCGACGTATTCTCGCTCAGAGTGAGCAACAAAAACTACCGCATCTTTGTCGATCAAAAAGCGGTCCAAAGCTTCGCGATAAATGTCGGCAATAATTTTTGCAGAGTGAATGCAGTCAGAGCCCGAGCGTAAAATTACGGCATTGCCCGACTTCAAAGACAGGGCCGCAATGTCGGAAGTGACATTGGGACGCGACTCAAAAATTGCCAAAAGCACCCCGATTGGAGTGCTGATTCTTCTGATGTGCAGGCCATTTTCTCTTTTGGTGTCGTAGAGGATTTTTCCGACAGGATCGGGCAATTTTGTGATTTCTTTTACGGAGGCAGCAAGGGCAGCGACTCTTTTTTCGTCTAGCGTTAGGCGGTCAATACGCGCCGCATCTAAACCATTTTCTTTGGCGGATTTGAGGTCTCTTTGGTTGGCTTTAATAATTTTTTCAGCGTTTTTTTTAATCAGCTTTACTACTTCCGAAAGGACTTGGTCCTTCATCGCCGAATCAAGAATAGCAATGTCTAAGCTCGCCTTCTTGGCATCAGCACACATTTTTTCAACTCTCGCTTTGACTTCGCTCATATGCTAAAAAAATTGGTTAGTAGTGGGAAAAATATTAGCGACAAAAGTATCGCGATAGCAGTGACCAAGGCAGTTAAAATCAGGCTGGAATCGAAATCAATATTTTTGGCCCACAAAACATTTTGTTCGGATTTTTTGTCGTCACTTTGGGAAAAAAATAAATAAAACAAGCGGCAGGCCAGTAAAATCAAGGTGACGCAATTGACGGCAAAAATTGCGCTGGCCAAAAATAATTTTTTCGTAACGAGAATTTTGAGCAGATAAAATTTTTCCAGCGCGCCGATGCCAGGGGCAATTCCGATTAAATTTAGAATCGCAAAAATTAGCAGAAAGGTGGTGATTTTCAAATCGAAGAATATGCCCTTGAGGCTTTTGTCCTGCGACTTCTCCACGTATAAAATAATGTTGGAGAGGCAGAGAAAAACCAAAGTCATTGAGAGGATAAAAGAGAATAGAGCTAGGTAAACTCTGGCTCCGTCGTAAAGAGCGAAGGTGAAAATTGCGAATAAAGTGAAAATAAATTGGTGGAAAAAAAGATAAAAAAACGAGGATTTTAAATTTTTACTTAAAAGCAGAAGAGCCCCCAAGAGCAGTAAATTAGCCAGGAAGATCCATTCGAAATAAGAGAAGCCGATTTTCAAAATGATTGCGGCGAAGCCATTAATTCCAAAAATAAAAACCAATATTTTAACAAAAATGTAGAGGCTGCTAAAGGCGTAGGCCAAGAAAAATAAAGCGTAAACTATTAGGGGATCGAAGTTGTTGTTACGGTGGATTAAGTAAGAGGGCAAGGCCACCGAGAGAAATAATCCGCTCAAATAGAGAACTAATAAAGTTACGTACTTCGCTTGATTCAGCTTTTCCGGCAAAATTCCGTCAGCAACAAAATCAATGCGACCGATGAATTTGTAGGTGGCAATGATGGCGAGGAAAAAAAACATCGATTCCAAATAAAGCAGGAAAGTGAAGAGGTAAGAAAATTTGGTTTCGTTTTTGTGCAGGAATTTCACTGCAAAAAAATGGCAGAGTAGGACTAAACAATTGTAGAAGAAGAGAGTCGTGAGAAGGTTTTGCGAGATCAGGATCAGATTGATTAGAGCAATCGTCAGAGCAAAAAACAGTTTGAATTCATTGGGATTTTCTCCGTCTTCCAAACGCAAAAAACGATGCGAATAAAAGACAAAAATAATCCAAATAAAATTGAGTAAAAATAAGAACTTCAGCGTGATGTCATTAATGGCAAACCCTAGAGAGACGCCGCGCACAGCTTCTGATATTTCCAGATAAACTTCGTCGTGATGCAGATTATTTAAGAGGCCGATGAGCTGCGCCAAAAATAAAAATGGCAAAAATTTACTTACAATATTTACCAGCTTTTTGGAGTCAGAACACAGTTTCAAAATTAGGCAATTAGCCAGAGGAAGTGTGGCGATGAGTAACAACAAAAACTGCTCTTGGGACATGAAATTCTAAATCGTGTTTGAAAGTAAAAATGAAGCAAAGCGCAAGGATAGGCTGTTGGTAAGGCCTGAGGCCAGAGAGGAAAGGTAAATCGTCGCAATTAAAAACCAGAAAGACAGTAGGTAGAAATGGTATTTTTTCATTCCCAGGATCAAAATTTCTTGCGACGCTTTTTGGTCGGCGACGGCTTCTTTCTTAAAAAGTGCCGAAATTAATTTGATCGCCAAGCTAACGTGGACAAAGTTCGAAACCAGTAATCCTATTAATAAAAAAAGTTGGAAACCAAAGGTGAAGCTGCTGTAAGCGAGATACCAGTTGGCAAAAAACAAGGTGGAAAGTGGGAAGGCAGCGACAAAAAATATTAGCAATTTTATTGGCAGAACTAGCAGAAAATGATTTTTACGAATCAGCCAAATTTTGTTAATTGAAGAAGTTTTGAAATTTCTTTTGAGGAAAGTTGCAAAAATAAAAATCAGCAAATTTACCAAACTGAAATTCAAAATGTAAAAGAAGAGAGCCTGCAAGGATTCAATGGTTTGTAGGGCCAAACAGGCAAAAATAAAACCCAGATTGTTCAAACAAAAATAGGCAGCGATGGTTTTAAGATGTTTTTGCTGGTAGAGTTTGATGGCGCTGTAAAAAATTAAGAGCAGTGACAGCAGGATGAGAAATGGCGCAAAATCAAAGCGCGCGAAGATCAAATTATTTCCGAAGAAAAAATATAAAAATTTTAAAACTACAAAAATTCCGACATTGGTTTTGATGAAGAGTGAATCAATCGAGATGTAATTTGAGATCAAACTGGTGCTTTTGAGATTCTCAAAATAAAGCCAGAAAGGAAAAAATTTGATTACGAAAGCTGTGGTAAGAAGCAGAAAAATTGAGCCTAAAAACCAAACATCAATATTCGAAGTGACGGCAAAACTTTCGCCGATTCTGTTGAAGTTAATTTCCCCGAAAGCCAGGTAAATCGCGAGGAAACAGAATAAAATTATTAAAGAGGACGTGGCATTAAGGCAAAAATATCTGAAGGATAATTTGGAGATTTTTAGATTTTTTGAAATTGACGAAGTGGCGAAAAAAGCGAAGCCGTAAATTTCGAAAAACAAAAATAAGTTGAGCAGATTATTGGTCGTAAAAATTCCAACCAGAGCGAAGAGGTGCAGCAAATAAACTGAGTAAAAAATTCTACGCCCTCTGTCGTCGAGAATTTTTTCAATGTCCAAACGGTAGTAAAATAAAATGACGATTTTGAGAAAAGTCAGCAGCAGTAAAAAAATAATGCCGAGGATGTCGAGCCTGAATTCCAGGGCAAGCGAGAGCACTGACAATTCAAAATCATTACTGATTTTTTCGTAGATTAGAACGTCAGGAAGAACTTTGAGAGTGAGAAAAAAAAGCAGAACGCAGGAGGAAAGCGCAATCCAAAAAGACAGAAATTTTTTGCCAAAAAGCTGACAAAAAAGCGAAGAGATAAGCGGAAGAAAAATGATTAAATAGATGTTGCTGATGGCACTCATTTTTCTGGGGTTGTTTATTTTTTAAATTAAAATGTCAGGACCCTGTCCGGTCTTGGATTCTAACTGTGGCTTTGTAGGATGAGGGCTAGGGATTTTTGCTGAAGAAATATAATTTAGCATTGGAACGACGGGAACAACTTTGTCTTTTGCTCTTTCAATCTCTCTAAGTAAGCCACTCCACAACTCCGACTGTCTTTCCAAAAAATCTAAACCACCTTGACGTATTTTTGGTATGTTAATGATATTTTCTTTGCACGCCCTTTCAGCAGCGGCTTCAGCCATTCTTGCATGCTGAGCCTCAACATCTCCACCCTCTTTTTCATCATCTTTGTGTGCAGTAAAATATTCTGTTAACCTAACGTAATCCTCTGGCTTGTAATATCCCTTGTAAGGCTCAAAAAAAGCTTTTCTAAAATTGTCCAGCATGCCATCAGCAGCAAGTTCATGAGCAAAAGTATTGCCTGCTATGTAAGGGAATGACCTGTTAAAAACTGATAACTTGGCTTGCCTATACTGAATAACTTCAGGAACTAAAAACGGTGATTTTCTTGCACCTCTCAGATCCTCAAGTGGAGAAAGTCCAAATATTCTTTCACCATGTTTATTGTGAGAATCTAGCAAAAGCTTGCTGTGTACTTTGCTAGGATCTCCATATCCACCTTCATCATAAAGATTGGAAATGGTATCTGTGACAGTTTGCATATCTCCGCTAAGGGCAGCTTTCTCAACAGTTCTTGCCACAGATGGAATTGTAGCCTCAGTTCTAAATAAAAAATTATCACGATAGATAGCAAATTGTCTCGAATTGAACCCCTCTTGTGATTGCTCTTTTAGATATTGAAAAAATGGATGATCTAAAGCTGGATGTTCTTTAAATTCTTCAATCACTGGATTGAACAATAATCTAAACTTTTTCTCTGTATCTAGCCTATCTTGAGAGATATTTCTGCTTGATATTTTGCTACCGTAGCTTCTTGCCAGCATAACCCCAAACGCTCTGCCTTCTTTAAAAAGAGACTGAAATACTTCTTTGCTCATAAATTAAACTAAGTTGGTTCAAACAATTTTTTCAAAAATGCATCCTGCATTTTTGAACTTAAAAACTTTTCGAATTTTGTGACAAACAAAAACACCACTAGAGACTTAACTCCATCAAGAGCTTATTTATTTTTCGCACTACTTACTACTGCGGCCGTAATCTTGTCGGCAGTAATTTTTGCGTATTTTTCTTTTAAAGGTAGTGCGAATGAAAATTCTAAAGATCTTCAAAAAGAAGCAAAAAACATAGAGATAATTATTTCTGAAACATTTGATTATGCAAATCAAATTAACAACCATATCGGTCAGCAGATCGCTCAACATGGGGCAGCAGATTTAAAATTTATCTTAAAATTATTTCGCGAATCAGACAAAATTAAACACCGAAATACTGAATTATTTTCTTGGTCATCTTTCGACTGGGTTGATAGCAAAAATTACCAATCCGTTAACAGTAGGCTTGGTATTCGCGATAACCCTCCCAACATGTCAAATCGACAATACACACTCTTGTCTCCAAAAAATCCTTGGACGCTACAAGTATCATTTCCAACCATTGGAGACCCAAGCGGCGCCTGGGTTATTCCCGCTGGAACTGGCGTAGTTGATGGCAATGAAAAATATCTTGGTGCCATCGTTGTGGGCTTTGATATCAACGAACTTACAACAAGAATCGCCTCAAAATTAAAAAGGGGAACTAGCTTTATTGTCTTAGATAAAGATTTAAAAATAGTGCTGGAATCTAGCGACATCATGCTTGGCAAAGACAGTAATTTCTTTAAAGAGAATTTTGATTTACAAAATCTTTACGAAAAAGATGGAAATCTAAAGGAAGAAATAAAAGTCGGGGACATCAACTTTAGTAATTACAGAAAATTTGATAACTATCCTTACCTTACCCTTACCGGCTTCGACAAAACTTTTATCGATCAACAATTTGCCACCTTAATCCTGCCTCGCATATTAGAGCTTCTCTGCCTCACCATTTTTTTCTTGGTAATTTTATTTCTTTTCAAAACAAAAATCGTCTCTTTGCTGAATACAGAAAGACATTTGAGACACTCTTTGCAAAGAGCCAATGAGGCCAAAGACAACCTCCTCGCCTCCATTGCCCATGACATTAAAAATTATATTTTTGGAATTCACGGCCTGTCCAAAATCATTTTGGACTCCAAGAAAAAAACTGAAATTTCTACCAACGAAGATTTGCAAATAGTTGAAACGATCTCTGACCAATCCGACGAGTTGATGGAGTTCGTCAAAGATTTGCTCGACAATAATCAGCTTGAAACCGGTGAGTTTGGCTTAGGAAAAATCAAAGAATGTTACGTTAAATCTTTGATCGAAGGAGTGGTATTCATGAATAGCAGTCTAGCAATGCGCCACTGCGTTAAGTTGAAAACCAACATTGAGGATGACTTACCTAAGTTGAGATGCGACGTCAGAAGAATGAAGCAAATTTTGACCAATCTCATTACCAACGCTGTGAAATACAGCAGGTCAGAAACGGTTGTCACGATCACTGTTAAACACCTCAAAGAATTCAACCAGATCTACATCGAAATAGCTGACCAGGGATTTGGCATGAACGAAGAAGACGTTAAAAAATACTTAAATGGCAGCGGCAAAGACATCGATAAATCAATCATCTCACAAGAAAAAGAGATAGATTCCCACGGCATTGGCATGCCGATTGTCTTTAAGTTGATCAGACTTCATCACGGCAAGATTGAAGTTGAATCAGAGAGTGGAGTTGGAACAAAAGTTAAACTTTATTTTGGCCTCACACTGCTAGATGGCATTCTACAAGGCTTACAACAAGAAGTTCCTGTCACCGTGAAATTATCAGGCAACAATATCAAAACCGTAAATATACGAAATAAATCCATCCTCTTAGTCGAAGACAATCCGGTTAATATCCGAGTCACTACAAAAAGTTTGGAAGGTAGAGGTTACCAAATTCGTAACGTAGAAAATGGCCAAGAGGCTTTAGCAATTCTCGATAAAGAAGATTTTGATTTGATTTTGATGGATGGCGAGATGCCTGTAATGAATGGCTACGACGCCACCAAAGCAATTCGAGAAGGGAGTATTTTTAAGAAATTTAAGAATTACAAAACTATTCCGATCGTAGCTTTGATGTCTTCGTCTGATGAAAAAACTATTCAGAGGGCTCTTGATAGCGGCATGAATAGTCACGTAGAAAAATCAACTTCTAGAACGAAGTTGTTTGATGTGATTGATGAGATGTTAAAGGCTTAAGAAGCTGTTCAAAATCTTGCTTCTACAAAGTTGGAAATGACGGATTTGCAAGTAGCGGATCGCAGCAAATCCGTCATTTGCGGCCGTCGCAGGTAGAGATTTTGAATAGGTTCTAACGATTGAACGAGCTACTTCTTCCCCATCAACTTCACAAATTCTTCAAACAAATAAAAGCTATCATCTGGCCCTGGGGAGCTTTCGGGGTGGTATTGTACTGAGAAGGCTTGGCCATTTTTTAATCTTAGGCCTTCGACGCTGCGGTCAAAAAGTGAGATGTGAGTAACTTCGGCATCAGCGGGCATTGAATCTGCATCTACTGTGAAGCCGTGATTTTGGCTGGTGATTTCGACTTTTTTATTTTTTAAATTTTGCACCGGATGATTGGCACCGCGGTGTCCTTGCGCCATTTTAGTGGTTTTAGCGCCGATTGCCAAAGCTAACAATTGGTGTCCCAAACAAATTCCAAAAAGCGGAATTTTATTTTTTAGAATTTCTTGAATGGGAGCGATGGCGTATTTGCCTGTTTCGGCGGGGTCTCCCGGACCGTTCGACAAAAACACTCCATCTGGATTGTGCGCCATAATTTCTTTGAAAGTGGCCTTGGCACCGACAACTTTTACGTCGCAACCTGCCTCAGTTAAGCAGCGCAGAATGTTGAGTTTGGCGCCGTAATCAACCGCCACAACTTTGAATTTTTTTTGCGAAACTTGATTGTAGGAATTTTTTGTTTGCTGCCATTTGCCCTCAATAGGCCAAGCATATTCTTGATTCAAACTGGCAACAGAAGCGAGTTCAGCGCCGTCTAGATCGCGAGTATTTTTTAACTCTGCGACAATTTTCTGAATTGTATTTTCGTTAATTTCATCTTGATACAAGATCGCTACAACCTTGGCGCCATTGTCTTTAACTAGTTTGGTGATTTGTCTGGTGTCGATTCCGCAAATGCCAGTAATGCCATTTTTTAGCAGCCAATCGTTAAGATGAGATTCAGATCGGTAGCTCGAAGGATTGGTGATGGGCTCACGAATGATAAGGCCGCAAGCCTTGGGGGTTTTTGATTCAATGTCAGAATTATTGGTGCCGATATTTCCGATGTGAGGAAAAGTGAAATTAATTATTTGGCCAGCGTAAGAGGGATCTGTAAGTATTTCTTGATAGCCGGTAATGGCGGTATTAAAACATATTTCTCCCTTCGCCGGAGAATTTGTGAGAGACTTTTTTCCGAGACCGTAACCATAAAAACAAGAACCATCCGGAAAAATTAAGACAGCATTTTTGGAGGACTGATAGAAGTTATTCGTGTCTTTCATGGATGTTTTGGAGATATTTTGGAAGGCTTTGGCTAGTCATTTACAGCTAGCTCACAACACCCAAATTTTGATTAATAAATCTTCAATAGCAACCCGCAGAATTCTAATAATTACTTACATTTGCAAACATGATTGACCTGCACGACATAGCGAAAAAAAATCCAGAAATAATTCTTCGTGGCGAATTTGGTGTCGTAATTGGCGACTCTTTGATTGTCGCACCCAATGCCAAAAATGGTAAAATCATAATCTTATTTGATACCGCCAAACAGATGGCAGCGATCGCACATTTTGATAGCTCCGAAAATGTCGAAGAAAATGTGACGAATATTTTGAATGAAATGCGTCAGCTTGGATCAGAGGTAAAAGACGTCAAATGCAGCGTGATGGAGAAGGAAGAAAAAACTTTGAAAGAGAAGATTCACAAAAGTTTTAAAGATCAGGTCAAAAATGTTTTGGAAGAAAATGACAATTTTCATGAGGTTGGTCACACCTCTTGGAGTGGCAATGATTTTTGTAATGTGGTGCTTAATGGCAATGGCGACACCTTGATTGACAATAGTCCTGAGCTGATGCGCGCGGCGCTGAATTTATTAATTTTTACAGTGGAAGGTGACGAGAGGCTAAATCGGGCGATGGATCCTGAGCTGGTTACGAAGCTAAAAAAAATTCAAGGATCAGTGTCGCGAGATGTTGTGAATCAGGTTTTATTGTCTTCGGCAAAAGTTTTGAAACAGACACCATCGACGATAATTATGCAGGTTGAGGGTCAAAGGTTGGATGGCCAAGAGCATAAGAATGTTCGAGGAATCTAATATTCAAAAAAACCCGTCGGTTGAGCGGAGTCGAAACCAGGGAAGGTTCTTGCTGTAGAAGCTTCACAGCAA
>CANDYP010000012.1 GCA_947425005.1 Rickettsiales bacterium | reverse complement strand
TTTTACTTCCTTCAAAATCCCACCCTCTCCAGAATTAAATCCGTAAATCTCCTTTTGTTTTTGACTAGTTTTTGCGAGGGCAGCATTAATACTTTCTGCCCCTCCCTCAATTGAGTCGGAAAAATAATTAAGAATATTCTCGATTTTTGCTGTTAATTCCACGTCCAACGACGGCGCTGACCACACTCCTCCGTCGCGCTTCACTCGCGACTCAACCAACTTTTTTGCCTCTGCGTCGGATATTCCGGATATTGAATTGCCGCCGCTCCGAACTTTGAAATTGTAAGCCGCAATCAAAACTTTTTTATCCAAAGTCGTAAGCTCCTTTAGCCAAATATTTTCATTGGGCGTCCCGGATCCTTCGGTCTTCTCGGATTTGTTTTGCAACTTACTCAAAGCTCTCAACAACTTATTCCCCGCAACTTCATCCCGCTTCAAATAAGCCAACTCCGCTAAAATGTGAGTAGCGGGAGCGTAAGTTTCTTTGACAGCACTGTGCTTTAAAGGCCGCCCCTCAGAACTCGCCTCCCGATCTTCCTCCTGCTTCGTCAAAGCCCCTTTTCCTCCTGAAAGCGCGTTGTCAAATACTCGCTCTTTGATGTAATTAATTTGTTGCTGGATCTCTTGGTCTGTAAGAGTTGCGGGCTGCTGCTGAACAGCAGAACATTTAGCAGCATTCGCAGAAAGTGAGGAGGAGGCATTCGCTAGAACTGGAGCAGCAGAAACAGGAGGTGGCGGAGGTGGCAATATTTGAGTCACATCGAATTTGGAACGCTCTCCAACGCCGACGCTTGCTACTACCGTACCAACACTGTTGTGAGAATTTTTAACAACCGCATGCTTTACTCTTTCTTCTCCCTTAACGCCACAAGAAAAAGGTGGCACTGCCCCTTCCCATTGCACAGCAGAGCTAACTTCGCCGTTCTGAGAAACGAACGAGGCTCCTATTGGAGCGAAAACCGCTGAAGGATTGGTTCGTTGGGGTTCGGGCGAAAAGTCATTCATCTTCCACTTTGCATCGACCTTCTTTGCCTGACCCGTAGCCACTCCACCTTCTTTTTGTCGCCTCAGATCTTCTTGTTGCCTCTGCCGTGCAGCAGTAAGCTTAGATTTTAGCGCGGCGGCTTTCATCTGTGATTCTTGTGCGGCCTCTGGAGCCTCTGGAGATCGCGTACGCTTCATTCTGCCTGCGGCTCCTGCTTCAGCTACATCGGAAGTTCTACTTAGCATTGTGGAATCTGCACTACTCGAACTAGACGCCGAAACAAGAGGTGTAGTAGGTGTCGACATTTGCGCAGCATTTGCGAGAAACCAAGCTTTTGCTTTTTCAGCCTCCTGATCAACAGATTTGATTGAAGTGGGAGTTGCTGAAAGATGATTTAGTTGGACTGAACTTGCTACACTGACGCTAACTGCACTCATCCCTCCATTTCCCGCCGTCAAATTTTCTTGTGACTGCGACTGCGCAACAGCCAACGCATCTTTTTTAGCTTTCTTGCTGAGCTGCTCATCTTGGAGTTGTTGAAAGAGTAAAAGGAGAGATTCGATTTCTGTGGTTGCAGTACTCTCTTGCAGCCCGGCTAGATGGATGCTGTCAGGCTCCACCACTTCTTGATCGCCTGAGCTCTGATCCAAAGCTGTTGTTACGGCGTTGGAGGGCACTTCTCTTTGATGCTGAACTTCAGCTCCAGGCGCTATTTCAGCACCCCCCCCCTCCTCAGAACTCCGAGGGAATTTTGCTAAAAAAACAGCCTCAATCAGAGAAGCGTCATCGTCATAAAATACTTGGAATAAGTCATACCGTTGGACTCTTATTAATTTTTCGCATTCCCTCAGGCCATGATGAACACATTGCCCAAATAGTTGCTCCCACGCCTGATCCTCAATTTTGACCACACTTTCGACAGCTTCTTCAAGCATTGCTTTGAGCTCTTCATCTATTTCTGCAACACGCTTGAGGAAGCCTTCCTTGGTGGAGAGATCCCTAGAATAAAGGCTTTTTGCGTTAGCCACTCTCTTGGAGAAGGCTTTCAGTAGCAGTTCTGCCGACATTATTCCTCCCCCCTAATCTTAAAAATATTTACAAAACCCATTATTCCTTCTCCCCTTTATTGTGCTTCACCGCTTTGACCACCACCTCGCCCACCACTTCACCGGTTTCTTTCACCGTGCGGGCTTTGCCTACTGCGTAATCTTTGGCTTTTTGGAGCCAGGGCAGAGCGAGTAGGATTAGTGAAATTAGGAGAATTATTCGGAACATTGGCTGAAAAACATTGGCGGGGAATTGGCGTGGAGGCGGAATTGGAAATTGACATTTTTTTAGAAGGCGCGGAGACTTTCGCCGCCCCCTCCCAGAAACACAATTCAAATCTTTAAATGACAAAAATCACAAGCATTAAAGCGCGTGAGATCCTTGATTCGCGCGGATTTCCCACTTTGGAAGCAGAAATTTCTTTGAGCGACGGATCAGTCGCAATTGCTGCCGTGCCTTCTGGGGCTTCGACTGGCAGCTTGGAAGCTTGCGAACTTCGCGACAATGATTCGGCGCGATTTTTAGGCAAAGGTGTGTTGCAAGCGGTTGAAAATGTGAACCAAAAAATCGCCGCAAAATTAATCGGATTCGACGCCGAAAATCAGCGTGAGCTTGACCAAATTTTAATCGAATTGGACGGCACGGAAAATAAATCGAATCTTGGTGCGAATGCGATTTTGGCGGTGTCGTTGGCTGCGGCTAAGGCTTCGGCAGTTTCTAAAAAAATTCCTCTTTTTGAATATTTGGGCAAAACAGAAGCACACATTCTGCCGGTGCCAATGATGAATATCATCAACGGCGGCAAGCACGCCGACAATAAAATCGACATTCAGGAATTCATGATTGCGCCGGTGGGGGCGGATTCGGTGAAAGATGCCATTCGCATTGGCGCAGAAATTTTTCAGCATTTGAAAGCGCTGCTCAAGAAAGACGGACACAATACTAACGTCGGCGACGAAGGCGGCTTCGCTCCTAATTTAGATTCGGCCAAAGAGGCGCTGGACTACATTGCCCAGGCCACGGAGAAGGCAGGCTACAAACTGGGATCGGAAGTCGTTCTCGCTTTGGATTGTGCTTCCACCGAATTTTACAAACATTCTCCTTCTGGTTCTTCCTCTGGCGGCAAATACGATTTGGCCGGCGAAGGACGCGTGCTCAGCTCTGACCAACTAGTGCGTTACTACGAAGAACTCGTCAACAATTACCCAATTTTTTCGATTGAAGACGCTTGCGCCGAAGACGATTTCGAAGGCTGGAAGAATGTCACCAAAACTTTGGGCCACAAAATTCAGCTCGTCGGCGACGATCTTTTTGTGACTAATCCGAAAATTTTGAAAAAAGGAATTACCGAAAGAATGGCCAATGCAATGTTGGTAAAATTCAATCAGATCGGAACTTTGACTGAGACTTTAAACGCCATTCAAATCGCCAAAGCCGCGGGCTACAACAATATTATTTCGCACAGATCGGGCGAGACTGAGGACACTACGATTGCGCACATTGCCGTGGCCACTAATGCTGGGCAAATCAAGACTGGCTCTTTGTGCAGGTCAGACCGCACTGCGAAATACAACGAGTTAATTCGCATTGAAGAGTATTTGGGCAGCGGCGCTAGGTACGCAGGTAAGTCGATTTTGAAGAAGTAATTCCGAGTTTCTGACGAGAAACCCCCCTACCCCCCTTATCAGGGGGGCGTTGCACCGAACTCGATCAAAGCCCCCCTGATAAGGGGGGTAGGGGGGTTTCTCGTCACAGATTCACACTAATTTCCCGAACAACCTCAATCCCCAAAACATGTCCCGCATCAGCTACATTAACGGCGATTTTCTGCCGCACGACAAATGTCACGTCCACATTGAAGACCGCGGTTTTCAATTCGCCGACGGAATTTACGAAGTTACGCTTTTTAAAAACGGTCGCCTGATTGACGGCGAACCACACGTGGAAAGGCTTTTTCGAAGTCTGCGTGAAATGGGAATCGAGCACAATTTCCAAAAAGAAGATTTGCTCAAAATGCAAATTGAACTTTTCGAAAAAAATAAAATGAATGAAGGGATCTGCTACATCCAGATCACGCGCGGCGCCACGAACCGTGTGCCATTTTTTCCCAAAAATTTAACGCCGACAATTTCTGCAACTGTCGCTTTGGGGAAAAAATTAACTGACGAAGAATTTGAAAAAGGCGTGTCGGCAATGACTCACGAAGACATCCGCTGGAAGCGCTGTGACATTAAGTCCGTCGCCTTATTCGCTTCGAGTTTTTTAAATCAAAAAGCCAAAGATCTGGGATTTGACGACACAATTTTTGTGCGCGACGGAGTTGTAACCGAAGGAACTTTCGCCAACGCTTTCATTGTTAACGCTGACGACACTCTAGTCACCAAAGCGCCGGACAACCTGATTCTACGCGGCATTACGCGCAATCGTCTGATTGAAATGGCGCAGGAAAAAGGAATTAAAGTTGAAGAAAGAAATTTTGACGTCGCCGAAATGTTGGCGGCGAAGGAAGTATTTTTGACGAGCTCGAGTTTAATTTTACGTCCAGTCACCAAAATCGACGGCAAAATAATTGGCCTCGGTAAAGCCGGAAAAATCGCCAGAATTTTGAGCGACGAATACAAGAAATTTGTTGGCTAATTTCGTAATTTTTCGACGCAGCTTCGACAGCCTCTGAAGCCTTTACTGGCAGCTATTTGGCGCCATTCTTCTGAATTGTCACATGCATGTGACAATTCACTTCTGCAACTGCATTGCACTCAAAAATTCCGCAAAATGCGGTTTCATTTCTGAATTTTTTTCCAGAAATTCTGCGAGATTTTTTTTACATTTCGCAAAAGAATCTTTCGACATTGAGCCGTTGTGGTGTTGGTAAGTTAGGTACAAAAGGTAAGTGTTAATCACGTCAGTCTCGCAGTAATTTCTAATCTCTTGCAACTGCCCGGCGTCGAACATTTGCATTACTTGCGAGCCGTCCACGCCAATCTTCCCCGGCAATCCAAACGCCGCACAAAGCTCATTCATTTTCACTTTTGCCGAAGCGCCAAAATCAGAAAAAGCGTCGGCCAAATCGCAGTGCCAATCGAGCGAATATTTCTGATTGTAGTTGTTCCACTTGTCGCCCATTTTGTAGAGCCAAGCCGCTTCCACCTCGTGTTTCATTGCAGCGTATTTGAGCACAGGAAGGTCAAAACTTTTGCCGTTAAAACTGACTAGGCGCGAAAGATTTTTTTTCAAATGGGCAAAAAATCCGCGCACTAAATCGGCTTCCGTGCTAACTAAATCGCCACCGGAGCGAATGTCTTTAATTTGGTAAAATTCTTGTCCGGAAAAATCGCGCACAATTTCTGCTTCCAAAAAACTAATCGAAACCACCTGCCAAAAAGGTTGGCGCAAAAAAGAATTTTTGCCGTCGGTGAGTTTCAAATGGTAGTTGGTTAAAGCTTGTCGTAATTCATTTTTGTCGTCAGTTGCGAGATCAAGCAATCTCTTGGCAGCCGCGGTGTCGGGAATTGTTTCAATGTCAAAGACAAATAGATTTTGGTGTTGCATTTAGCTGGCTGTAAAATGAAATTAAGGGGATCTTTTTTCTCCCCCAAAAACTTAAAAAATAACGAAAAATGCAAGCAATTCTTCTGGGCAAAACCGGCGACGCTGGCTGTTTGAAAATCAAAAAAATTGAAGAACCGGTCGCAAAAAAAGGAGAAGTTGTAGTGAAGCACACCGCAATTGGGGTGAATTTTTTCGACGTTGCTTTTCGTCGCGGCCAATACAAATTGCCGGAATTTCCAGCCATTCTAGGCTCGGAAGCGGTTGGCATTGTTGAGTCGGTCGGCCCCGGCGTCACAGATTTTAAAGCCGGGGATCGCGTCGCTTACGCTACCGGCCCAATTGGCGCTTACGCCGAGAAAAGAGCAATCTTGCAACACCACTTGGTCGTTCCGCCTTCAACCCTTACGGACGAACAAGTTGCAGGGTCTTTGTCAAAAGGCTTAACCGCCCACGCTTTGCTGCACCGCGTTTACATTTCGACTCGCGCTAAAAGAATTTTAGTTCACGCCGCGGCCGGCGGCACCGGTCAGTTCCTCTGCCAATGGGGCAAATATTTGGGATTGGAAATAATTGGCACGGTGGGCGACGACGCCAAAATTCCTTTTGCCCAAAATAACGGCTGCACTCACGTCATTAATTACAAAACTAAAAACTTTGTCGAAGAGGTGGCGCGAATCACTGAAAACAAAGGCGTGGGCTTGGTTTACGATTCAGTCGGCAAAGACACTTTGGAAAAATCTTTGGCCTGTTTGTGGCCAATGGGAATGTGCGTTAGCTTCGGAGAATCTTCCGGCTCCACTGACAAATTGGATTTAAATCTTTTGGTGTCGAATTCGCTTTATTTGACGCGCCCAACAATGGCGCTCTACAAAGCCAATCGCATTGAATTGGCTTTGTCAGCTAGTGAAGTTTTTACGGCAATTGAGAAGGGAATTTTAAGACCCCAAGTTAAATCTTACGCCTTCAAAGATGTTGCCCAAGCCCACCAAGAGCTAGAAAGCCGCGCTTCGGTGGGGTCTATTGTTTTGAAATTGTAGTTTAAAAAAACCCGTCGGTTGTAAAAAAACCCGTCGGTTGAGCGGAGTCGAAACCAGGGAAGGTTCCTGCTGCAGAAGTTTCACAGCAGGAACCATCCCTGGTTTTAACGAAGCTCAACCGACGGGTTTTTAATTATTCGTAGCGCAAGATCTCAGCAGGGTTGGCTTTGCTGGCTTTGTAGGCGGGGTAGAGGGTGGCGAGGAAGGAGATTACTAGCGACATTCCGACGATTAAAATTACGTCAGAAGCGAAGACTTTCGACGGCAGAGTGGAGAGGAAATAAATCGTCGGATTGAACAAAGTGGTGTCGGTTACGGATTCCAGCCAGAGCTTGATGTTGTTGATGTTGGCGGAGAAAAGTACGCCGATTACGAAGCCGAGGAAAGTTCCAACAAATCCAATCGAAGAGCCGCAAATTAAAAATATTCGCATTACTCCCCCCTTCGTCATCCCAAGCGTACGTAAGAGCGCGATGTTTTTATTTTTGTCATTCACCAACATGATCATGCTGGAGATGATGTTGAAGGCGGCGACTAAAATGATCAAAGTGAGGATCAAAAACATCACGCTGCTTTCAACTTTCAAAGCGTCGATGAAGCCAGCGTTGGACTGCTGCCAATCCACCATGTAGAGGTTCTGATATTGGGGCAAAATTTTGTAAAGTTCTTCTTTGATTTGGTCGAGCTGCGTGGCGTCCTTAGCGAAAATTTCGATTCCGGAAACGGTGCCAGGAAAGTGAAAATGAGTCTGCGCCATTTCAAAATTCATGAAAACGGTGGTGGAATCGTATTCGTAAAGACCCGATTCAAACACTCCCCCAACTTGGTAAGTCTTAATGCGCGGAATGGCACCAATAATGGTCTCGGAGGTTTCAGCCGAAATAATTTTAATCGGATCACCCACTTTCAAATTCATGCTTTGGGCAATTGCCGAGCCGATCAAAACCGAATTTTTTTCAGCAATTTTTTCAATATTTCCGCCGGTAATATTTCCTGAAATTAGTTTTTTATTTTTGAGATCTTCGAGGCGAATGCCTTTAATCAAGCCGCCAGCATTCTTGCTTCGCGACGACAGCATTGCCTGACTTTCAACAATCGGATTGGAATATTCGACGCCGGGAATTTTTTTAATTTCTGCGACAAGCTTCGGATATTCCGCAATTTGCGCCCCGTGGCTGTAGATCGTAAGGTGCGAATTGACGCCCAAGATCCGATTCACCAACTCGTACCGAAATCCATTCATTACCGACATTACCACAATCAACGTGGCCACCCCAATCATTATTCCCACCAACGAAAAAATCGCCGTGATTGAAATAAACCCCTC
The DNA here is from genome assembly GCA_947425005.1 of Rickettsiales bacterium. Taxonomy (GTDB): domain Bacteria; phylum Pseudomonadota; class Alphaproteobacteria; order Rickettsiales; family UBA1997; genus UBA2645. Next base: position 12,890 of record CANDYP010000012.1, on the reverse strand, counting down.
TTTGCGCTTGGACTTGAGGTAACGAAAGGCGATTAGAAATTCGAGTTTGGAGAACATTAGACTACAACCTCCTGCATCGTGATAAGTAAGGCGTTAAGCATAAATTCAATAAAAAGAGTTGAGTCGCCAGATTTGTTGCAGCTATTCAGCGCCTGATAATATTTGGCTTGCTGTTTGTAGACTATCGTCTCAACCGGCAAAAAGCTGAATAACGGCTCCCACTTACTAAGGATCAAGCTCTGCCACAATCTGCCCATTCGACCATTGCCGTCAGAGAAGGGGTGGATGAATTCAAACTCGTAATGAAAAACGCAGCTAGCAATCAGGGGGTGGGTGTCAGTTTTGCCAAGCCAGTTGAGCAAATCTTTCATCAAGTGCGGCACGCGGTCAGCTGGTGGAGCTAGATGAATCAAGGTCTTGCCGCGATAAACTCCAACCGAACCACTGCGGAATTTTCCCGCTTCATAAATCAAAGTTTGCATCAAAATTTTATGCGCCTTGAGCAGATCTCGTAAACTTGACGACTTCCAATCCGACATTTTCTCGTAGGTCGCAAAAGCATTTTGCACCTCCAAAATTTCGCGCGGCGAACCAAGAACTCTTTTGCCTTCAATCACCGCACTAACTTGCTTCTCGGTTAAACTGTTATTTTCGATTGCCAATGATGCGTGAATCGTACGAATACGATTATTGCGCCGCAGCTGCGGAGTCAGATTTGACCCACTCTCAACCGACCAACGACCAAGCATTTTACAAATCTCAGCAACCGCTTTGAGCATTGATTCAGTGATTGTGAAGGGGGGTTGGTAGGTCATTATTTGATTTAAAAAATTTTAGTTCAGCAAAGCCTCCTTTGCAAAAGGAGGTTTAGACCACGCCTTTCGACGTGGAATATTCGAAGTGGAAGACTTGGTTGGGGTGGACGAGTTTGTAGATGTCGTGGGCTGCGGTGGCGGCTTCGGCGAAGCCGGTTAAGATTAGTTTCAATTTATTTTTGTAGGTGACGATGTCGCCGATGGCGTAGATTCCGGGTTCGGAGCTTTGCATTGTGGAGGGCTCGACTTCAATGTGGCTTTTGTGGAGGTTGAGGCCCCAGTCGGCGATTGGGCCGAGCTCCATTGCTAGGCCGAAGAATGGCAGCAAATAATCGGCTTCGAGTTTTTTTACATTGCCGTCGAAGTCTTTTACTAAAACGGCGGAGAGCTTGCCGTTAGCGCCTTCTAAGCCATCCAACTGAAACGGAATTACTAATTCGATTTTACCTTCCGCGGCTAATTGCTTCATTTTGTCGGCATTTTCGGGAGCACAGCGAAACTTGTCGCGACGGTGCACCACGTAAACTTTGTTGCAAATTTCAGCCAGGCTTAAAGCCCAATCCACGGCGGAATCACCGCCGCCAGCAATCACCACATTTTTGCCGACAAATTCTGCTTTTGAACGCACCGCGTAAAAAATGGATTTTCCTTCAAATTCTTCAATGCCGTCAATGGGTGGACGATTGGGACCAAAGGCTCCACAACCCGCAGCAATGATTACGGCTTTGCAATTAATTTTAGTATTTTTGGAAGTTTCAATCAGAAAGCCGTCAGCATTTTTGGTGATTTTGTCCACGCGTTGATTTAAGTGGTAAGTGGGCGCGAATGGCGCGGCTTGGGCCTCGAGCAATTCGATTAATTCGCTGGCCTGCACTTTGGGATGGGCCGGAATGTCGTAGATCGGCTTCTCCGGATAAAGAGCGCAACATTGGCCGCCGATTACTTCCAACGTGTCAATCACGTGCGATTTTATTTTTAACATCCCCGCTTCGAAGATTGAGAACAACCCAGCCGGACCCGCGCCGACAATAACCAGATCGGTGTTGTGAATAGTCATGTTTTTGATTTTTGTTTGGGGGAAATTTGCGAGCAAAGTAAGTTTCGGAGTAGCAAAACACAAGCTTCCAAATCGCGCCTTGCTTTTGAAATTGGGGAAAAATAATTTGCCCAGGATCTCTTAAGTCGCCACTTACCAACAACCACAAACACCAATGACACCTTCCGAAAACGAAAGCTACTTCAGCAAACCACTTAAAATTTACCGTCACCTAAGAGAGGCCGAATTTACTGAAAAACAGGCTGAACTTTTGGCGGAAATTTTTTTTGAGCTTGGCCTGCAAATTGCCGCTGAAAAAGAATCGAAAGAAAAAAATCGAAAATAAACTACCTCAAGGCGAGCCCGCTATTTACCTCTGTTGCAAAGCCTTGCACAATCTCAATCAAAACTAAAAATGTTAAAAACTGCAAACCTCGGATTCCCGAGAATTGGTGCTAATCGCGAGCTTAAAAAAGCTGTCGAATCTTACTGGAAAAAAACTTCGTCCCCGTCGACGCGTAGCGCGACAGAAAATGATCTTGCGGATTTACAAAAAGCTGCCGCTGAAATCAGAGCCAAAAACTGGCAGACTCAAAAGGCCGCCGGCATTGCTTTCATCCCTTCGAATGACTTCTCATTTTACGACCAAATTTTAGACACTTTGGCACTTTTTGGCGCCGTTCCGGAGCGTTTCAATTTCGCTGGCGGCAATGCCGTTGATTTAGATCTGCGTTTTGCAATGGCTCGTGGCGCGCAACGCGACGGGATCGACGTTACCGCAATGGAAATGACTAAATGGTTCGACACCAACTACCACTACATCGTGGCGGAATTTAAAGCCGGCCAACAGTTCAAAATTTCTTCGACCAAAATTTTTGACGAATATTTGGAAGCCAAAAATTTGGGAATTGAAACTCGTCCTGTTGTGATCGGACCAGTTACTTTCTTGCTTGCCGGTAAAACCGTTGACGGTTCGGACAAGCTTGATTTGCTCGACAATCTACTTGGCGCTTACGCTGAACTTTTCAAAAAATTGCAAGAAGCCGGCGTAAAAGATGTGCAAATCGACGAGCCTTATTTGGTGACTGATTTGTCTGGCGAAGCAGTAAAGGCTTACGTTTCCGCTTACACTCAAATCAAAAAATTTGCTGGCAACATCAAGCTGCATTTAGCAACTTACTTCGACTCTTTGGGCGACAATGCTGAATTAGCTTTCAGCCTCAACACTGACTCGGTTCACGTTGATTTAGTTCGCGCTCCCGAGCAATTCGCTGAAGTTTTAAATCTAGTGAAAGCTGACCAAACCTTGTCTTTAGGGCTTGTTGACGGTCGTAACATCTGGATTAACAATTTAGAAAATTCGGTTTCTTTGGTTAAAAAAGCTGTCGAAAAATTAGGCGAAACCCGCGTGATTGTGGCGCCTTCTTGCTCGCTAATTCACACTCCGGTGGACTTGACTTCCGAAGATCAGCTTGACGCCGAATTGAAATCTTGGCTGTCTTTTGCCACGCAAAAACTTGTCGAAATTGCCGTAATTGCCAAAGCTGCCGGCGCTTCGGAATCAGAAGTTAAAGCTGCTTTAGATGCCAACAAAGCTGCAATTGCCGACCGCAAAACTTCCAAAAGAATTCACGACGATTCGGTTAAAAAACGCGTCGCCTCAATTGAAGAATCTTTAATGAATCGCAAAAGCAATTTTGCGGCCCGTAAAGAAATTCAAGCTACTCACATCAATCTGCCATTGCTTCCGACCACTACAATCGGCTCTTTCCCGCAAACTAAAGAAGTGCGCAAATTCCGCGCTGATTTCAAAGCCGGAAAAATTTCTGCCGCGGAATACGAAAAATTCGTGCAGGAAGAAACTACGCGCACGATTCGTTTCCAAGAAGAGATCGACCTAGACGTTCTAGTGCACGGCGAGTTCGAACGTAACGACATGGTGGAGTATTTCGGCGAACAGTTGCAGGGATTTTTCTTCACTAAAAATGGCTGGGTGCAAAGCTACGGCTCACGCTGCGTGAAGCCGCCAGTAATTTTCGGCGACGTTTCGCGCCCAAATCCAATGACGGTTGCTTGGGCTAAATACGCACAATCTCAGACCAAAAAAATCATGAAGGGCATGTTGACGGGGCCGATTACGATCTTGCAATGGTCTTTCGTGCGTGACGATCAGCCTAGAAAAGACACGGCTTTGCAAATCGCTTTCGCCATTCGTGACGAAGTTTGTGATTTGGAAAAAGCTGGAATCAAAATCGTGCAAATCGACGAGGCCGCCCTTCGCGAAGGTCTGCCAATTCGCCGCGGCAAATGGAACGAATATTTGAAATGGGCGGTTGAAGCCTTCAGAATCAGCGCTTCCGGCGTTTCTGATCGCACTCAAATTCACACTCACATGTGCTACTCAGAATTCAACGACATCATTGCCGCCATTGCTGACATGGATGCAGACGTGATCTCAATTGAAACTTCACGCTCACAAATGGAGTTGCTGAATGCTTTCGTAAACTTCAAATATCCAAATGAAATTGGACCAGGAGTCTACGACATCCACTCTCCACGCGTTCCAAAACAAGAAGAAATCGAAAATCTTTTGCGCAAAGCTCTAGACGTTTTGAAGCCTGAACAAATTTGGGTAAATCCAGATTGCGGTTTGAAAACTCGCGACTGGCCAGAAACTAAAGCGGCTTTGAAGCTAATGGTTGACGCAACTAAAGCTTTGAGGGCGCAGATTCAGTAGTTTGAGTTTGTGACGAGAAACCCCCCGACCCTTCGGGCCACCCCCCTTATCAGGGGGGTTAAAAAACAACCAAGGGTAGAAATTTTTCTTCCTCGTTAAATCTCCGCTTAGTAGCAAATTTTTTTCACCAATTAACAATCCCCTGCAGTATTTGGTTTCACTACGAATTAGATATTCACCAGCAAACCAACACCGCAGGCTTTCATCACAAGCCAAACCCACTAAATAAAATGGTCGCAAAAATAAAAACCTTCTCCTTCGCTGGAATTGATGTTGTCGAAGTTGACGTACAGGTGAAAATGACTGATTCGGCACAGGTCCTCTTCAACATTGTTGGCCTGCCCGACAAAGCAGTTGGCGAATCGAAAGAACGTGTCCGCGCTGCAATCTCCTCCACCGGCCTACCGTGGCCCTTCAAAAGAATTACCGTTAATTTAGCTCCCGCCGATTTGCAAAAAGAAGGTGGGCATTTTGACCTGCCAATCGCTCTGGGCATCTTGATTGAAATGGGAATTTTAGAACAAGAAATGGTCGACAATTTTTTTGTCTTGGGAGAGCTCGCACTAGACGGCTCAATCGGCGCCATTAGCGGTGCCATCTCAGCCGCAATCGGCGCTAATCAAAGGAATTGTGGAATAATTTGCCCACAAATAAATGGCAAAGAGGCCGCTTGGGCAGGGGATTTAGAGATTCTCGCCGCTTCTGACTTAATTTCCTTAATCAATCATTTTAAAGGTGCGCAATTTTTGTCGCGGCCGGAAAATAATAAAATTTTTGAGCAAAAAACTTACCCCGATCTAGCCGACATTAAAGGCCAAGAATCGGCCAAACGCGCATTAGAAATCGCCGCTGCTGGCGGCCACAATATTTTATTAATCGGACCACCGGGCACCGGCAAATCAATGCTCGCTTCCCGGCTTCCGGGAATTTTACCGCCGCCAGAATTAGAGGAGATTCTCGAGATCAACATGATTCACAGCGTCAGCGGTCAGATTGTTGACGGCCAGCTAGTCACTTACCGACCTTACCGCAATCCACACCACTCTTGCTCAATGCCTGCGATGGTCGGAGGCGGCACTAAAGCTAAACCGGGCGAAATTTCTTTGTCGCACAATGGCATTCTTTTTTTAGACGAGCTCGCTGAATTTCCGCGCGTGGTCTTGGATTCTTTGCGCCAGCCGCTTGAAACCGGCGACGTCAGTATTTCGCGAGTTAACGCCCGCATCACTTACCCCGCAAATTTTCAATTGGTCTCCGCGATGAACCCTTGCCGCTGTGGCTATTTGGGCGATGCTACCAAAGAATGTAAGAAGGCTCCCCATTGCGGCGAAGAGTACAAAAATAAAATTTCCGGCCCGCTTTTGGATCGCATCGACATTGCAATTAACGTGCCCCAAGTTGATATTTTTTTCGACAATTCTGCGGTAACAAGTGAAAGCTCAGAGATTGTGGCAGCCAGAGTTTTCAAGGCGCGCGAGCTACAGAAAAAAAGATACGACGCTGAACCTTTAATGAAAAATCTGCCCAAATTAAATTCTAAAATTGACGGAAAAACTTTAGAAAAATTTAGTGAGCTTGATGAGGGATGCCGAAAAATTTTAAAAAAATCGGTGGAAAAAATGTCAACTTCAATGCGCGGCATTACCAGAATTTTACGGGTCGCGCGAACTATTGCAGATTTGGAACAGAGCGAAAAAATTCAAGAAAATCACTTGCTCGAAGCGATTGGGTATCGGAGGAAGATTTAGATTATTTATTAGTCTGAGCCCGTGACGAAAAACCCCCCTACCCCCCTTGTCAGGGGGACTTACCCGAGGCTCGATCAAAGCCCCCCTGATAAAGGGGGGGGGATGAGCGCATGCCGGTCATGGGGACTTCTCGTCACGGGCCAATATTATTTTATTCTTAAAACTAAAATGAACCTACGCAAAGCCACAAAATCTGACTTAGAAAAAATCACCGAACTGCATCTCGGAGCAGCCGAAACAGCGAATGGAATTGCTCGCACTCCCGCAGAAATTAACAGCAATTACGTCGCAGATTTTTTAAATAACGCGCTGGCCAAAGGTTTAATTTTTGTCGCCGAAAATCCGCAAGATCCTCAAAAATTAATCGCTGAAATTCACTGCTACAAATTCGATCCCGCCTGCTTCCAACATACTTTGGGGAATTTAACCGTAGTTGTGCATCCTGACTTCCAAGGACAAGGCTGGGGCAAAAAAATCTTCGCACGCCTTCTTGCTGAAATTCAAAATCATCACCCGGAAATCGCTCGCGTCGAACTTTTCACCCGCCAAAACAACCCACACGGCATCAAGCTTTACCAATCTCTTGGTTTTAAAATTGAGGGAATTTGCAAAAACAGAATTCTAAACGCCGCCGGCGAACTAGGGAACGACACAATGATGGCGTGGCTTAATCCAAGTTACCAATTTCTTCCAAAATAATTTTCTGCATCTTCGCAACGTCGCTCAAATGGGGGGCGTGACCGCAATTTTTAAAAATCTCTAAGCGAAAATTTTTGATTCTTTCTTTGAAATAATCGGCTTGCGAGGAATGGACGATCATGTCGCCGGCGCCTTGAAAAAAAACGGTGCGCGGCATTTCAGAAAAGTTGAAATCGAAACAGGAAAATCTTTTGAGCTCGTCAAGCCAGTAAAGCAGCCCGTCAAAATTCTGATCGTTCACATCTAAATTTCTGGCAATGTCGGCAGCGTTGCGATCATTCATCGCAGTTAGAATTGAAAATTTTTTAAGAGTTTGGCTCGGCGCTGCAGCGAAGTGTTCACGAAATTCGACGAAAGTATTTTGCGCCATTGCTGCGGCAATTTTTTCCGACTTCACCATTTGAAATGGCGGCGCGATTAGAATTAATAATTTTGGATTGAGAATTTTTTGCTCGATCAAACGCAGCGCCAATTGGCCGCCAAGGCTCCAGCCCACCAGAATTTCTGGATTTAGATTTTGAAACTTTACGTCGGAGAAGAATTTTTCAACATCCACAGCAGCGGAGTAGTTCAGAGAGGACACAAAAAAAGGGTCAAAATTTGATTCCCTGAAAATGAATTCCAGTGAATCAAATTTTTGACCCCATCCTGTTAAACAGATAATTTCTTTGGACAAGTTTACTGACTAACTTATTCCGCTTTAACTTCTTCTACTTTAGCTACTTCTGCAGCCGCAGCGCCACCGACAAAATCAAAATTACCGAATTTGCTTTTGAATTTAGTAACTCTGGCGTCGTTAGCATTGATGTAACCTTGCGCGCCATCTTCTCTCCAAGCTGGGTGATTTTTTGGATCTACGTCTAATCTTAGAGTGTCACCTTCTTTTCCCCAAGTTGTAAGAATTTGAAACTGAGTTTTTTTGTCAGTCATTATTACGTTAACTACATGTTGCTTCGGGTGTTTGTCACCAACGTTTTCAACAGCTACGCTTTTAGTTTTAGCTTTAGACATTTGTTACCTTTTATGAATTTTATAAGCCCGCTGGGGGCGGAAGGGGCGCGCATACTAGGAACAACTTTTTTTTAGTCAATGCTGCAAATTTAGAAAAATCTTGACATTGCTTGGTCCAAAAAGAGAATGCCCGCTCGTTTTGTTGCCCCGAATTTTTCACTTCATAAGTCGATCCCAATCTTCCCCCGATCGCAATTTTAAATACCGCGTTTCACACCAAAACAAAACGCGAATTAGTAACAAAAATAGGTTGTTGATGAATAGAAATTATTTTTTGAAAAAGAAAATATTTGCTGCTTTAAAGGCCACTGGCCTGCTCTCGCTTAAACTCGTTATCCGTCTTTACAAATTAATTTTTGCCAAAAGAACCGTTCTTTTTGTAACCAACCAAAAGATCAGAAGCGTTAGTTTTGGACCAATTTCTCAATTGTGCCTACTACTGTGCGCCATCTGGGTCGTCAATCTTGTCAATCAATCCCTCCGTTACGACAAAATCCTCAGCGCCAAATCGGAAGAAATAAACAGGCTCAAATCAGTTAACGACTACTTCCAAGAAGAGTTCGTAACCGTGAATGACAAGTTAAAAAAAATTAACGAATATTTAATTTCAGTCACCGGCAGCGCCCACAAAGTTAACGCTCAAGAGCAAGATTTTCAGCAACCAAAAAATATCAAAGAAAAAGATTTGTCGGAGAGTGACCAGCACACTTTCAACGAAATCAAAGATGCCCGCGTGATGCTTTCCGATATTCGCTCCATTGCTCACAACAGAATCAAAACCATTGAAGACGCCATTAGCATTACCGGCTTAAATTTGAAAAAAGGTTCCAACAAAGATTTAGCAAAAAATACTGAAACAGAAATTTCATTAAATGGTAAAAAAGGCATTACCAACCGCCAAGGTGGTCCGCTAAATCCTTTAGACTCCTTCATTGGCGACAGCTCACCGAATGACGAATTACTAGAAAGACGCTTGGAAAAAACTCAATTTGTTAACGAAATCGACCGCTTGGTTCTGCTAGAAAATCTTGCCAGCATGATGCCCTTATCCAAGCCGATGAAAAATTATTACATCTCCAGCGGCTTTGGCTCTAGGGAAGATCCCATCACCGGCAGACACGCCTCTCACCAAGGTCTAGATTTTGTTGGCCCAGAGCGAGAAAAAGTTTTAAGCCCATCTGGCGGTAAAGTTATTTTAGCTGGAGCTTTTAGTGACTACGGCAATGCCGTTGTAATTGACCACGGAATGGGAATCACAACTCGTTACGGCCATTTATCCGCAGTAAAAGTTAAAGAAGGGCAAATTGTAAAAAAAGGGCAAGTAATTGCACTTCAAGGCAGCACCGGACGCAGCACCGGCTCACACTTACATTACGAAGTCAGATACAGAAACACTCCGCTCAATCCAAAAAAATTCCTCGAAGCCGGAGACTCTTTATTTAACGACGAAAAAACTACTCGATATGTCAATAGCTAACCTAAAATCTAAGTTCTCCGATCTAGTCAAAAATACTTCAACCAGCGACAGTTTTACCAAAAGTTTAAATCAAATCAGTACCAACTTCAAATCTACTCCCACAATCATCGCCCGAGATCTTACAATTGAAGGAGATCTTGTCAGCGCCAACGTTGTAGAAATTGAAGGCACTATCAAAGGCACCATCAAAGGCAATGCAGTTGTAGTGCATGAAGAAGGAATCGTCGAAGGAGAAATCGTTGCTGAATCACTCAGCGTTCGGGGGAAGGTTAGCGGAAACATCCGCGCTAAAAACATCAACATCGCCAGCAAAGCTAGAATCACCGGCCTCATCGAATACGGCCTACTATCTGTCGAAGACGGCGCTTTCATCGACGGACAGTTCAAACAGTTAGCCAAAAGCTAAGAACCCCCCAACTAAGCACCGCCAACTAACAACTCTTAACTCAACCGCTTCAAAATCTCTTCACGCTCAATCAAATTCACCAGCAATTTTAATTCCGGACCATGCTCTTCCCCAGTTAGAGCCAAACGAATCGGCATAAAAAGGTCTTTACCTTTGCGCTCAGTATTTTTCTTGATCTCACTCAGCCAAACTGTCCAACAATTTTCATCCGCAGTATCTTGGGGCAATAAGCCCGCCGTCATTTGCAAAAATTCTTTGTCTCCCGCTTTGTGAATGTGACGGAATTGACCTTTGCAGACTTGCCACCACATTTTTATTTCGCTCAAAAAAGTAATATTTTGCTTCAGACCGTCAAAAAATTTCTGATCCATTTCTGCTAATCCCATCTTTTCCAACTCAGCTTTCAGATCAGTCAAATCAAGCCTTTGCAGTAATTTCTGATTAATGTGAGTTAATTCCGAAATGTCGTAATTCGTCGAAGATTTAGAAAACTTTTCGAAAGAAAAATCGCGCACTAACTCGTCAAAATCTTTGTGAATTTTAATCGAATCTGAAGTGCCGATCTGCGCCAATAAATTGACAATCGCCATTGGTTCGTAGCCGTCAGAGCGTAAAGATTTTACGTCAAAACCACCTTCCCGTTTCGAAATTTTGCCCTCACTCGCTTTGACCAAAGCTAAATGTGCAAAGTCTGGCGCCTTGGCGCCCAAGGCTTCGAAGATCTGAATCTGAATCGCCGTGTTGGTAATGTGATCTTCGCCGCGAATAATGTCGGTAACGCCGTAATCAACGTCGTCAACCACTGAGCAGAAAGTGTAAGTCGGCACGCCATTGTCGCGCACCAAAACTGGGTCAGAAAAATGGCGGCCTTCGTAAGTGATTTTGCCTTTAATTTTGTCGTCCCAAGAGGTGATTTTATCCTCGAGCAAAAAGCGGTAATGCGGCGTCAAACCTGACGCGCGCAAATTTTCTTTTTGCTCCGCCGTCAAATTCAACGAGGCGCGATTGTAGATCGGAGTCATGCCTGACGCGATTTGCGCCTTTCTTTGCAGATTTAATTCTTCCGCCGATTCAAAACATTCGTAAAGCCGGCCACTGGCAATCAAGCAATTCTTCGCCGCTTCATATTTTTCCAAACGATCTGATTGTTTAAAAAGTTCAGAATATTCCAAGCCCAGCCAAGCCATGTCCTGCAAGATCATTGCGCGATATTCGTCGCGCACGCGTTCAATGTCCGTGTCATCCAAACGCAGCAAAAATTTCCCGCCGGTTTTTTTGGCGTAGAGAAAATTAATAATGGCAGCGCGAATATTTCCAACGTGTAAAAAACCTGTGGGCGAAGGGGCGAAGCGGCAAATGGTCGTCATGTGTCAGTTTGAAAAAAGGGGGGGAGTTTTTAAGAGAAGTTGACAATCGAATTATTCTATTCTTGTTTCTGCCAGAATAAATTTCTCTAAGATTTTTGAAAATTCACGTTCCGAGCCTGTTTAGGATCTCAGTGAGTATCTCCGCATTTAATCCAATCCCAAAATATGTCTAAACCAGTCACAGAAGCATCACTTCAAAGCGCTGTTGGTAAGTCAGCGGGCGACCCCCACGAACAATGGGACGAAGGTCTAGAGAGAATATCTCAAATCATTTTGACGGAGAGGCGAAAATTAATTCCTCATCCTCACATCTTGCCCAAAGACACCGATCGCACCGATATTTTGTGGAGAGAGAACTCCAGGAAAGGAGTATTAATGTCCACCGGAGGAGTAGAAGAATCTTTTTTGCAAAGCTCTGACACGTCTGCCGCAAGCGCCGCTGGCTTTAACGGATACAGAACAGACCGGGCAGAATCAGTGACTCTGACATCTGCGGAGATGAAAAGATTCCTTGCCGAAGAAGGACTAATCGCCGAAGGCAGCGACCTCAATAAACTATTCGTTGATTATTCCTTGGGAGGCCACGAAGCCTACACCAGAGTGATCCGCTCCATTAATAGTGACCAGAATAATGGCGTACTCTATCCAATCGGCGGCTACGGACTAATAGCTCGCGCCACCGCAACAACAGGATATTTGGATTACGAAGTGCATCTGGTTAAGGTTGATCGAGAAAATGGCGAAAAAATCTTGGTTGCCGGTCTTGAAGATGCAGCAAGAAAACATCCCACCGCCGGCACCCTGTATCTCGAATCCAAAACCATGTGTGGCGCTGTTTACACAAAAGCTGAGCTCAAAGAAATCGTAACTTTTTGCAAAAATAGTGGCATTTTTTTGATCTTCGACAGCGCTCACACCAATATGGAATTTAGCCCGGCAAATAAATTTCCCGGCATTACAAAAATATGCCAAGAACAAGATTACAAAGATTTCGCCATTATTTTTACCGGCTCCAAAACCTACGGCCTCGAAAGAGCTCGAATTGGATTTATAATATTTGGGGACGAGAAGCTTTACACCAAAACCCACAATGAATTTGGCAAAATGATTGGTTCATTAAGTGACCAGCCTTTCGAAGTTGCCAAAGCGCTCATCTCTTCCAGTCCCGACGAAAGACGCAGCTTCACAGCAAGAAATGCCGAGCGCCACAGATTCAACATGAATCTATTAATCGCTTACGCGGAAGGCATTGACAGCCAGCATCTTGATGAGGATTTAAAAGCCGCCGTTGCAGCAGCAATACCAGCAGAATATCACGATGGCGTGAATGGCTTGAGGCTGGTTTACAAGCCGCAGGGCGGCATTCAGCTCAAGGTCGACATGTCGGAAATGGAAAATAAATTTTTCGGCAATGTTCGAATGTTTAATGCCGAAATGTTTTCTTACGCACTTCACGCCGCCACTGACGTCGTCACCATCCACTCCTATCAAGTCATGGATCCTGCCGGCAGAAACATGCGGCTCAGTTTTTCCGTGAGAAACGACATTCACCAAGGAATGCAAAAAATGCATGATTTTGTTAATCACGCACTTT